>JAGQIK010000548.1 GCA_020431405.1 Myxococcales bacterium
CAGCAGGCGGCACGGCCGCCGGCGCTACGGCCGCCGGCGCTACGGCCGCCGGCGCTACGGCCACCGCCGGCGCTACGGCCGCTGGTGACACGGCCGCTGGTGACACGGCCGCTGGTGACACGGCCGCTGGTGACACGGCCGCTGGTGACACGACCGCGGCTGACGCGACCGCCGGCGGCGCTGCGGGCGCTGCAGGCTCTTCGTCGGCGACGAGCATATTGGTGTGCTCGACCGTCTTGGCATCCTCGAGCGCGTCGTCGTCGATGCTCGTCATCTCGGCCGCGAGCTCGTGCGAGATGTCGGAGCTCATCTCGCGCGTCGGCGCCGCGGAGAGCGCGTCTTCGCCGGCGGCCACGTCCTCCTCGATGGAGACATCCTCGACGATGGGCACGTCGTCGTCTTCGGCCGCGTCCTCGACGATCGGGACGCTGTCGGACTCGATGGGCTCGAGCGGCAGGTCATCCTCGATCGCCATCTCCTCGATGGCGTCGTCCTGACCGCTGTCGCTGTCGTCGGGCGCCGGGATCGGCGGCAGCGCCTCTGTGCGCTGCGCCTCTGTGCGCTGCGCCTCCAGCGGCAGCGCCGCGCTCTTCGGCGCCGCGGGCTGCGATGCTGCTGGGGTCGGGGCGGGGACGGCGGCCTGCGGCGCCGCATTCTCGACGGACGGCGCCTGCACGCCAGCCAGCGGTGGCAGCGTCTCGCCGAGCGGGTCGTACTCGGCGTCTTCATCCTCGTCGGGCGGCGCGGACGTGAGCACGCCGTCCTCTTCGTCGAAGGCGCGCTCGCCGCGACGGATCGTGACCACCGACTGCGACTCGTCGCCGCGCGTGGGGTCGAACGGCTCTTCGCGATCCTCGTCCGCCGCCTCGCCTTCCTCTGGCGCGCTGGGCTCTGCAGGAATCGGCGGCGGCTTCTTCTGCGCCGCCTCGGCGCTCGGCGTGCTCGTGTCTTCGGGCAAGCCGGGCACGCTGTCGTCATCGAAGTCGATGTTGACCTCGACCGGCGCCTCGGGCTCGTCGGGCACCACGTCGGCGCTGTCGAGCTCCTCCGGCTCGACGGCTCCCCGCCGAGCGCGTGCAGCGGCCTCGGCGTCCTGCCGCGCGAGCTCGGCGTGGATCTGCGCCTGGATCTCGGGGCCCATCTCGATCGTGTCGGATCCCTCGACCAGCGGCTCGCCCCTTTCGATCGGGGGCTCGGGCTGCGGCTCCACCAGGTCGCTGGCCAACCCAAACGGTCCGCCGGACGGTGCGCGCGACGAATCATGCTCGGCGCGCGCGGCCGCCATCTCGGCCTCGATCTGCGCCGGCGAGCGGATCTCGGTCGGCGCGTCTTCCGGATCCACCGCGCCGGCGGCGGGTCGCAAGGCCGAGAGCAGCACGGCCACGCGGTTGGCGCGGCTGTCGTCGTCACCTTCTTCATCGCCACTCGCGCTCGAGATGACGAGCTCGCTCGGATCCAGCTCGCCGGTGGCCTCGTCGGGCCTGAAGGCGGTGGTTTCGTCGTCATCCACCTGCGGGGGCGGTGGCGGCGCGACCGACCGCGCGGGTGTGGGCGGAGGCGTTGGATCGTCGGGCTCGGCGGCGGGCACCATCGGCGCCGTGGGGGGCTTGCCCACGTGAGGCCGGGGCGCGGGGTGAGCAGCCCGTGGAGACATCTCGATGGTTGGCTGGCTCAGATCCGAAGGCTCGGCCCACTGTTCATCGTGCGCCTTGCTCGCAGCGCCGGGTGCCACGACCACGGCTCCCATGGAGATCGTCTTGGCTGGCGCGTCGGGGTCGCGCGGCGGCGGCGGCGGCACCGCGGACGGCCCCTTGGTGGCGCGCACGGGCGGGACCGCCAGCGGCGCCGGCGCGGACACGGACACGGGTGCGGACACGGACGCCGGCGAGCTCGCGCTAGAGGCGCTCGAAGATCCCATCTTGGGGATCATCGGCAGCGTCTTCGTGCGCTGTCGCGGCGCGTCGTCGACCTTCGCTTGAGCGATCTCGGCCTTCGACACGTCGATGGTCGGCGGCGCGAGCGGACGGCCGGCCACGTCGACGGGCGGCGGTCGCTTGACGCGCTTACGCGGCTTGCCCGGATCGGTCACGCTCGAGCGGTACTCGCGGCTCGCGTCGAGCTCTTGCAGCTCTTCGTCGGTGAAGACGAGATCTTTCTTCCAGCCCTTCTCGTCCACGCCGCCTATTCTCCCCCACCTGCACGCCGGCGCGCCATCGCGGGCTCGGCGCTGCCGATGACCTGGCCGACACGCACCTCCTGCAGCGGCGTCACGTCGAAGGCGGCACGCCCTCGCTCGCAGAGCAGGATCACGGTCGAGCCCAGGTTGAACGCGGCAACCTCGTCTCCCTTTTCGATCTCGATCGGCGGATCGTAGCGCCGATAGCCGTCAGGCGCGCCGAAGACGGTCGTGATACAGCCGACCGCCGTGGCGCCCACCGCGATGAGGGCCATCACGCCGACCTCGTCGCTCTCGATCTCGATCACCACGCGCTCGTTGCGCGCGAACAGACCGCGCAGGTTGCGCACCACCGACGGCTGCACGGGAAACAGCTCGGCGCCCACGCGGCGTGACGAGACGATGCGCCCCGACACCGGCGTGTGGATACGGTGGTAGTCCTTGGGGCGCAGATAGATCGTCGTGTAGGCGCCGCCCTGCAGGCGCTCGGCGAGCGCGGCGTCGTCGACGAGCTCGGCGAGGCTGTAGTCGATCCCTTTGGCCTGCACCAGGCTATCGCCGTCGGCGATGCCGCAGATGCTGACGCAGCCGTCCACCGGCGAAACGAGCGCGCCGTCGGTGGCGTCGATGGGCCGCTGACCATCGCGCAGGCGCCGCACGAAGAGCTCGCCAAAGGAGTCGTAGTCCGACAGCGACAGCTCGGCCTCGCCGAGGTTCATCCCGATACGTTCCGCGATGGGACCAAAGACGGGCTCGCGCAGCGCGCGCGGCAGCGAGATATCGGCCAGCGCCCGAATCAACTGCGTGTATGCGCGTAGAGGAGCGACGCTGAGAAAGCCGACCCACGCTCTCTCGCGCCAGCCTGAGCTGTGCTGCTGCAAGGGCCCTACCCTTCGAAAATCCTAGCCATTATAGGAGCAGAGGGCGTCGCAGTTCAACACAGCTCGGCTGACAAAGACCGCGCTCTAGCAGTCGTAGTAAAGCGCGAATTCGTAGGGGGTGGGACGCAGCAGCATCGGCTTGACCTCTTCCTCCATCTTGAAGTCGATCCAGCCCTTCACAACGTCCTCGGTGAAGACATCGCCACGCAGCAGGAACTCGTGGTCCTCGCGCAGCGACTCGAGCGCCTCGAACAGCGTGAACGGCGTCTTGCCGACCTTGGCTGCCTCCTCGGCGGGCAGCGCGTAGATGTTCTTGTCGAGGGGCTCGCCCGGGTCGATGCGGTTTTCGATGCCGTCGAGGCCGGCCATCAGGATCGCGGCGAACGACAGGTACGGGTTGCACGACGGGTCGGGCGTGCGGAACTCGAGGCGCTTGGCTTTCGGCGAGGGCGAGTACATCGGGATGCGCACCGACGCCGAGCGGTTGCGGCTCGAGTACGCCAGGTTGATCGGCGCCTCGTAGCCCGGTACCAGGCGGCGATAGCTGTTGGTGGTGGGGTTGGCGAAGGCGCAGACGGCGCGCGCGTGCTTGAGCAGGCCGCCGATGAAGTGCAGCGCCATCTCGCTCATGCCCGCGTACTTGTCGCCGGCGAAGAGCGTGTCGCCGTTCTTCCAGAGGCTGACGTGGGTGTGCATGCCGGAGCCGTTGTCGCCGTAGATCGGCTTGGGCATGAACGTGACGGTCTTGCCGTGGCGCTTGGCCACGTTCTTGATGACGTACTTGTACCACATGCACTGGTCAGCCATTTTGACCAGCTCCTCGAAGCGCATGTCGATCTCGCACTGGCCGGCGGTGGCGACCTCGTGGTGCTGCGCCTCGATGGTGATGCCGAGCGCTTCGAGCTGCAGCACCATCTCGACGCGGATGTCGTCGAGGGTGTCGGAAGGCGAGACGGGGAAGTAGCCGGCCTTGTGCTGCAGCTTGTAGCCGAGGTTGCTGCCGGCCTCGTCGCGCGCCGTATTCCACGCCGCCTCGTCGGAGTCGACCTGATAGAAGCCGCGGTGCGCCGACTGCTCGTAGCGCACGTCGTCGAACATGAAGAACTCGGCCTCGGGGCCGATGTACGCCGTGTCGGCGATGCCGCTCGCCTGCAGGTACTTGACGACCTTCTTGGCGATGTGGCGCGGGTCGCGCGTGTACGGCTCGCGCGTGATCGGATCGGCGATATTGGCGATCAGGCTCAGCGTCGGGACCTTGGTGAAGGGGTCCATCTTGGCCGTCTCGGGGTCGGGCAGCACGAGCATGTCCGAAGCGTCGATGGGCTGCCAGCCGCGGATCGAGGAGCCGTCAAAACCGAGGCCGTCCTCGAAGAGGCCTTCCTCGAGGTGACTGCCGGTGATACCGAAGTGCTGCCACTGTCCGATGAAGTCGACGAACTTGATGTCGAGCATCTTGGCGCCGTGGTCTTTGGCGAACTTGATCACGTCCTTCGGGGTCATCTAGATCTCTCCTCGTATCGCGGTTGGTCAATACGACGTGCGATTCGCTTGATCAGAGGGCGCTCTCGCCGGTCTCTCCCGTGCGGATGCGCACCACTTCGTCGACGCTGCTGACGAAGATTTTCCCGTCGCCGATGCGACCCGTGCGCGCTGCGCCCATCACCGCGTCGACCACCTGACGCACGAGCTCGTCCGGCACGACCACCTCGACCTTCACCTTGGGCACGAAGTCGACGACATAGGCCGAGCCACGGTAGACCTCTTTCTTGCCGCCGGTGCGCCCGAACCCTTTGACCTCTACGACGGTCATGCCCTGCACGCCGATGTCCGACAGCCCTTCTTTGACCTCGTCGAGCTTGAACGGCCTGATGATGGCTTCGACCTTCTTCACGGCGCTCCTCGGGTAGTTCTGCGCGGATGATTACTCCGCGGCCAGCGAAGTCGCGCGTGTTGTATCACGCCGGTGGGCGCCCGTGGGACCTGGGAGTTTTTTCCTTAGCCGCGGCTGTCTGCGGCTAGCCGCCGTTGCGGATGCGCGCCATTTTGCGGCGCAGCTGGTCGAGCAGGCGATCGAGCCGTCGATACTTGTCGGAGTCTCGGCCCTGGAACGTGTTGGCGAAGAGGATCGCGTTCCACTCCTTCTGCAAGCGCGCGCCGTAGGAGCGGGCGAAACGCTGGTACTCCTGTTTGACTCGGCGGTACTTGCTGAGAACACGTGACACCGAGACAGTGCGCGACTTGCGCTGACGTGCCTTGGCCGCCTTGGCCGCCTTGGCGGCGGCCGCGCGCTTGCGTCG
>JAGQIK010000549.1 GCA_020431405.1 Myxococcales bacterium
TCATCGAGGACGTAGAGCTGATCCGACAGCAAGTGCAACGCTGCTCCGAGATCCTGGGACAGCTCGGCGCCGAGTCGGGCGAGGTGATCGGCGAGATGCCGCAGCCGACGACCTTGCGCGAGGTCGTCGATCCACTCGCCGCCGAGCACCCGCGCCTCGTCGTCGAGCTCGAAGACGACAGCACGCAGCGGCTGCCACTGCGTGCTATGCGTCGCGTGCTGCTCTCGCTGGTCGAAAACGCCGAGCAGGCATCCAGAGATGACGCCCCCGTAACGCTGCGCGCGCGACCGCTCGCCGACGATCAGGTCGAGATCGTCGTCGAAGACGAGGGCGAAGGCATGCCAGCGGAGGTGCTCGCCCACGCGCGCGACCCGTTCTTCACGACCAAGTCCGAGGGCCTCGGGCTGGGGCTCTTTCTCGCCAGCGCCGTCGTCGAGCAGCTCGGCGGGACGCTCGAGCTCGACACCACGCCACGCGAGGGCACGCGCGTGCGCATTCGCTATCCTCGGCTCGCCCTCGAAGGCAACGTCTCCAGCCCACGCCACCACCGATGACCGACGCATCCGCCAAGACACTGCTTCTGGTCGACGACGACGACGCCTTTCGCGCGCGACTGGCGCGCGCGTTCGAGCGACGCGGCCTCGCCGTCGAGCTATGAGCCGGCGTGGGGGCCGCGCGACAGGTTATCGACGACGCAGTCGCGCCATTCGATCTCGCCGTGGTCGATCTGAAGATGCCCGACGGCAGCGGCCTCGACATCGTCGACGCCCTGCGCGCTCGTTGCGCCGAGACGCGCGTGTTGGTGCTCACGGGGTACGGCAGCATCGCCACCGCCGTGCAGGCGGTCAAACGCGGCGCCAGCGAGTACCTGCAAAAGCCAGTCGTCGTCGAGCGCATCCTCGCAGCCCTCGGCCTCGCCGACGCCACGCCGGCCGATGAAGACGAAGCGCCCGTCGCCGCGACCCTCTCGCGCGTGGAGTGGGAGCACATCCAGCGCGTGCTCGCCGACTGCGACGGCAACGTCTCCGAGGCGGCGCGCCGGCTCGGATTGCACCGCCGCACGCTGCAGCGCAAGCTGCAAAAGCTGCCCGCAGATTAGCCTTTTCGTAGTAAACACGGGCCCATGCCCTTCGAGTTCAAGCTCCCCGACGTCGGCGAAGGCCTACATGAAGGCACCCTCGTCGAGTGGCTCGTCGCCGTCGGCGACGCCGTGACCCTCGACCAGCCCTTCTGCCGCCTCGAAACCGACAAGGCGGTGGTGGAGCTGCCCGCGCCGCGCCCCGCGGTCGTGCAGCAGCTTCACTTCGAGCCCGGCGACATCGTCGAGGTCGGTCAGGTGATGATCACCTTCGCCGAGCCCGGCGACGTCGCGGCCGGCGCGCCGAGCGGCAGCGGCAACAGCGGCGACGGCGCGAGCGCGCGCCCGCGCGTCAGCCAACCGCTGGCTCAGGCGCTGCGCGCCGTCGATCGCCCGCACCCCGGCGAGGCACAAAGCGGCGCCGGCAAAGACGCGCCCCGCCCGCTGGCCACGCCTCACACGCGCGCGCTGGCGCGCGAGCTCGGTGTCGATCTCGCCGCAGTCAACGGCAGCGGTCGCGGCGGTCGCATCACCGACGAGGACGTGCAGCGCGCCGCCTCGCACCAACCGAGCGGTGACGGCGCGCGCCCGGCGCCGACGCAGTCGCTCGAGGCCGTCGCGCCGCACAGCCGCACGCGCCCAGAGCCAACCCAGGCGTTGCCAGCTTTCGACACGCGCGCCACCGATCGCTACGACCCGCAGCCCGACACGCGCGCCACCGGTCGCTTCGACCCGCAGCCCGACACGCGCCCGGGCCACGCCGCCACGCGCGACAAGGGCGACGGCCGGCGCCGCACCATCACGCAGCAGCTGACCACCGTCGAGCGGCGTCCCGGCGCCGGCGCCGCGCGCGCGCCATCCACCGCGCTGGCACCGCTCGCGCGCCAAGACAGCTACGGCGCTGGCGAAGAGCCCGAGGAGCGCATCGCGCTGACGCATCTTCGCCGCGTCATCGCCGAAGCGATGGTCGCCAGCAAGCACACCTCGGCGCACGTCACGCACTTCGACGAGGCCGACGTCACCGAGCTGCTCTCGTGGCAGCGGCGCGCGCGCGATCGCCTCGTGCAAAACGGCGGACCGCGCCTAACGCTGCTGCCCTACTTCATCAAGGCCGTCGCCTCGACGCTGCGCGATCACCCGCTGCTCAACGCCAGCTACGACGAGGCGCGCCAAGAGATCGTGATCAAGCGCTACGTGCACGTCGGTGTCGCCGTCGACACCGACGAGGGCCTGATCGTCCCCGTGCTGCGTCACGCCGACAAGAAGGACATCCTCACCATCGCGCGCGAGCTCGACAGCCTCGCCGCGCGCGCGCGCGAGCGGCGCCTCACGCCCGCCGAGCTGCGCGGCGGCACCTTCACCGTCAGCAGCATCGGCCCGCTGGGCGGCGCCTTCGCCACGCCGATCATCCACCAACCCGAGCTCGCCATCGTCGGCCTGCACGCCATCAAGCAGCGTCCCGCCGTCGTCGACGGCGCCATCGTCGCGCGCGAGCAGATGTTCATCTCCTGCTCCTACGATCACCGCATCATCGACGGCATGGTCGCCGCGCGCTTCATGCACGACCTGATCGAGCTCGTCGAAAACCCCGACATGCTGATGCTGAAGCTCTGAGATGGTGGTCGGGTCGATGGCTCGCGGCTGCGAGCACGTGGTGATCGGCGCCGGGCCGGGCGGCTACCTCGCCGCGCTGCGCCTGGCGCAGCAGGGCCGTGACGTGCTGCTCGTCGACACGCGCGGCGCGCTCGGCGGCGTGTGCCTCAACGAAGGCTGCATCCCCTCCAAGGCGCTGATCCACGCCGCCAACCTCGCGTCCGAAGCGCGCCACGCCGCGGCGATGGGCATCGAGATCGGCGACGTGCGCGTGGATCTGCCCAAGCTCGTGAGCTGGAAGGACAGCGTCGTCAAGCGCCTCACCGGCGGTGTTCGCACGCTCACCGACAAGGCCGGCGTGGCGCACATGGTCGGCCGCGCGCGCTTCGTCTCGGACAGCGAGCTCGACGTCGAAGGCGAGTCGGCCACACAGCGCGTGACCTTCGACAGCGCCATCGTCGCCACCGGCACGCGCCCCATCGAGCTCGCCGACCTGCCCTTCGACGGCGAGCGCGTCATCGGCTCGCGCGAGGCGCTCTCGCCGAGCAGCCTGCCCGAGCGCCTCGCCGTGGTCGGCGCCGGCTACATCGGCCTCGAGCTCGGCCTGGTCTACGCCAAGCTCGGCGTGCAGGTCGAGATCGTCGACGTGGTGCCCGCGCTGCTGCCCGACCTCGACCCGATGGTCGGCAAGCTGATGACGCGCGTGCTGCGCGACCTCGGCGTCAACCTGCACCTCGAGTCGCGCGCCGTCGGCTACCACGGCGAAGCGCTCGCCCTGCAGCGACTCGGCGCGGCCGACGACGACGCGCGCCAGCTCGTGCCCTGCGATCGCGTGCTCGTCTGCGTCGGCCGCCGCCCGCTCACCGACAACCTCGGCCTCGACGTGGCCGGCGTCGAGCTCGACCCGAGCGGCCACATCAAGGTCGACGAGCAACAGCGCACCAGCGCCGAGAACATCTACGCCATCGGCGATGTCGTCGACGGCCCGCCGCTCGCGCACAAGGCCTACCGCGAGGCCGAGGTAGCGGCCGCCTCGATCGTCGCGCCCGGCAGCGCCGCGTTCGACAACCAGGTCATCCCCGCCGTGATCTACACCGATCCCGAGATCGCCTGGGTCGGCCTCGACGAGCGCACCGCGCGCGCGCGCGGCTACGAGGTGCTCACCGGGCGCTTCCCGCTGCGCGTCTCGGGTCGCGCCATGACCCTCGGCGCCGAGCAGGGCTTCATCAAGGCCGTCGCCAACGCCGCCGACGAGCGGCTGCTCGGCGTCACCATCGTCGCCCCCAACGCCAGCGAGCTCATCGGCGAGGCCACGCTGGCCATCGAGATGGGCGCCTTCCTCGACGACGTCGCCGACACCATCCACGCCCACCCGACCCTCAGCGAAGGGCTGCAAGAGGCGATGCACCTGTGTCTCGGCAAAGGCGTTCACGTCGCGAGCTAGCCAAGCGAGCTGAGATCCGACATCGGCATGACACCTGACATGTAGGCGACGCCAGCGCGTTGCTAACAGGAAGGTATCCCCGGCCGTGGAGGCCTCATGCCGAAGAAACAACGTCCTCCCGTGGTGCTGACGCCCGCGCTCTGCAAGGGCTGCGGGCGCTGCATCGAAGCTTGCCCAAAGCACGCGATCTCGTTTGGCGAAGAGATCGAGCAGACGTCGGGCTACGTGCCGGTGGTCATCGACTACGACATCTGCAACCACTGCGGCCTGTGCCTCTCGGCGTGCCCCGAACCCTACGGCCTCGGTAACACCGTCTACGATCTCGAGCACCCCGAGCACCTCTACGGCGAGCGCGCCGCGCGCCCACCGCGCCCCGATGACATCGCCGCGCGCCAGATCCCGCTGCCCGAGCTCGGCCCGCTGGTGCTCAAGGGCAACTACGCCGCCGCCATCGGCGCGCTGCTGTCGGGATGCCGCCACGTCTTCGGCTACCCGATCACGCCCTCCACCGAAGGCGCGGAGCTTCTTTCGAAGCTCCTGCCAAAGCTCGGCGGCGTGTTCCTGCAAGCGTGCAGCGAGGTCGCCACCGTCAATCACATGTACGGCACCGGCGGTGCCGGCCTGCCGACGATGACGTTCACCAGCTCGCCGGGCTTCGCGCTGATGCTCGAGGGCATCTCGTACATGATCGGCGCCGAGCTGCCGAGCGTGTTCATCAACGTGATGCGCCCCGGCCCCGGGCTCGGCTACATCGGCCCCGAGCAGTCCGACCTCAAGCTCTGCTGCCGCGGCCTCGGCCACGGCAACACGCACGCCATCGTGCTCGCGCCCACCTCGCCGCAAGAGATGCTCGACCAGACCATGCTGGCCTTCGAGCTGACCTTCAAATACCGCAACCCCGTGATCGTCGCCGCGGACGGCTTCCTCGGTCAGATCACCGGCCGCGTCACGCTGCCCGACGCGATGGTCGAGCCAGGGCTTCCCGGCTGGGCCGTCTACGGCGACGCCGCCCACAGCGGCAACTTGAACTCGTCGATCTTCCAGGACTGGACCGAGCTCGAGCGACACAACGAGCACATCAGCGCCAAGTATCGCGAGATGCAAAAACACGAGCAGCGCTTCGTCGCCAACCACGCCGACGACGCCAAGACGCTCGTCATCGCCTGCAACACGCCTGCGCGCATGGCCAAGGCCGCGGTGGAGCAACTGCGGCGCGAGGGCCTGCCGGTCGGCCTCTATCAGCCCGTCACCGTCTGGCCATTTCCCATCGACGGCCTCGTGCCGCTGCTCGACCACGTCGAGCGCATCGTCGTCGTCGAGGCCAGCGACGGACAGCTCGAAGACGAGCTGCGTCTTGCGCTGCACAGCGCGGGGCTGCGCGGGCCCGAGCTTTCACACCTGCGGCACATGGGCGGCATCCTGCCGTCGGACCGCGAGATCATCGAGACGGTTCGCGGCGTCACGCGGGAGGCATAACCGATGAGCGGCAAAACGGCATTCTTCGAGCACTTCGATCGCCACGCTCACGGCAAAGGCCTCAAGGGCGCGACGACTCACTACTGCCCTGGCTGCGGCCACGGCCTGGCGCACAAGTACGTCGCCGAGTCGCTCGTCGAGCTCGGCGTCGAAGAGCGCACCGTGATGATCTCGCCGGTGGGCTGCGCGGTGTTTCTCTTCTACTACTTCGACACCGGCAACACGCAGGCCGCGCACGGGCGCGCGCCGGCGGTGGCGCTCGGCCACAAGCTCGCCAACCCCGAGTCGATCGTCGTCAGCTATCAGGGCGACGGTGACCTCGCCTCCATCGGCTTGGCCGAGATCATCCACGCCGCCCAGCTCGGCATCCCGATCAGCGTCGTCTTCATCAACAACGCCATCTACGGCATGACCGGCGGCCAGATGGCGCCGACCACGTTGATGGGCCAGACCTCGACGACCACACCGCACGGGCGCGGCCGCATGCAGGGCCCGCCGATGCGCGTCAGCGAGATGATCTCGCAGCTCGACGGCGCCACCTACGTCGAGCGCTGCGCGCTCTACGATCAGCGCACGCGCAAGGCGTGCAAGAAGGCGATCAAGAAGGCGCTCACGCTGCAGGTCGAAGGGCGCGGCTTCGGCTTCGTCGAGGTGCTCAGCGAGTGCCCCACACACTGGGGCATGTCATCGATCGACGCCGAAGCGCACGTGCGCGACGTGCTGAGCAAGGCCTACCCGCTCGGCGTGCTCAAAGACGAAGCCGCTGAGCCGTGGTTCGCCCCCGAGAAGCCGTGCTTCGACCCCGGCCGTGTCGTCGAGGTGATCGAGGCCAGCGCCGAACGGCCCGAGCGCTTCTGCAGCGGCTTCCCCGAGCACGTCGATCCCGTCGACGTCTCGATCAAGCTCGCCGGCGCCGGCGGTGACGGCGCGCAGACGGCGGCGCTGCTGGTGACCAAGGCCGCGATCAACGAAGGCTTCGACGCGACGCACATCCCGAGCTACGGGCCCGAGTCACGCGGCGGCACGTCCTACGCCGACGTGCACATCGCGCGCGACGAAGTGCTCTCGCCGGCCGCCCCCGAGCCGCACGTGCTCGTCGCCTTCAACGCGCCGAGCCTCGCCAAGTTCGCCTCGGCGGTGCGCCCAGGCGGCGTGATCATCTATGACAGCAGCGTGATCAGCGCGGCGCCCGAGGTCGACGCGAGCGTGCGCGTCTACCCGGTGCCGTGCGCAGAGATCGCGAGCAGCCTCGGCGCGCGCGTGGTCAAAAACGTCGTCGCGCTCGGCGCGCTGCAAGAGGCCCTCAAGCTGCTCGCCGACGAGTCGTTCCTCACCACGCTGCGCCTCAGCCTCGCCAGCAAGTGCGCGATGATCCCCGTCAACGAAGAAGCCTACCGCTGGGGCGTCAAAGCGGTGCGCGAAGGCATCAGCGCCTTCGACGACTAACGCAGGGGGGCTGCAACAGCCCCCTCTGTGCTATCGCGCTGCCCGCTTCTCTCGCCCGCGCAGCGCCTTGCGATACAGCGGACAGTTGGGCCAGCTGGCGTCGAGGTTGTGCAGGCAGCGGCAGTCGACCTCCGCCTCATGGTCGATCTCCACGCCGGCGTTGCGCAACATCTCGGCGTATCTCGCGGGCGCGGTGCGGCGCAGCGAGCAGACCCCGTCGCGCAGCCCCATCGGCACCCACTCCGCTTCGGGCGCCGCCGAAAGCTCGAACTGGATGAAGCAGCAGCAATCCATCGCGATCTCCTGAGAAAGGCCCACCGTCAAGGCTAGCGCCCCGCCGTTCGCCGCGACATGAGACCTGACAGGTGTCGAACGCTGGATGCTGTTAGTCGCCCATCATCGCGCGCACCTCTTTGACCAGGCGCGGCGTGGAGTACTCCATCAGCTGCGTGAGCGTGGGCGCGTCGTTGCTGCCCGCCGGGCCGCGCACGATCTCGGCCTGCATGCGCCAGATCTGCTTCTCGTCGACGGTGTAGAGCGCGATGTCGGCGCGGGCGCTGGTGCGCGCGCTCTCGCCGAGCCCCGCCGCGCGCGCCTTGAAGTCGCGCAGCTCGCAGACCAGCACGGCGTCGGCCTTGGTAGCGCGCGCGACGCGCGCCGCCGCCACGCGCGCGTTGGTGGCCGGCTTGTCGAGCCCCGAGGCGCGCTCGCGGTCGTCGAGCTTGCGCATCTCGACATCGATCACGTCGGCGGCGATCACCTGGCGCCCTGGGAACGCTTTCTTCATGCCCACCGCGAAGACGTCCGCCGCTGGCTGGTACTGGTCGGCGGCGATGGTGCTGGTCCACGCGTAGCGCGCCATCCAGCGCGGCCCCACCGTGTTGTGGCTTCCCTCGGTGCGACGCTTGCCCGCCAGCAGCAGCGGCATCAGCGCGATCGTCTTGATCGCCGCTACGCGGTTGGAAGCGTCCGGCGCGCGCCAGCGCTTGACGTTGACCGACGAGCAGCCGACCGCAGCCAGCGCGGCGAACACCACGACGGCGGCTCGCCGCGGGGCGCTCACCTCGACGCGACGGTGATGCCCGACAGCTCGCGGGCCAGCTTGTGCGCCACGCGGCGGAAGCGCGCGCGCTCGGGCAGCGGCAGCATCCGTCCCTGCGGGATGTGCATGCGCAGCGGATTGACGTAGCGCCCGCGGATCTTCATGCCGTAGTGCAGGTGCGGTCCGGTGGCGAGGCCGGTCGAGCCGACGTAGCCGATGACCTGACGCTGGCGCACCTTGCGCCCGGCGCGGATGCCGCGTGCGAAGCGCAGCAGATGGAAGTACTGCGTGACGATCTTGCCCTTGTGCTGCAGCAGCACGGCACGTCCGGCGCCGCCGGCGCGCGCCGCCGAGAGCACCACGCCGTCTGCGGCCGCCACCACCGGCGTGCCGGGCGGCGCCGCGAAGTCGACGCCGTTGTGGCGCTTGCGACGCTTGAGCACCGGGTGGAAGCGGCGGTGGTGAAAGCGCGAGCTGATGCGGCGATAGTGATAGAGCGGCGTCTTGATGAACTGGCGGCGGATCAGCCGCGCGCGCTCGTTGTAGTAGTCGCCCTTGGCGTTCTTGCCGCGCGGCTTGTAGTAGAACGCACGGTGGCGTCCGGCGACCTTGCCGGAGTACTCGGCGGCGAGGATGCGCCCGTAGCCGAACGGCTTGCCCTTGAGGAACTGGCGCTCGATGACGACCTTGAACACGTCGCCAGGGCGCGGGTCGTGATACCAGTCGATGTCCCAGCCAAATAGGTGCAAGAGGCGCGCGGCGACCGCGCCCGAGACGCCGATCTTGGCCAGCGACGCCGTGAGCGACCCGCTGATGCGCCCGGCGACGCGCATCAAGCGCGTGTCGAGCTTCTGCTCGAGGCGGCGGCCCACCAGCGTGCCGTCGGCACGCCGCTCCACCACCACGCTGAGCAGCTTCGATACGCGATACGAAAAGCGCCGCAGCTTGTGCGTCGCCGGATCGAGTCGCGACTCGAAGGTGTGGTGCGGCTTGAGCGCGCGCATGTCGAGCTTGCCGCGCAGCGCCTTGACGACGGCGGCGACTTCTTTGCTGTCGAGCTTGGTCGCGGCGAGCGCCGCGAAGAGCCCGTTGTGCCCCTTCATGCGGCCGCGCACCACCAGCGAGCCGTCGTCGACAGCGGGCGTGTCGGCGGCCGCGGCGGCTGCCTTCTCGCTGACGCCGCCTTTGGCCGCGCCCTTCGCCTCACCCTTGGCCTCGGCGGCCTTGGCGAGCTTCTTTCCGTGGATCGAGCCCGCGCGCATCGCCGACTTGATCGAGGTGTTGTCGCGGAAGAAGAAGACGTAGACGTTGATGCCGACCAGCAGCAGGAACACCGCCGCCAGACGCAAGGTGCCGCCCACGCGGCTGCGCGCGCGCATGCCGCGCACGCGATCATTACGGTTTCCCGGATCGTAGGTCAGTCGCGGTGAGGGCACAGCCACAAGCTCCCAAAACGCCTGAGTTTTTCGCGCAGCGTGACGAGCCTGCGAACCGCTTGGGTATCACGGGCGCCCCCGCAGGTCAATTGGGCGCGTCAGTTCGGCATGGCACCCAACGCCGCCTTGAGCAGCGCCCGCGCGTTGGCGCGCGCCTGCGCTGTGACCTTGCTCGAGCCGAGCATGCGCGCCAGCTCCTCGACGCGCCCGAGCGGATCGAGCCGCTCGACGCTGGTCTTGGTGCGCCGGCCCTCGCGCCGCTTGCCGACGTAAAAGTGGCAGTCGGCGTGCGCCGCGACCTGCGGCAGATGCGTCACGCACAGCACCTGGCGGTCGACCGCGACGCGCGCCAGGCTGCGCCCGACGACGTCCGCCGTCTTGCCGCCCACGCCAGCGTCGACCTCGTCGTAGATCGACGTGCCTGGCGGATCGTGCTCGCCGATGACCTGCCGCAGCGCCAGCATCACGCGCGACAGCTCACCGCCCGACGCCACCTCGGCCAGCGGCCGCGCCGGCTCGCCCACGTTCGCCGCGATGAGCAGCTCCACGCGGTCCCAGCCGCGCGCCCCGAGGCGCCGCTCGCCGAAGACCACCGCCTTGGGGTCGTCGCGCTGCGCGAGCAGCGGCGCCACCTCGACGTCGAGCCGCGCGCCCTCCATGCACAGCTCGTCGAGGTGCTTGGACACACCACGCGCCAGCCTGCGCGCCGCCTTGGCGCGGCCCTCGCTTAGCCGCGACGCCGCCTGCACAGCAGCCGCGCGCGCACGCGCCAGCGCCTCCTCGCGCTGCGCCAGCTGCGTCTCGAAGCCCTCGAGCGCGTCGAGCTCCTCGCGCATCGTCGCCTGCCGCTCGAGCAGCAGCTCGAGGCTGCCACCGTGCTTGCGCGTCAAGCGATGGATCAGCGCCAGCCGCTCCTCGAGCAGCGCCAGCTCGGCCTCGTCGGTCTCGCCCGAATCGAAGTGCCCGAGGCTCATCGCCGCGTCCTCGACGATCACGCGCGCCTCGTCGAGCTGCGCGGCCACCTTGCGCAGCTGCTCGTCGACACTTCCGAGCTCGCCTAGTCGTCGCACCACACGCGCCACCCGCTCGGCCACCGAGCCGTCGGCACTGTAGAGCTCGTGCTCGCCATCGCGCGCCGCCTCGGCCAGCTCGTGCGCGCGTCGCAGCCGCGCCTGACGCTTCGATACGCGCGCGTCCTCGCCCGCCTCGAGCGCCGCCTCCTCGAGCTCGAGCAGCTGGAAGCGCAGAAAGTCGACGCGCTCGGCGCGCCCTGCCTCGTCGAGGCTCAGCTTCTCGAGCTCGCGCTCGGCCTCGCGCAGCGCCTCGTAGGCCCGCGCCATCTCCACGAGATCGGATCCAGCCAGCGCGTCGAGGATCTGAAGCTGCGCTGCCCGCTCCGAAAGCGACTGGTGCTCGTGCTGCCCGCTGATGTCGAGCAGCTTGGCGCCGACCTGCTTGAGCACGGCCACCGTAGAGAGGGATCCATTGATGTAGACCTTGCCGCGCCCCGAGCCCTGGATCACGCGACGCACCGAAAGCTCGTCGCCTTGCGTCGGCACGAGCCCCGCGTCTTCGAGCACCGGCAGCGCGTGCGGCGCCGCAGACAGATCGAAGACGGCCTCGATCTCGGCGCTGTCGGCTCCGCGTCGCACCATCTCGGCCGAAGCGCGCCCGCCACGCAGAAGCCCCGCGGCGCCGACGATGATCGACTTGCCCGCGCCGGTCTCACCCGTCAGCACGTTGAGCCGCGGGTGCAGCTCGAGCTCCACCTCTTCGATGATCGCGAAGTCGACAATGCGCAGCTGCATCAGCACAACTGCCCGATATCACATTCGTGCCGGCCCTGTCACGCACGCCCGCACGCCGCCGAAAAGCACATAGGAATCGGCAGTTGACAGCGCGAACGGCGCGATATACACAACCGACCTCGTACCGAGGTGCGCCGGCGGTATGCCGTCTAAGCACCCGATAGTACCTAGGTTGTGTAGGAATCGAGATGAAGACCTATCAAGCCAAGCCCGGCGAAGTCACGCGCGAGTGGTACGTGATCGACCTGGCCGACGTGTCCCTCGGACGCGCGGCCACCCGCATCGCGAACGTGCTGCGCGGCAAGCACAAGCCCGAGTTCACACCTCACGTCGACGCTGGCGACTTCGTCGTCGTGATCAACGCCGAGAAGGTCAAGCTCACCGGCAACAAGCTCAAGGACAAGGTCTACCACCGCCACACCGGCTGGATTGGTAACCTGCGCAGCCAGACCGCCGAGGAGCTGCTCGCGACCAAGCCGGACGCCATCATTCGCACGGCCGTGCGCGGCATGCTGCCCAAGACCATCCTCGGACGCCAGCTGCTCAAGAAGCTCAAGGTCTACACCGGCACGGAGCACCCGCACGCGGCGCAGCAGCCGCAGCCGCTTTCGCTGTAAGGGAATCGAGATAGAGATATGGCGACTCAGACGAACTACTACGGTACCGGACGCCGCAAGTCGGCCGTCGCGCGTGTGTGGCTCACCGACGGCTCCGGCCGCATCATGGTCAACGGCCGCAACTACGAAGACTACTTCCCGCGCGAGACCGCGCGTTACATCCTGCTGCAGCCGCTGCAGCTGACCGAGACCGACAACAAGCTCGACGTGCGCATCAACGTGTCCGGCGGCGGCGAGTCCGGTCAGGCCGGCGCGATCAAGCACGGCATCAGCCGCGCGCTGCTGCAGTACAACGCCGAGCTGCGGCCGCCGCTCAAGCGCGCTGGGTTTTTGACCCGCGACGCGCGCAAGAAAGAGCGCAAGAAGTACGGCCAGCCGGGCGCGCGCAAGAAGTACCAGTTCAGCAAGCGCTAAGCGCCCGACCCTCCATCTACGACCCTCCCGAAGCGCCGCGTACGACCCGTTCGTGCGCGGCGCTCGTGTTTTTGTGCTCCCTCTTTTTGCGCTAAACTCCCTTCGTGGCGACGAAGAAGCGCAAGAAGCGCAAAAAGCGCGGCAGCAGCAGCGACAGCAGCAGCGAAAGCGCCAGCAGCTCGAGCAGCTCGAGCTCGTCGAGCAGCGGCACCATGGGCTCGCTGCGCGGCGGCTTCAAGTCGGTCGTCGGCACCGGCAAGAAGAAGGGCAAGGAATCGCCGCTCTCGAAGATCCTGACCTACGTCCTGCTCGCCGCGGCTATCGGCCTGCTGATCTATCGCTTCGCGCGCTGACCCGATGGCGGCCTCGACCGGCGGCAGCCGCCTACTGCTCAAGCTGCTAGCCGCCTACGTGGTGCCCATCGTGGTGCTGCTCGGCCTCTTCGGCCTGCTCGCGCGCCGCGTGACCCGCCAGAGCCTCGAAGACTCGCTCGGACGGCGTCTCACCGGCATCGCGCAGGCGGTCTCTGCGCAGGTGCGGGCCAGCGCTATCTCGTTTCTCGAGCCCGGCGACGAGAAGACGCGCACCTACCGCAACGTGATCCGCAAGCTCAAGCTCGTGCAGAAGCGCACGGGCGTCGAGCGCGTGATGATCTTCGACCGCAAGCTCGCCAGCCGCACCGACACCCGCGACGGCGTTCGCATCGGCGATCACTACTATCAGGCCGAAGCCGACCGCGTCGAGCTCGAGCGTGTCTTCTCGGGCAAAGAGACCAGCTCGGTGTTGTTCAAGGGCAGAGACGGCCGCTTCTACAAGACCGGCTACGCACCACTGTCCGACAAGGACGGCAAGGTCATCGCCGCCGTCGCCATCGTCGGCAGCGCGCGTTTTCTCGGCGCCGTCGATCAGCTCGCGACCTACCTGTGGCTCAACGGGGCCATGGTCGCGGCGCTCGGCGTGCTGATCAGCGTGCTGCTGGCGCGCCGCATCTCGCAGCCGCTGCGCGCGCTCGCCGCCGCCGCGCGGCGCATCGGCGCTGGCGATCTCGAGCAGCCCATCACCCTCGACAGCCGCGACGAGATGGGGCTGCTGGCCAAGACCATGAACCAGATGCGCGCCGACCTGCACGAGCGCGAGCAGCAGCTGCAGATGATGCTCTCCGGCATCGCGCACGAGGTGCGTAACCCGCTCGGCGGCATCGCCCTCTTCGCCGGCCTTCTGCGCGAGGAGCTCGAGGGCGACGAAGAGAAGCTCGAGATGGTGCAGCGCATCGAGCGCGAGATGGAGTACCTCAAGAACGTCGTAGGCGAGTTTCTCGACTACGCGCGTCGCACGCCGCCCAACCTGGCGCCGCTCGCGCTCGACACGCTGCTCGCCGACGTCGCCGACGTGGTGGCGGGCGACGCCCAGAGCGCCGGCGTCGAGATCGCGCGCGAGCTGGTCGCCGACACCACTGTGGAGGGCGATCGCGAGCAGCTGCGCCGCGTGCTGCTCAACCTCGCGCGCAACGCCCTGCAGGCCACGTCCGAGGGCGGCCGCGTCACGCTACGCTGCGGGCGCGGCGACGACAGCGATGGCCGCCCCTTCTTCGAGGTCGCCGACACCGGCAGCGGCATCGCAGACGAGGTCGTCGAGCGCATCTTCGAGCCCTTCTTCACCACGCGCGAGAAGGGCACCGGCCTCGGCCTGGCGCTGAGCAAGAAGATCATCGACGAGCACGGCGCCGAGCTCGCCGTCGAGACGTCCGACGCCGGCACCCGCTTCACGGTTCGCTTCCGCCACAGCGCGGGTTAAGCTCCGGAGCGCCATGGCCAAGATCCTCATCATCGACGACAACGAGACGATCCGCTTCGGCCTTCGTCAGGTGATCAAGAAGATGGATCACGAGGTGCTCGTCGCCTCCGGCGGCGCCGAGGGCCTCGCGCTGTTCAAGAAGAACGAGGTCGACTTCGTCATCACCGACCTCAAGATGGACGGCGTCGACGGCGTCGAGGTGCTGCGCGCGGTGCACGAGTCGGATCCGGACTGCCCGGCGATGATCATCACCGCCTTTGGCACCGTCGAGACGGCCGTCGAGGCGATGAAGCTCGGCGCGTTCGACTTTCTGCAGAAGCCCTTCACGCCCGAAGTGGTGCGCCTCAAGGTGCAGCGCGCGCTCGAGATGCGGCAGGCGCGGCGCGCCGCGCAGAAGCTCGCCTCCGAGAACGACTACCTGCGCGAGGAGTCGGAGGCGCGTTTCGGCGAGCTCGTCGGCGCCGCCCCGTCGATGAAGCAGGTCTTTCGTGTCATCGAGAAGGTCGCCCCCACCGACTCGTCGGTGTTCGTCTCCGGCGAGAGCGGCACCGGCAAAGAGCTCGTGGCGCGCGCGATCCACCAGCGCAGCCAGCGCAAGGACGGCCCCTTCATCAAGGTCAACTGCGGCGCGCTCACCGACACCCTGCTCGAGAGCGAGCTGTTCGGCCACGAGAAGGGCGCGTTCACCGGCGCCGTCAAGCGCCGCCTGGGTCGCTTCGAGCTCGCCGACGGCGGTACGCTATTTCTCGACGAGGTGGGCGACGTCTCGCCAGCGCTGCAAACCAAGCTGCTGCGCGTGCTGCAGGAGCAGGAGTTCGAGCGCGTGGGCGGCGAGTCGACCATCAGCGTCAACGTGCGCGTGCTCAGCGCGACCAACAAGGACCTGCAGGCCGAGGTGCGCGAGGGGCGCTTCCGCGAAGACCTCTACTACCGGCTGCACATCGTGCCGCTGCGCATCCCGCCGCTGCGCGAGCGCCGCGAGGACATCCCGCTGCTGGCGCATCACTTCGTCGACAAGCTCGCCCCACGCACCAACCCGAGCATCGAGCGCATCGAGGACGACGCTCTCGGCCGGCTGATGGCCTATCACTGGCCTGGCAACGTACGCGAGCTGGAGAACGCCATCGAGCAAGCCCTGGTCTTTGCCGATGGCGCGAGCATCGCCGTCGGCGCGCTGCCCGAGTTTCTGCGCGGCGGCTCCGACGACACGCTCTCGATCCCCAAGGGCCAGATGTCGCTGCCCGAGATCCTCGAGGACCTCGAGCGCCAGCTGATCCTCAAGGCCTTCAAAGACGCCGACGGGGTCAAGACCGAGACGGCGCGCAAGCTCGGCATCAAGACCAGCGCGCTCTACTACAAGCTCGACAAGTACGGCATCAGCTAGGCGCGCGCTCGCGCGGGCGCGTCACCACGTGGCCGCCCAAGGCGCGCAGCTCGCGCTCGGTGGCCGCGCGCAGCCGGCAGAGGCTGAAGTCGAGCCGCGCCAGGTGCGCGAAGGCGTCGGCGTGCGCTACGAAGATCGCCGCGTCGTCCGGGTCGAGCAGGCCCTCGCTGAGGTGCAGCGCCTCGAGCTGCTCGAGCACGCGACTGTCGACCAGGGCGCGCAGCAGCGGCGTACGATAGGGCCCTGCAGCGAGCACCAGCTGGCGAAGCCCGCGTCCTGGGTAGTGCAACAGCTCGTCGAGCGCCGGCGAGATGCCGGCGTCGGCCCGAGGGCTCGCCGCCTCGTCGTCGTCGTCGCGAAAACGGGGACCGTCGTCGTCCTCGTCGTCGGCGCCGAACAACTCGAGGCGCTCGAGGCTGTCGGGCAGCGGCAGAAGCCCTGGGAGGTCGTCCACGTGCACCTCCGCTTCGCGAAGCAGCATCGCCGAGCGCGTCTCGCGCAGCGCCTTCCACAGCCCGCGGCAGCGGTCGCTGCGCATCGGCATGCGGCGCCCATTGATCGCGGCGCGCCGGACGAAGCCGAGCTGCCAATCGAGATACAGCAGGTCGCTGTAGTAGGTCTGTACGTCGATGCGCGCGACGGCGCCGAGCTGCGGTCCGAAGAAGCGCCCGCGGTGAAGCGTGAGCAGCAGGATCTCGGCTCGCTCGAGCTGCTGCAGCGTGGCGTGCAGCGCCTCGCGCCCCTCGCGGGCACGGCGCAACCGCTGGCGACATTCGGCGAGGGCGCTCTGCACGCAGATCAGCTCGCCACGCGGCTCGCCGCGCGCCTGCAGCCAATCGGCGTAGACCAGGAACGTCTCGCGGTCGTCGGGGCGCGCTCGCAGCGCGGCGTCGAGCTCGTCGTCCGAGAGCTCGACCTCCGGCGCCACGGAGAGCGGCCTGTAGCCGCGCGCCAGCGCCGACGCGACCTCCCGGTCGCGCTCCCAGCGCGCCGCCGCGGCCGACTCGAAGCGCGAGCGCCGCTCGCCTTCGGCCTGGCGCACGCTGAGCCCGAGCCCATCCGCGTCGAGCTCGAGCTCGATGAAGTCGACGGGGGCCTCTCCCCGCTCGTATCGCGCCACGACCTGTTTCATGGGCCGCACATGGACCACGAAGGCTCGAACGTCAAGCGTTGGCGAGGGGAACGGAAACGGGCTGTCAGCGACGCAGCTAACGGCGCGGCTTGCGCTTCATCTGCTTGGCGCGCTCGCGCAGCGCCTTGGCATTGGCGCGCAGGCGCTCGGCGAGCGCCTTGAGGCGCGCGGTGGCCTTGCGCAGCTCGGCGATGCGCGACTTGGGCGAGCCGCTCTGGCCGGCACGCTGCAGCTTGCGCAGCAACGCCGGGTCGAGCACGTCGCGCACCGTCACCGTGGCGCCCGCGCTGGCGCGCAGGCCGCCGGCGGAGGGATCGGCCGCCGCGTTGTCCGAGTCGGCGGCCACGGGCGGCGGCGCCGTGGCCTTGCCACCGCTGTTCTGAAACGCACCACCCGGCGCCGGCGCTGCCGGCGGAGACTGCACGCCGCCACTGGTGACCTCGCCGGGCGAGCGCGAGTTGGCGTTGCCCGCGCCGGGATTGGCGGGGCTCGCAGGCGCGGCGTTGTTGCCGCCGCCGTTGCTCGCCGTCGCCGTACGCGACGTGCGGCGCGGCGCGCTCTCGACAAACGGGCTGTCGTCAGCAGCGCTGCCGTGGCGACGCAGCCGCGCTCGATGCTCGAGACGCGCCAGGCGGCGGCGCAGGCGCCGCAGCTGGCGGCGTACCTTCTCCTCGGAGTCCGACAGCAGGTCCGCCTTCTCGTTGACGTCCTCGGGGCTGTCGTAGGCGCGCGCGTTACTCTTGACGACGACGTTGCTGCCACGCTGGCCGCGGTGACGTATCACCAGCGCGCGGCGTTTAGCGCGCAGTGCCTTGCGCCGCGTGGCGTCCTTCTCGCTGCGGATCGCCCTGGTGTAGAGGCCGATGAGCTGGTCCGCCAAGGCGCGCGTGCGCTGGCCGAGCTTCGTCAGGCGTGTGGCGAGCTGCTGGCTCGAGCTCAGCGCGCTGCGCAGCTGCAGGTCGCGGCCGACGCCCGACTTCTGGCGCTTGAGACGGTGGATGCGCTTGTTCTGCTCGGCGAGCTGCCGCGCGAGGCGGCTGTGGTGAGTCTCCAACCGACCGAGCCGCTGGCTCAGGTCGTCGAGTCGCTCGGCGGAAGCGACGCCGCTGGAAGCGACGAGCGCGAGGGCGAGCAATGTGGAGAGGAGGCGTTTCATTGTCACGGTCTTGCTGACGAAATGCAGAGCAACCGACGTGCCACACCAGCCCGTGTGGATCCGCGTGCGATCCCGCGGCGCTGGGAGGCCGTTGCCTGAAGGCCTCTCAGAAAACTGAGACCACACACTGCGCGCCTCAGATTACCGTTACAGGTTGGTGTAGTGCAGCTCACAAACAGCCAATCCCCGCGGCGCCTCACTCGGCCGAGTTGTAGCGGAAACGGGCGCCGATGAACAACAGATGTCGCAGAAAGCCAGCCGTCGCCTCCGGCGCGTCAGCGCGTCGCTGCGTCTCGGCGAGGTACACGCTGTAGCGTGCGCTGATGCCCCAGTGGTCTCCGATATCGCGGCCGAGATGGATCACCAGGCTGGAGCGATTCTCATTGTCGATGTCCACCAGCGTCTGCGTCGAAACCTGGCTCAGCCGAAACGGATCGCGAAAGCGCGCCAGCTGCAGCGCGCCCTTGGTGGTGAGGAAGATCTCCCAGAACAGCCGCACAGTGAACTTAATGCCGACGACCTGACGCACGAAGCTCTCGCCGTAGCTGTTGGAGCGGTTGACCTCGAGGCCAAACCACGCCGACGCCGCGGCCGCGCCAACGTAGCTCGCCGCGATGCGTACGAGCTGATCGAAGTCGCCGCGCGCCGCGTCCTTGGGGTAGTTGCAGATCGTCTGGTCTGGCGTCGGACACGGCTCGCGCTGCCCGTAGGCTTGCCCGTTGTAGTCGCGCAGCGACGCCGTGTACGTCAGCGACACGCGCCAGGTGCGCAGCTCGTCCTCGTCCTGGCTGGTCAGCTTGCGGGCGATGCGCAGCTGGCCGCGCAGCGCGTTGAAGTTGTACTCGGGCAGCGGCTTGAACTCGAGACCGTGATAGCCCAGCTGCAGCGTCGCCTGCGTGCGCGAGCTGTGAAAGAGCGAGACGCCGAGCTGCACGATGCCCGTGCGCAGGTCGCGCAGCGAGACGCGCTGGAAGGCGTCGTAGTAGTAGCCCGATAGCGACCACAGAAACCCGCCCTTGGCCACGCCCCAGAAGGCGTCGGCGCGGTGCACGATCTCGTCGGCGCTCCTGGCGTCCTCCACCATGAAGATCTTCGCGCCGCCGCCATAGCCCAAGCGCAGGCGATGATCGCCGAGCGCCAAGGCCAGCGAGCCGCCAACCACGATGCGCATCAGCCCCGACGAGACGACGGGCAGCCCGCCAACCTCCGGCTGTCGCAAGGCGTTGGTATCGAGCTCTGGTCCGATCTCGCCGCTGAGCTGCAGCTGCGGCGGCGCGGCGAGCGAAGGACGCGGCGCGGTCGACAGGATCGACGCGCCGGCCACCGCGACAAGCACGCGCAGGCGAAGCACAGACACCATTATCCCCCCCGAAGCCCGCCGACGGGACTTTCGGACGACCCGAGCCGAGTGGACACTACGTCCCCGCGAGCGCTAGACTCCAGATGTGCCGGCAAAGGCCGACAAAACCGATGAGCTAGCGCTTTTGACGGCAGTCGTAGAGCGCCGCGCCGACGCCTGGAATCGCTTCTACAAGCGCTACGAGCGCCTCATCGTGGCCTGCATCCGCAAGGTCCTGTCGCGCTACGGCGTCCCCTCTCGCCCCGAGGACATCGAGGATCTGGTCAACACGGTCTGCCTGCAGCTGATCCGCGACGACTACGCCAAGCTGCGCAAGTTCGACGCCGAGCGCGGGTATCGGCTCAGCAGCTGGGTCGGGCTGATCGCCACCAACGCGGCGCACGACGCGCTGCGGCGCCGCGGCCCGCCGACCTACTCCATCGACGACGAGGAGTCGGGCTTCTCCGATCGCCCGGCGCATCAGCCCACGCCCGCCGAGGTGACGCTGCTTCGCGAGCAAGAGGACGCGCTCAACCGCGCCGTACAAAGCCTCTCGCCCGCCGAGCAGCAGTTCCTCCGCTACTACTATCTCGAGCAGCGCCAACCAGACGAAATCGCCGAGCTGCTCAACATCAGCATCAACACGGTGTACAGCCGAAAGAACAAGGTCCGCGCGAATCTGAAGAAGATCATCGAGCGAATGGAGTCGAGCAAGCGCCCCGCCGTAGGCGACCGCAGCGCGTGACGGGCCTCGGATATTCGGAGTGTTCTCCGATATTTGCAGACACACACGCACATCAAAAGGCGTTTAGAAAAGGCGGAAGGAAGGATCGACCCCAGCGTATGACCCCAAAGCAGCCATGACGGACCCCATTACCAAACGCGATGCACTAGACGAGCAGCTGAGCCACCATCTTGGTCGCTCGCTTCGTCGCATCCAGCTCGGCAGCAAGCTCCCGCAGCCCACCGACGCCGAGCCCACGGATGACCAGCTGCTGCGCCTGCTCGATGGGCAGCTCGCTGACAGCGAGCGCCGCGAGCTCGAGACGCTCGTAGGCGCCAGCGACTTCAGCAAAGACCGCTTCGAGATTTTGCGTGAAGCGCTTGACGAGTTCGCCGAGCTCGACGAGAGCGCGGCCGAGGCCGACTCGCGCGTGCGCCTCAGCCCCGACGACGACAAGCCGAGCTCCTTCGCGCGGCTGGTCTTCGCGCTGCGCAAGGGCGCTGATCAGGTGCTCGACTTCCTGCGCGGCACCGACATGCCGCTGATGATGGCGCCCGCGGCCGTCGCCGTGCGCGGCGCCGCCGCTGCTGCCGCCGAGGAGCCGCAGCACTTCTACAAGTTCGAGCGCAGCTTCGGCGAGTGGGACGCGCTGATCCAGATCGAGAGCGTGCCCGAGCGCGGCGTCGAGATCCGACTCGAGCTCAGCCGCGATGGCGTGGCGCTCAAGGACGCCCGCGTCTCGCTGCGACGACGCGGCAAGCTGCTCGAGTCGGTGCGCATGCGCGACGGCGTCGCTGGCTTCCGCGACCTCTCCCCTGACCACTACTCGGTCACCGTCACACGCCACGACAGCGAGATCGGCCAGCTGACGTTGGACTTCCTCCAGTAGGGACTTCCTACGGAGGGACGCCCCTTTCCAGACAGCGCAGATCAACCTAGCTCGTGCCATCGGCGCGCATTTGTGCAATGTTCGATGGGTGATGAGGCAGAAGCGACGTAGCCGTATCAAGCGACGCAACGATCGCCCGCAGCTGACCCCCGAAAAGCTGGAAGGGCTGCGCGTCGCAGGCCGCTTTGCCGCCGAGATCCTCGACCGCGTCGCCGAGATGATCGCGCCGGGCATCAGCACCGGTGACATCGATAACCTCGTGCTCGAGATGTCCAACGCCCGTGGCGCACGCTGCGCGCCCAAGGGCTATCGCGGCTTCCCCAAGCACTGCTGCACGTCGATCAACGAGGTCGTCTGCCACGGCATCCCCAGCGACGCGCAGCGGCTGCAGGAAGGCGACATCATCAACGTCGATGTCACGCCGATCCTCGACGGCTTCTATGGCGACACGTCGCGCACCTTTGCGGTAGGCGAGATCTCGGACGAGGCGCGCCGCCTCATCGACGACACCTACGAGGCGATGTGGCGCGGCATCTACGCGGTGAAGGCCGGTGGTCACGTCGGCGACATCGGCCGCGCGATCCAGCCCTTCGCCGAGGCGCGCGGCTACTCGGTCGTGCGAGAGTTCACGGGCCACGGCACCGGCGAGACGTTTCACTGTCCGCCGACGATCACGCATCACGTCACGTTGGGCCGCGGCGAGCCGATTCTGAGCGGCATGGTCTTCACCATCGAGCCGATGATCAATCTCGGCCGCTGGAAGACGCGCATCCTCGACGATGGCTGGACGGCGATCACGGTCGACCGCAAGCTATCAGCGCAGTGGGAGCACACGATCGCCGTCACCGACGAGGGCATCGAGATCCTCACGCTCGGCGCCAGCGAAACCCCGCCGCCGCGCCCCGAGTAGCTCACCTCTCACTTCGCTCGGCTCGCTGGGCTCGGCTTTCTGGGACGCAAAAAGAAAACGGCCCGCGTCCGAGAACGCGGGCCGTCAAAGCACTAGCTGCTGGACGAAGGGCTACATGCCCATGCCGCCCATGCCGCCCATGCCGCCGCCGCCAGCCATCGGGGCGTCCTTCTTCTCTTCCGGCTTCTCGGCGACAAGCGCCTCGGTGGTGATCATCAGACCCGCCACGCTGGCCGCGTTCTGCAGCGCGCTGCGAACGACCTTCGTCGGATCGATGACGCCCATCTTGACGAGGTCGTCGTAGGTATCGTTGGCCGCGTTGTAGCCGAAGTCGCCCTTACCCTCTTTGACCTTCTGCACGACGATCGAGCCCTCGACGCCGGCGTTCTCCGCGATGGAGCGCGCGGGCGCCTCGAGCGCGCGACCGATGATCGCCACGCCGACGCGCTGGCCGTCGTTGGGCAGCTCGATCTTGCGCAGCGAGTCCTGGCAGCGCAGCAGCGCGACGCCGCCGCCCGGGACGATGCCCTCTTCCACGGCCGCGCGGGTGGCGTTCATCGCGTCCTCGACGCGCGCCTTCTTCTCCTTCATCTCGGTCTCGGTCGCAGCGCCGACTTTGATCACGGCAACGCCGCCGACGAGCTTCGCGAGGCGCTCCTGCAGCTTCTCGCGGTCGTAGTCCGAGCTGGTCTCTTCGATCTGACGGCGGATCTGCTCGACGCGGCCCTGGATGTCCTTCTTGCCGCCGGCACCGTCGACGATCGTCGTGTTGTCTTTGTCGACCGTGACGCGCTTGGCGCGGCCGAGGTCTTTGAGCGTGATGTTCTCGAGCTTGAGGCCGAGGTCCTCGGTGATGGCCTGGCCACCGGTGAGGATCGCGATGTCCTTGAGCATCTCTTTGCGA
>JAGQIK010000550.1 GCA_020431405.1 Myxococcales bacterium
ATCGCCCCAGCCGTCATCCCAGCCGTCGCGGTAGGGACCAACCCAGTCGCTCTCGTACCAGTCGTCGTCGTTCCAGCCGTCGTCGGCGAACCAGCCGCTGCCGCCGAAGGCGCACGCCCCCACACCGAGCACGCCGCCTGCGCCGCCGCCGCCGCCGCCGCGCGGGCAGCCGCGCACGCCCACCACCAGCAGCTTCTCTTTGATCGGGAGCACTTCGCTGCGATGGCAGAACGGCCGGTCGTCGCGGCGCAGCCGGGCGCGGGTGATGCGCCGCAGCCGATCGTCGGGCGTGTCGAGCTTGCCGTCGGGGCCCGCGTCGCGCAGCAGCAGCTCGATGCGTCCGGTCTGGCAGGGGCAGCTGTCATCGATCGTCAGCTCGACGCGACCCGAGGCGCGCTGGGCGCGAAAGACGAGGGTCCCGTCGGCGGCCACCTCCTCGTAGCGCACCTTGGGGGGCGGCGCGATGGCCGGCACGCGGCTGCGATCGGGCAGCGGCAGCGACATGTCGAGCACCACCGTGACCTTGCCCGGGCGGCGCCACATCATCGAAATGTCGGCGTGCCAGTAGGGCAGCTTCTTTTCGCCGCCCACGCTGCGTCCGAGCGTGTACCAGGCGTGGCCACGGTAGCGCGGGGCTTGGAGCGGCGTCCCGCTCGCGTCTTTGCAGCCGTTGGCGTCGCAGCTGGCGGCGCCGTCGACCAGGCTGAGCTCGAAAGCGGGCTGCGATTGGCCGCAGCCGCTGGCCACGGCGAGGCACGCCAGGAGCAGGAGCTTGCGATAGATCGGCCACGTCATGATCTCAGGGTGGCGGCCCACCGCGGATCAGTCCTCGCTGCCAGCTCCCCGCACTTTCAAGCGTTTTTGATGCATATCAATGTGTTGCGCTGCGGGCCGGAAGGATCGCCGGCAACTCGCGTACTTATTGCGGCCCAGATCACAGTCGGACGCCGTTACCCTCAGGAAGTCAGATTGATTGGCCCGCTGACGCGGCCCAATTGCCGCGGACAACGGCTCGGCGGCCAGCGAAATCGAGGAGAGCAACCGCGATGCGCATTCCGATCAGCGATATCCCGCAACCGATCATGAACCGCCTGCTGGACGTGCAGCGCGACCCCAGCGCGTACGACGGCTACTACCAGAAGGGCGGCGGTCGCGGCGGCGCCATCACGGGCATCATCGTCTGCGGCATCATCGCGCTGCTCGGCATCCCGATGGCGACCAGCACCCACATTCCTTTCCCGGTGTGGGCGATCGTCTACGCGCTGCTCTCGGTGGGCATCTGGGCGAGCATCCGACACCTCAAGCGCTTCGCCAACGCCACGCTCAAGCCGCTGATCTTCCTCAACCCGCTCTACGTCGTGCGCACCACGCTCGACGAGGTGCGCTACTACAGCCTCTGGAACGAGCTCAAGCACCTTCAGATCACCCACCACCACACCAACGGCGTCTACAACTACACGACGTTCGAGTTTCGCTTCGACGGCGGTGCCGCGGAGACGATCACCGTGCGTCCCAAGGCCTTCGCCGAGCAGCTGGCGTCGATGATCGACGCCTACCGCCAGCGCATGATCGCCGCGCTCGAGCAGCAGGACTTCGAGTCGATCATGGCGCACGACCTCTTCATCGAGCTGCGCATGAACGACGGCCAGGTGCCGCAGAGCGGTAGCCCCAAGAAGAGCGGCGCGCTGATGACGTGGGCGGTAGGCTCGGCGATCGGTCTCGTGATCGGCAGCGGCCTGTGGCTCTTCAACTACATGCAGATGCAGCGCCGCTCGCTGATGTACTCCTGCGAGCGCAGCTACGCCTCGGTCGAGAGCTGCCAGGGCTACTTCAACCGCTGGGCGATCCAGTTCTACACCGACGACGCGCGCGACGCGCTCACCGAGGCCTACAAGCGCTACTTCAACAAGAACAAGAGCAAGGTCTCGAAGCTGCGCCGCATGATGCTGCTCAAGGACGTTCCGCACGTCACCGCCGAGCAGAAAAAAGAGATCGTCACGCTCTACACCAAGGGCAGCCGCAAGGCGCTCGACAAGATCTACGCCGACATCATCGCCAAGTACAAAGCGAGCGCCAAAGAGGCCGACCCCAAGGCGCGCGCCGCGATCGTCAAGATGATCGAGCTGGCGCGCGACAACGACCTCTTCCGCGTGCGCATCACCTACTCGGGCAAGACCGCCGAGATCAGCGCGCCGATCAAGCTCGGACCGCAGTACGACAACAAGGTCGCCGTCTCGGCAGCGCCCTCGTTTACGCCGGCGCTCAACAAGTCGCGCGAGAGCATCATCTCGAGCGCCATCGAGAAGGCCTTCAACGCGATCATCCCCAAAGAGGTGCTCGAGTTCTCGCACCACAGCAGCAAGACGTACAAGTCGAAGTACAGCTATGACTACCGCTCGCGCTTTCTGCCCAAGCTGAAGAAGCCCGAAGGCAAACCCGACATCACGTTCGCCGTCGGCTACAAGGTCTACCGCTCGGGCTCGGTCTACTCGCAGCGCAGCGTCTCGCGGGCCAACAAGCGCTACTACGTCGGCGTCGGCTTCGAGTGGGACTTCGACATCTCGGTCAAGGGCGAGCGCCTGCATCACTTCAACGAGCGCAGCCGCCCGCCGAGCACGTTCTCGGTGCGCAGCTATCGCCGCAGCGGAACGCACCTTTCGCGCGCTTCGATCTACGCGCGCATGGCCGAGACGGCGTTCGACAACTTCTCGGACAAGATCACGCGCTACTTCGGCATCTACCGCGCCGCCTCGCGCTACACGCCGAGCACCTACTCGCCCTCCACCTCGAGCTACAAGTACAAGTACAACAAGGATCTGCAGGATCGCCTGCGGCGGCTGCGCGAGCGGCTCAACCGCTACAAGTACAAGTATCCGAGCAGCACCAACAAGTACCGCTACAAGTACAACCGCCCCTCGACGCCGCCGCCGACCCCCGCCCGCCCCGCCAACAAGGGCAAGCTCGGCGATATGGTCAACGGCATGTAGCGAGCACCAGTGGCGCTCGAGGGCTGCTAAGCTCCAGCGCCATGGTTCGGCTCGTCGCCATCAGCGATACCCATGGCGCGCACGACAGGGTGTCCGTCCCTGACGGCGACATCCTCGTGCACGCCGGCGATCTCACCGGCCTCGGCGAGCTCGCCGAGCTGCACAGGGCCAACGACTTTCTCGCTGCCCAGCCGCACGCGCACAAGGTCGTCATCGCGGGGAACCATGACTGGTGCTTCGTGCGCCAGCCCGACCAGGCGCGCGCGGCGCTGAGCGCGGCGCGCTACCTGCAAGACGAGGCGGCCGAGGTCTGTGGTCTGCGCTTCTACGGCTCGCCATGGCAGCCGTGGTTTCTCAACTGGGCCTTCAACCTGCCGCGCGGGCCGCAGCTGGCGGCGCGCTGGGCGGCGATCCCCGACGACACCGACGTGCTGATCACGCACGGGCCGCCGCGCGGTATCCTCGACCGTACGTTCGCCGAGGCGCACGCCGGCTGCGATGCGCTGCTCGCGCGCGTGACCCAGATCAGGCCCTTGACCCACATCTTTGGACACATCCACGAGGCGGCCGGTGTGCGCGTGCGCGGCGGCACGACGTTCGTCAACGCGAGCGCGTGTGACAGCGGTCGCGCGGTGGTGCTCGACATCGAAGGCGGCGTCGTCCACGTGCGCGCCGTCGAGGCGCTCGACTGATGCGGCGCACGATGCGGCACGTGATCGCGTTGGCGGTCGTGGCGTGGTCGGCGCTCGGCGCGGGCGGCGTCTGCGGCGGCGGCGGCGCGCTCGCGCAGACGGTGGCCAAGCCGGCGCTCGAGCTCGCCAAGCTCGACTACTTCGTCGGGTCTTGGCGCTGCTCGGGCGAGGTCCATCGCGGCAAGCGCGTCGACAAGGAGCGCGCGCTGGTCAGCTGGGTGCGCACCCTCGACGGCGTGTGGCTCGCGGCGCGCCAGCGCTGGGTGCGCAAAGGCGGGGCGTCGGCCTATCGCAACGTGGCGCATTGGGGCTACGACAAGCACCTGCGCCGCTACGTGCTGCTCGGCGTCGACAACCTCGGCGGTCGCGACGAGGCGCAGAGCATCGGCTGGCAGAAAGATAAGCTGGTGTGGCGCGGGCGCGCGACGGTCAAGGGCAAGCACGACATGCGCGTGCGCGTGACGTTTCTCAAGCAGGCCAAAAACGAGCTGTGGCTCGAGACGGCGGTGCGCCCGGCTGGCAGCAAGAGGTGGCAGCGCCTCAACAGCGCCAGCTGCAAGCGCGAGGGGCGCTAGCCGGCGGCGGAACCGCTGGCCGCTGCCGATCCGCGCTATCATGGGCTGTGCCCGCTGGCTGGTTGTCTTCGCTTCTGCTCTCGTGCGTCCTCGTGTGCGGCGGCTGCACACGATGGGGCTTCGGAGAGCGGCGAGCCGCTAGCGGCGAAGTCGGCGTCGTGGACGCGGGCGATGCCAGCGTCGACATCGAGGGTGTCGATGGCGTGTCCCCGCCGCCGCCGGTGACGTGGCCGGCGCAGGCCTCGTCGGGATACAACGTGGCGGCGCCCACGGGCGACGCGCACAACATTCGCCTCGCGCGCGACCACGATGGCGCCGTGTGGGCGCTGTGGGCCGACAACATCAGCGGCAACTACGAGGTCTACGTCGCGCGCGTCGAGCAGAGCGGTGTGGTGGGTGTGGGCGGATCGCTCGAGCCGGGCGGCATCTCGCGCTCGCCAGGCGAGTCGCGGCCCGGCGGCATCGCCTTCGACAACAACAACCAGCCCGTGGTGGTCTGGATGGAAAACGCCACGCGCGGGGTGTGGCTCAAGCGCTATGACGCCGCCAACGATCGCTGGGTCGAGGTGGGCGCGTCGGTGGGCGGAAGGCATCGCGTCGGACAATCCGTGGTGGCCCGACATCACGATCACGCGCGACGGCACGATCTTCGTCGCGTGGGAGGTCTACAACGTCGTGCCTAGTGTCAACGGCGTGGTGCACCTCAAGCGTTTCACCACGAATTCTGGCTGGACGCAGGTCGGCGAATCGGCGACAGGCGGCGGCGTCTCGGGCACCGAAAGCGCGGGTCAGCTCGTGCGGCTCGGCGCCAGCGCCGGCGTGGTGCACATCGCCTTTCGCGGCGCGCGTGACGTGGCAGGCGTGCGCGTCTATTCCATTCGACACCTGGTGCTCGGCGACGCTGGCTTCGCGTCGCTCGCGGCTGACGACACCATCTCCACCGTCGACGGATCGGAGATGAGCGGCCCGGCGCTGGCGTTCGATGGCGCCGGCGTGCCGGCGGTCACCTGGTCCTACACGCCGGTAGGGGGCGCCGACTCGCAGCTGGCGGTGACGCGCTACATGCCGGTGACCAACCGCTGGGTCGAGCAGAGCGCGCTGCCCGCGCAGCTGCCGCCGCTGACCGCAGGCGTTGCCGCGCCACGACAGCCTGCGCTGCTGCTCGGCGACGACGGCGCGTTGGTGCTGGCCTTCAGCGCGCTGACCTCGTCGGGGCAGCGCGACATCTTCGTGCGGCGTCAGACCCAAAGCGGTTGGCGCGCGGTGACCGGCGATGGCGCGGGCAACGTCTCGCAGACGAGCGAAGACTCGGGCTGGCCGCGCATCACGGCACGTCCGGGCGGCAAGCTCGTGGTTGGCTGGGAGCAGACGCTCGCGACGGGCGGGTCGGGCTACTACATCGCGCGCGAGCCGTAGCCCGCGCGCGGCTGGAGCACGTGCGCACGCGAGCGCGGCGCGTTGGCGCTAGTGCTTCTGGTACTTGGCGTGGCAGCCCTTGCACGTGGCGGCGAGGCCCTTGAGCGCGGTGGTGATCTCTTCGGCCTTGCCGCCGGCCGCGGCGCCGCCGAGCTTGGTCCCTTCGCTCTTGAGCTGCGTGGCGAACATCTTGAAGCCGCCGTCGAACTTCTTTTCGAACATGGCGTCCTCGAGGCGCGCGCCGATGGCCACGACATACTTGGCGGCGCTTTTCATCATCTCGATCTGCTCGGGGGTGTAGCTCGCGGGCTGCTTCTTCAGCAGCGCCAGCGCCGGGCCGGCCTTGCCGCCCTGCAGGTGCATGATCTTCTCGACGTTGGTCATGGTCGCGACGTCCGCCGGCGTCTGGGCCATCGCCTTGCCGCCGCCAGTCTTGGCGCCGCCGCCAGTCTTGGCGCCGCCACCGCCCGCGCCGCCGGAGGTGGCGCATGCACTGAGGATCAACAACGAAGAGAGAGAGAGAAGCAACGATCGCATCGAGTAAGTCTCCTTGAGAGGGCAGCTAGCTAGCTAGGTTGACGCCTGGGTGATTAGCAGCTTTTTGGGGCGCGGTCAGTAGCCGATCGGCTCGAGCCCCACCGGCGAGAGCGCGCCGTCGCGCCGCGCGGGCGGCGTGACGCTGCTGGCGCACAGCCCACAGAGCTCGAGCTGGCGCCGCAGGGCGGGGTGCCACGGGTTTTCTTGCAGGCCGCGGCGGCCTTCGAGGTCGGCGACGGCGTCGTCGCCGAGCGCGCGCGCGATGCCGAAGTCGAGCACGCGCACGCGCGGCGGCACGCCTTCGGCCTCGTCCCCCGGCGTCACCAGGAGGTTCGCCGCCTTCAGGTCGCGGTGGATCACGCCGC
>JAGQIK010000551.1 GCA_020431405.1 Myxococcales bacterium
CGACGACGACGACACGGCGCTCGGGCCCTACGGGGGGCTTTTTGTTTTTATGTTCGGGCGTACGCCGCGGTTTGCACCCTATCCGTCCGCAGGGGGCATGTCGTTTGCCGCGGCCGCCGCGCCCGCGCCGGCGGAGGCCGTCTCGTCGAGCAGCGGGGCGCGCGCGTCGGGTGAGATCGATCGCGGCGAAGCGGAGGCCGCGCTCGCCGAGTCAGCCGGCGAAGGCCTGGTGTCGCCGCGTCGCGCCGCACCCAGCACCGAGGAAGTCGAGGCGCTCGGCGAGCCGTACCCGCAGCGGCTCGAGACCGAGGTCATCGCTGCGCCGCCGTCGCGCGCGCGACCGATCCTGATCGCGGCGACCATCGCCGTGCTGTTGGCGGTGGGGGCGATCCTCACGGTGCGGCTGGTCGGTCGCACGTCCTCCGGCGCTGGCGGCGACGACGACGACAAGCGCAGCGCGACACACAGCAGCCACGCCGTGGGCGCTGGCAGCGCGGACGTCGCGCCCACGCGCGCGACCGCGGCGCACCCGGGCAGCGCGGCGCCAGCCGATCACGCCCCCGCGCCCAAGGTCGCCGAGCCTGCCGCCAAGACCAAGGTCACCGCGCCCGCCGCCGACAACAAGACCAAGGTCGCCGCGCCCGCCGCCGACAGCAAGACCAAGGTCGCCGCGCCCGCCGCCGACAGCAAGACCAAGGTCGCCGCGCCCGCGACCAAGACCAAGGTCGCCGCGCCCCCGGCCGGCAAACCCCCCGAGGACGACGCCCAGGCGCGCCGCCGCGCCGCCATCGCGCGCGCCAAGGAGCGCAAGCGCCAGCGCGCCATCGAGGCCGCCGCCACGCGGGCGCTCAACAACAAGTCCGCCGGCATCAAGCCCGACGAGCCGCAGCCGACGGCCCCCGATGGTCGCGACGAGCCTAAGGCGCCGCCATCAAAGCCGAAAAAGGCGCCCCCAGCCCCGCCTCGGCCCAAGGCCGCGCCCGCACCGAAGCCCGCGCCCAAGGCCGCGCCGAAGCCCAAGACCAAGAAGGTCAAGGTCCCCAGCTGGGCGCAGTAGCGAATCGGGAAAGGACGCGCCCTGTTTGTCGTATGTATGCGACACAGTGAAGCACCGAGGAATCACCATGCCCCGTACCCCCGCGGCAGCCGCGCTGCTGCTCTCGGTGCTGCTCGTCGGCGCGCCGAGCGCGGCGTTGGCCAAAAAGCCGAAGCTCGCCGTGATGACCATCGCTGACGGCACGCGCTCGCTGGGCACCACGCTCATGGACGGGCTCACCGATGCGCTGCGCGGCAAGCTCGCCTCGAGCGGGCGCTACATCGTCATCGATAAGTCGCGCCAAGCCGCGGCGCTGCTCAAGCTCGTCAAAGAGCAAAAGAAGGCCAGCTACAAGAAGTGCTACAGCAGCAAGTGTCAGATCCCGCTCGGCCAGGCGCTGGCGGCAGACACGATCCTGCGCACCAAGATCACGCGCGTCGGCTCGACCTACCTGCTCAACGCCGAGCTGGTCGACCTCGCCAAAGAGGCGGTGACCGGTGCGGCGCAGGCGTCGCTGCGCGTGCGGCCGCGACGCGGGCGCGACGACCGGCTGCTGCGCGCTGTCGGTGACATCGCCTACAAGCTGACCGACGGCTCGAGCGGTTCCGCGCCGCCCACGATGCCGCCCGCCAACAGCACGGGCGCGACGCCGACCCCCGGCACCAACCCCGAGCCGACGGGCGTCGAGGACGATCCCGACGCTGGCGCCGCCGCCGCCGCCGCGCAAGCCGAGGCTGACCGCCAAGCCGCCGCACGCCAGCGCACCGCTTCCTATCAGGCCGAGCGCCGCCGCGTGCTGACGCAGCAGCGCTACCGCACGGCCGACTACAACAAGCGCCGCCGCAGCCGCACCACGATGTTGATCTACGGCTGGGGCGCCATCGGCGCCGGCGCGCTCGGTGTCGGGCTCGGGATCTATTACCTGACCGCCAAGGCGTCGGCTGCCGACGATCTGGCCAACCAGGCGACGTCGTCGAGCGGCATCGACTCGGCGCTCGACGAGGCCAAGAGCGCGCGCCGCACGGGGCTGATCTTCGTCGGTCTCGGCGGCGCCGCCGCGGCCGTAGGCGCGGTGCTGCTGATGCTGGCGCCTTCGCTCGACGAGCCGAAGCAGGTCGGCGCGCTGCAGCTTCAGAAGATGCCGACGGCAGCCCCGACGCTCGGCGGTGGTCTTGTTAGCTGGGGCGGACGCTTCTAGGAACGCTATCGACGTGCGTGCAAGACAACTCACACGAGCAGTCATCGCGCTGGCCGCCGCCGCCGCTTGCGCGAGCGCCTGCAACCCCTCGGTGCCGGGCAGCGTCGCCGGCGAGCCCTGCAACGCCAACGGCGTGTGTGCTTCGGGGCTCATCTGCGACACCAACAACCTCTGCCAGGACGAAAACGGTCCGGCGCCCACCGGCAGCTGGCTGTCCATGCGCCTGCCCGACAACCCCACGCTGCACGGCGTGTGGGGACACTCGGCCAGCGACGTGGTGGCCGTCGGCTCGAGCGGCAAGATCTTCACCTACAACGGCAACGCCACCAACGACTTCGCCTTCGCTGCACAAGGTGTGACCACCAAGACGCTCTACGGCGTCTGGGGCACCGGCAATCAGTACTGGGTCGTCGGCTCGTCGGTGGTGCTGCACTTCGACGGCTCGACCTGGAGCGAGAGCACGGTCTGGGATACTGGCAAGGCGCAGGAGCTTACCGGCTACACGCTCTACGCGATCCACGGCGACGCGAGCAGCAGCACGATCTACGCGGTGGGCCAGCGCAGCTCGGGCAGCGACGGTCTGGTCGTCAAGTGGAGCAACGGCTCGCGACGATTCGAGAGCGTCGACGCGGCCAACCTCTCGTTCGCTGGCCGCGGCGTGTGGGTGCTCGGCGCGCAGGCCTGGATCGTCGGCAGCGCGCAACACGTCAAGCACCTCGGCAGCTCCTGGGAGGAGCAGAACCTGCCCGAGAACGCGCAGCTCAAGAGCGTGTGGAGCAACGGCAACCGCCTCGCCGCCGTCGGGCCCGCGAGCAAGGTCTTCCAGTTCGGCGGCAGCAGCGGTTGGTCCGTGCAGGACAAGGTGCGCGACAGCTACACGGCCAACGGGCTGTGGGGCGACGACAATCAGCTCATCATCGTTGGCGCCGGCGCAGGCTATCAGGAGGAGTTCAGCTCCATCGAGACCTGCACCAGCGTTTGCCGCGGCAACATCATCGACGAGAAGGCGCGCGGCGCGACGCTCAACGCGATCTGGGGCACCGGCAACACGCTCTTCGCCGTGGGCGAGTCGGGCACGATCGTGAGGCAAGCGCAGTGACCCGCGCCGCCGCCGCGCGGGCGCTGCTGCTGCTGCTGCTGCTGCTCGCGCTGTTGCTCGCGGCGTCGTGCACCACCACCGGCGGCCCGCGCGTCGAGGGCGGCCGCGCCGTGCGGCCGGGCTGGATCCCGGCGCCCAACCGCACGCATCCGGACTTTCTCTACGTCACCGGCAGCTGTCGCGATCAGGCGGCGATGCAGACGGCGCGCGCCTGCGCCATCGACAACGCGCGCCAGCAGATCGCCCAGCAGCTCGGCAGCGCCGTGCACGTCAAGGGCAGCTACGTCAAAGACGAGCACTCCGAGCGGCGCCGTGCCGGCCTCGGTGCCGTGCGCGACTACTGGGTGCTGGTCGCCTATCCGCGCCGCGAGGTGGCCAAGGCCGAGGCGCGCATCGCCAATCGCGTGCTGCTCGGCGTGCGCTGCGCCGCCGACACCGCCGGCGCCTGCGACGACGCCTACGCCGCGCGCGTCGAGTCGGCGATGACGTCGGCCGGCCTCTCGCCGGCGCCCAAGCGCCTCGGCGCGGCGCAGGTGCCGCACGTCTCGCACGCCCTGCGCGAAGCGGCCTCGCTCAAGGCCGCGCGCGTGATGCTCGTCGACGTCAAAGGCAAGTTCCTCGAGAGCAACGACGGCGAGTTCTACTCCGAGGCGCGCTGCACCTACCGGCTCATCGACGCCGTCAGCGGCAAGGTGCAGTCGACCTTCGAGAGCGGCCCGATCAAGGGCGGCCACATCAACCGCAAGGACTCGGTGCGCAAGGCGCTCGACAACTGCCTGGCCAAGCTCACCGCGCGCGCGAGGACGTTGCAGTGAGCGGTCGGCGATCGGCTTCCAGCCTCCAGCTCTGGGCGGTGCTCGCGCTCCTCGTCACGAGCAGCGTCGCGCGCGCCGACGACTCGCCCTACGACTTCGATCTCTACGACCTCAGTGATCGCCTCGTGCGCCTCGAGCCGCTGCGCCAGCAAGCCAAGCTGCTGGTGGTGGATTTCTTCTCGACGACCTGCAAGCCGTGCAAGAAGGCGCTTCCGCGCTGGACCAAGCTCTATCGGCGCTTCGGCAAGACGGGTCTGCGCGTGATCATCGTCGCCGTGCCCGACGGCAGCAGCTCGCGCGCCGAGTCGCGCACCGCGCTCGAGCGCTACTTCAAGGCGCACCCCGTGCCGTTTCCGGTGGTCTTCGACAAGTACAGCTTGATCGCCAAGCGCTACAAGGTAGCGCGCGCGGGCAGCTTCACGCTGCCGCAGGCGTTTCTGCTCGACGCCCAGGGCAAGCTGATTCGGCGCGGAACCAAGCCGGCGAACCTGCTGCCGATGATGGCCCGCTACATTCGGTAGCGGCGGCCGGGGCTGGGACAGCCCCCCTTAGATATCAGTGGAAGCGGACTGACACGCCGCCGTAGCGACGGGGCGAGTTGCTGCCGCCGAAGCCGAAGCGCCGCGCCAGCTCGAGCATGTGGTCGTAGACGCGCTGCTTTCTGAACGGCTCGAAGTGCGCCTCGACGTACGTCATGTCGAACGTCACGACGCAGCCGTTGACGCGCCAGGGGCACTTGACCCGCACGTGCGGCAACGCCTGGGTGATGATCAGATCGCCGTGCTGGTTCTCGTTGGTGCTCTCGGCGTAGAAGCCTTCCACCGACCAGCAGGTGTACATGTCGAGCACGCCCATGAAGCGCGCGACGTCTTGGGGGCTGGGAAACTCGTACTGACGTTCACTGGCTGCCATGCAGGTCTCCTGTGACGTGCCTCGGCACGTGGTCGTTTATTGTAGCAGGGGCAGGCGCTGTGTTTGAATGCCCGCCATGCTCGTCGTTCGCCGGCTCGCCCGAATTTCGCTCGCCGCCCTGATCCTCTGCTCGCTGCTCGTCGCCAGCGCCGACGTGCAGGCCAAGCGCAGCAAGCGCGCCAAAGAGAGCGACTGGTTCGGCCCGGTGGCGGGCGACTTCGAGCTCAACCTCAGCGGCAATCTCGGCCACCTCTTCTCGTCGAAGTTCACCGCCTTCGACGTCGGCGTGGGCTTCGGCATCTTCGCCACCGACTGGCTCGAGCTGGGCGCCTACGTCGGCCTCGGCTACGCCAAGCGGGCCGAGCAGAGCGCCAACAGCACCTCACCGCTGACCGTCGACGGCATTGGCAAGCGCGAGCACGCGCTGCTCGTCGCGCCCGTCACATCCACCGGCGGTGTCGGTTGGTATGGTTCTACGTTCGGCTTCGCGCGCTTCTTTCCGTTTTCCATCGACAAGTCGGCCGAGACGCTGCCCTACTGGTTCGCGCCGTTTGTCGGCGTTTCGGTGGGCGGCATCTACGCGCAGAAGATCTCGCCGTTCTTCAGCGCCACGGGCAGCCTCGGCGTCAACTTCTACCTCACCGATCAGATCGCCCTGACGCTCGAGCTCGGCTACGCGCTGATCCTCAGCACCGAGAGCACGCTCAAGTTCGACGGCAGCTCGCTCGAGCACGCGCTGGCCGCCGGTTGGGGGCTCGCCTTCTTCTTCTCGTGAGCCCTCTTCCGCCGACCGACAAAACTCACTATCGTGGCTGGGCATGTCCGGCCGCGTAGATCTTCGGGCCGTGCTCGACCTCGCCGAGGCGCGCAACCCCGATCCAGAAGAGTCGCCGCTTGCCAGCGCCAACAGCGCCGTGCCGCTGCTGTGGCTCTCGCTGTTCGACTACGAAGAGGTGCGCGTCGAGCGCCTCGACGATCGCCCCGTGTTCTTCGCCGCCGCGCCGCTGGCCAAGGCCGTCGCGCGCGTCTCGGCGCTGCCGGCGCACCTGCCCGCTGACGCGCGGCTGCTCGCCGCCGGTGCCCGCACGCTCGAGGGCGCGCTGCAGCCGCGCCTCGAGGACACGCCCAGCGCGCACGTCGTGCTCTACCCGGCCGAGCTGTTCAGGCAGCTGCCGCGCGCGGCCGCGCGCCCGTACCTCACGCAGCTCACGCAGCTGTGCGACATGTGGAGCCGCCTGGGCAAGGACCTCGACTTCAAGCAGGTTTCCGAGCACCTGCGCCGCATCAGCCCCGACATCGCCGCGGCGCTGTCACGCGGCGAGGGGCGCACGCTGCGCTACTACCTGCTCGGCGATCTCGCCGATCGCGCCCAGAGCCTCGACGATTTTCTGGTCAAGGAAGGCCAGCGCGAAAAGGACGTCGAGCCGCAGGCGCTCGCCGTCGGCGAGCAAGGGCTCGTGCTGGGGCGCTTCGAGGGCACGTGGCGGCTGATCAGCTCGGGCACGCGCGAAGACCTGCGCGGCGTGTGGGCCGAAGGCGACGCGGGTTTCCTCGTCGGCCGGCGCGGCACCATCTGCGCGCTGAAGAAGGGCCGCGTGCGCCCGATCAGCAATGTGCCCACCGAGATGGCGCTCAACGCGGTGTGGGGCATCTCGGCCAAGTCGGTGATCGCCGTCGGCGACCACGGCACCGTGCTCGCGTTCGCGGGCGACAGCTGGCAGCCCTGGCCGGTGGGCACCGACGTGCACCTCTCGTGCGTCTGGGCCGGCAGCGCCGAGAACGTCTGCATCGCCGGTCAAGACAGCGCCGTATACCGCTTCGATGGCTTCGGTTGGGGACGCCTCGCGCTGCCCATCGAAGCGGCGATCAAGGTCATGGTCGGCGACGAGGAGCGCGTGCTCGCCCTCGGCGGCTCGCGCGCTGGCGGCGAGCTGTTCGAGCTGACACGCGAGGGCTGGCTGCGCGACCACGCGCTGCCGCGCGGCGACTGGCTCGAGGGCGGCTGGAAGGGCTGGGAGCGCGACGTCGGCGCCGTGCCTGCCGGCGGCGGCGTGGCGTTGGTCAACGAGGCGGGCGCGTGGCACGACGAGGCGCTGCAGCTCGAGCACGTCTTCGCCGTCGCGGGCGGCGAGCAGGTCTACGCCGCCGGCACCATCGGCGGCTACACCGCGATCTGCCATCGCGGCCTCGACGGCTGGAGCATCGAGGCGACGCTCCAAGGCCTGCGCGTGCATGCATTGTGGGCGGCTGGAAATGCCAAGCCGCCGCAGCTGCCGGCCGCCGCGCCACCGCCGAGCGCGCCAGCAGACGAGCCCGCCAATGCATGACAAGCTCTCCGAGATCGTTGACGTTGAGGTCGTCGGCGAGGTCGTGCGCGTGGGCGACGCGTTCTTCGACGTCGGCCTCGGCCGCATCTGCTTGCCGACGCTCTCGCGCGACGCGGTCGAACCTTTGTTGGACCGTTTGCGCGCGCGCTACCGTAATACCCTCGAGATCGCGGACAACCTCAACCTTGGCGACAGCGGCGCGCCGCTCAGAGGCATCGTAGAGGTCGCGATCCGAGACGCTGACACGCGGGACCTTTACCTACTTCAGATTACCAGTCACACTGTCGTGGCATTCTATGAACGAAGGTTTGTGCTCGCACAGGGCGTTCTCGGGGACGCCATGGGTACGTTCTACCGAGGTTTCGTGAACTTGCTCGCCTCGGGCGATGATGGGCCGCTTCGGATCCTCTCGGGATACGACGACCTCTTTGCCACGTACCTGGCCCACCTCGACGTCGTAGTGCGCGCCGCCGCGGACGGCCAAAAGGTCGATGTAGCCGCGGCGGTCGCGGACTTGAGCCGATCCTTGCGTGACGCCTGGAAGCTGACGCCTTGGACGCTGAAGAGCCGTATCGAGCCGCTATCCCGAACGCCGCGCGATCGCATCGTGCGGCACGATCCGGTGATGCACCGCACGGTGATCTTCGCCCGCAGCGCGTTGGACGGCAAACCCGCTTACGAGTACGTCCATCAACACAACCCGCTCGAGGAGTACGAACAAGTTCTGGCCTGGATGACCGACATTCACCAGGCCGTCGTCGAGACCTATCCAGCGCCGCTGTATTCCGCCGCCATGGCGCGCGCTTCTTCGGTCGATACGTTCATTCGCTGCTTCCCGGGTCACGAGAAGCTGGTGGGCGACGTCTCCGAGGGGGATCTGCGAGCCGAGGCGGCCGACAGCGAACCCACCGGACGTTAGCCCATGCCGCCGCTCCCTAAGAGCAACGAGCACAGATTCCATTTCAAGTGCGGCGGGCCCGAGATGAACGTGCTGCGTTTCACCGGCACGGAGGGTCTCAACGAGCTGTTCGCCTACGAGATCGATCTCGTCGTCCATCGTCCACCCTCCGGTCGGGCGCGCCCAGACAGCGAGATCGACTTCGACGCCATCGTCGGTAAGCCCGCTGGCCTGCAGATCATCGGCCCCGAGGCCGACCGCTACGTGCAGGGCATCGTCAGCCGCTTCGAGCTGCTGCGCATCGAGCACCACTTCACGGTCTACCGCGCCTACCTCGTGCCGCCGCACGCCAAGCTCGCGCTGCGCCGCGGTCTGCGCATCTTCCAGGGCGAGACCACCAAGCAGATCATCTTCAAGGTGCTCAAGGAAGGCGGCATCAGCGCCGGCTCGCTCGACTGGAAGGCCAAAGATGGCGGCGCGCGCGACTACTGCGTGCAGTATCGCGAGACGGACCTCGACTACGTGTTGCGGTTGCTCGAAGAGGAAGGCATCGCGATGCACTTCGAGCACACCGAGTCGCAGCTGAAGACGATCTTCACCGACAAGAACGCCGCCTTCCCCAACATCCCGGGCAAGGTCGAGGTCGACTTCTCCAGCGACACCAGCATGGAGGCGCCGCGCGAGAAGATCCACGAGCTGATCTTCAGCAAGCAGATCCGCACCGGCAAGGTCTCGCTGCGCGACTATCACTTCAAGAAGCCGAGCAGCAAGAAGCCCGCGGGCGAGGCCACGGGCGATCTGACGAATCTCGAGTTCTACGATTACCCGGGCGAGTTTCTCGACGACGGGCTCGGCAACCGTCTCGCCACCGCGCGGCTCACCGAGCTCGAGCACGACAAGGAGGTCGGGCTCGGCGGCAGCGACAACTGTCGCTTCGCGCCCGGCTATCGCTTCAAGCTCGGCGGCACGACCTTCGACCTGCAGCACCCGCGCCGCGCGCTCAACGGCAAGGAGTACCTGCTGGTGCGCGTGACGCACAGCGGCGCGCAGCCGTTCGTGATCAACACCGCCGGCGGTGGCCCGGGCTGGAGCTACGGCAATACGTTCACACTGATCCCGGCCAAGACCGAATACGCTCCACCGCGCGTCACGCCGCGCCCGCTCGCCGTCGGCACGCACACGGCCGTCGTCGTCGGGCCCAAGGGCGAAGAGATCTACACCGACAAGTTCGGCCGCGTGAAGGTGCACTTCAACTGGGAGCGCGAGGGCAAGTCGTCGTGCTGGATCCGCGTCTCGCAAAACTGGGCGGGGCAGGGCTTCGGCGGCATGTTCCTGCCGCGCATCGGACAGGAAGTGCTGATCAGCTTCATCTCCGGCGATCCCGATCGCCCGCTGGTCACCGGGCGTGTCTATAACGCCAGCCAAGAGGTGCCCGGTTTGACCGGCGGCAAGTACGCCGACGATCGCACCGACAGCGGGCCTTCGGGCCTGCCCGACAACAAGACACGCAGCTCGATCCGCACCTGCTCGTCGCCCGGCGGCGGTGGCTTCAACGAGATCCGCTTCGAAGACGCCGCCGGCGAGGAGCAGATCTACGTGCACGCGCAGTACGACTTCGACATCGAGGTCGAGCACAACCAGACGCTGCTGGTGAAGAACGACCGCACCGAGAAGGTCGAAAACATCCAGAAGCAGTACGTCAACAACCACCGCTTCCTGCACGTCAAGAACGACTCCAAACACACGGCGACCAACATCACGCTCGAGGCGAGCAAGTCGATCACGCTCAAGTGCGGTAGCTCGACGATCGAGCTCAAACCGACGAGCATCACCATCAAGAGCGTGAAGGTGACGTCTCAGGCCACCGGTTTGCACGTCATCAAGGGCGCGCTCGTCAAGATCAACTAGGGCGCCGCGCGGATGGCGTCTTACTCGCACTACTATCAGACCGAGCTGGCCTACTACCGCCAGCTGGCGCGCGAGTTCGCACGACACTACCCCGAGGTGGCGCACATGGTCGCCGAGCGCGGCAACGACGCCGCCTTCGAGCGGCTCGTGCAAGGCGCGGCGCTTTTGACCTCGCGCCTGCGCTTTCGCATCGACGACGATTTCCCCGAGATCGTCCACGCGCTGTTCGACAAGATGTGGCCGCAGTATCTGCGTCCCATCCCCGGCGCGACGCTCTTGCGCATGCGCGGCCGTGACAACGCGCTGCGCCAGTCGCGGCTGATCGCCGCCAACACGCCGGTGCTGGCGCAGCCGGTGGAGGATGCCGACGGCGCGCAAGTCGAGTGCGGCTTCATCACCAGCAGCCAGGTGCTCTTGCACCCGCTCGACATCGCCGACGTGCGTCTCGATCGCGCCCACCCAGCCGATTTGCGGCTCGAGCTGCGCTTCGAGCTGACCGGCGGCGCGCGCATGCGCAACCTCGAGATGTCGCGCCTGCGCCTGCACCTGCTCGGCGACGAGCAGGAGCGTTTTCTGCTCTACCGCTGGCTGACCCACGACGTCAGCCGCGTCAGTGTGCTCGACGACGCTGGCGAGCTGCTGTTCTCGCTGCCGCGCGCCGCCGTCGTGCCGGTCGGGCTCTCCGCTGACGAGCCGCTCTGTCCCGGCGCGTTGACGCCGCTTCCCGGACTCAACCTGCTCGACGAGTACTTCGCCTGCATCGACAAGTTCCTCGCCTTCGATGTCTTTCGGCTCGAACGGCTCTCGCAGGCCAAGGGCCGCGGATTCACGCTCGCCTTTCACCTTGGACGCGTCGACGAGAGCTTCGTCGATCTGTCGCTCGCGAACTTCGCCACGGGCTGCACGCCAGCGATCAACGTCTCGCCGCTGCACCAGGTCAGCATGCGCATCACGCCGGGGACGACGACGGTGCACGTGGACGCGGGCGAGGTCGCCGGTGCCCGCCGGCGCGACGTGCCGATCTTCGCCGTCGAGCGCGTCGGCGCCTATCACACCGAGGCGCGCTGGATCGAGTATCAGCGCTTCGTCTCGCACGCGGCGCGGCGCCTCGACGAGACACGTCCGTGTTTCGAGCTCGACCGGCGCGCCGACCGTGTCGAGGGCGTGCAGACCTATCTGCGGCTGACCGACGTCGACGGCCGGCCCTTCGCGCCGCCGACAGACCTGCTGCACGCGTGGGTGCGCCACTCCGACGGCGAGGTCGCCGCACGCGTGCCCATCGGCAGCGTCGACGTGCCGAGCTCCGAGTCGCCCGAGTATCTGACCTTCGAAAACGTCACGCCCGTCGCGGCCGCCGACACCACGCGCATCGGCAGCGAACGTCACTGGCAGCTGATCTCGCAGTTCGCGATCCATCCGCGCGACCTCGCCAGCGCCTCGGGTCTCACCGAGCTGGTCTCGTTCGCGCGCGCCGGACGCGCTGGTCGCGCGCACCCCGACGTGGTGGATGTGGTCTCGCGCCCGGCGATGCGGCTTCACCGGCGCATGATGGTGGAGGTGCGCGACATCGACATCACCCTCGAGGGCCGCAATCTCGAAGGCGGCGAGCGGCTGCTCTTCGCGCGCATCCTCAACCAGCTCTTCGCGCGCCCGGTGGGAAGCCGCGTCTTCTCGCGCGTCACGGCGCGCTTTACCGACGGCGCGCAGCAGCCGCTGCGCTTCGAGCCGCACTAACCATGTGGATCCGACGCGGCGATATCGAGCTGCTTCTAGCGCGCGGCGGTGCCTTGCGCGACGAGAACAGCAACAACTTCTTCACGCGCTACGGCGACCGCGCGGCCTACGAGACGCTGCTTCGCCCCATCGCCGCCGATCACTTCACCGTCTCGCGCCTGCGGCGCGTGATCTATCCGTGGTGTCGCGACGTCGGCGCGCTCAGCGATCACCAGGTCGTCGCGCGCACCATCGACTTCTGCCTCACCGGGCGCCTCGCGTTGGTCTACCGCATGCGGCCCGATACGCTGGGCAGCAAGATCGTGCCCGAGCAGCAGGCTGCCACGCCGATCTCGTCGGACATAGCACCCGCGACGCCGCCGCCCGCGCCCGCGCCGAAGGCGCCGCAGTCGACGATCAACGCCGCCGCGCAGGCTGCCGCGCTCAAGCGCGCCAGCGACGAGGGCAAGCCGTTCTGCGAGGTCTGCGAGCAGCAGCGAGCCGAGCGCGCGGCGCAGGACGACGACGAAGAGAGCGAGCTCGGCAAGTACACCAAGAAGAAGGCCGACGAGGAGCAGCAGAAGCCGTCCAAAGAGCGCGCCTCGGTGGTCGCCGGCATGCAGACGCCCGATGGCAACAAGAGCTCGGCGGGCAGCCTGCGCGTGCCGCGCGAACAGCCGCCGGATCTGCCGCCCAAGACGCAGGCTGCCTACGACGACGTGCCCGCAGACATCAAGACGCATCAGAACGGCAAGTGCGCCGAGGCGCAAGCCATCGCCAGTTACGAGCGCGAAAACGGCGTGCTGCCGCCAGCGGGCACGCGCTTCGACGCGCGCAACGTGCGCGGTCCCGACTCGCAGCCGCCGCCGCTGGGCAAGCACGGCACACCCAAGCCGGCCTGCAAGATGTGCGGTCACGTGATGAAGCAGAACGGCTGGATCTCGGAGACGGGCTATGAGTAACGGGCGATGACTAGCGAGCTGAGGCTGCACCCCGAGGTGGACAAAGTACTGCGCGCTGCGGGCTGGACGCCCGAGCGTGCCGTCGACGCGCGGCAGTGGACCGACGTGCTGGTGCCGGAGGGCTATCGCTTCTCGCCGGCCGCCGAGGCGATGCTGACGCGCTTCGGCGGGCTGTCGATCGAGCCGCCGCCCCGCCCCGAGCTGAGCGTGCAGTGCGATCGCTTCGACTTCGATCCCATCGGCTCCGCCTCGGGCGAGCTCGACCGCTTCGAAGAGTGGGAGCGCTTCGCCGGACGCGAGCTGGCGCCCGTCGGTGCTGTCGCCGACTGGATCTTGTGCGCTGACGAAGAAGGCCAGCTCTACATCGGCTCGCACGGCGAGCTCGAGGTGCTCGGCCCGCTCGGGCGCGCGCTCGAGTATCTGTGTCTCGGCCGCGGCGAGCCGCGCTCGCTGGGACGGGAACAGGAGTAGACGATGGGCAAGCCCGCAGCGCGCATCGGAGACACCTGCGTTCACGGCGGCAAGATCGTGATGGGCAAGCTCAACGTGCTTACCGGTGGGCGGCCGCAGTCGCGCATCACCGACATGCACGTCTGCCCGATGTTCACCGGGCCGGTGCCGCACGTCGGCGGGCCGATCCTGCCGCCAGCGGCGGTCAACGTGCTGGTCGGCATGCTGCCGGCGGCGCGCATCGGCGACAAGGCGATCTGTATCGGGCCCATCGACACGATCGTCACCGGGGAGTTCACGGTGCTGATCGGCACCGCGGGCGCCAGCGTCGCGCAGTACTGCATGTCCTTCATCCTGTTTCTCAAGGGCATGGTGGACGTGCTGACCGGCTCCGGCGAGATCCGCACCACGGGGCTCGGCGAAGAGGTCGACTCGCTGGTCGGCTACTCGCCGACGCTGTTGGCGCAGCTCAACCGGCTCGCTGACGAGGGCTACACCTTCGAGTGGGGTGAGCCGGGCAAAGGCACCTTCTTCGACTCGACCAACAAACGCATCGTCATCGATGGCAACCGTCGCGGCGAGCCACCGGAGGCCACGGTCGCGAGCCTCGCGCACGAGGGTGGACACGGTATTCACGAGCTCGACGGCGAGAAGGAGTATCACGACTTCGGCTCGTACACGCGCCAGCAGTACGTCGACGCCAACGTCGACGAAGACCTCGAAAACGAGGGCCACGCCAAGTTCAACGAGTTCGTCGTCAACGAGGAGATCGTCAACAACGGTGGGCCGTCGGCGCCGGCGTGGCGCCAGACGGGCTTCGACGACGAGTGGCGCTCGTACCAGTCGCACCACGACGAAGAGCGCGCTTGGGACGAGATGGGCGACGAGTTCGGCACGCTCACACCGAGCACCGACACGAGCACCGACTACAACGGCTACTATGGTCGCGGCTACGAACGGCGCTGGGACAACGCGCACCCGAGCCCGTGAGCCGAAGATGGACGAACGCACCGAGACGTTGTTCGAGTCGTTGGATGGCTTGCTCGCCGCGCCGAAGCTCGATCCCGACGTGGTCGTCGGGCTTTTCAGCGCCGAGATCGAAGGCAACGTCGAGCGCAGCACGCGAGCATTCGCCGTCTTCGAGGGGCCCTGTTCGGGGGACATCGCGGTCAAGCTCGAAATGCGTATCCCTATCGAGCCCAAGGGTCGGCAAGACGCGTTGATCATCGTCACGCTGCCGCGCAGCATGACGCTCACAACGGCGCAGGTCTTCGAACACTACGGTCGCGAATACGCGTTCAGCTTGAGCGACCCCGAGCGTGTCGAGCGCAGAACGAGCTTTCGCTACAAGCATGACGGCGGCGATCTGAGCTTCGTCTTCGACGGCAACGAGGAGCGCGCGCTCGAGGTTGTGATCGATCGCGCCGGCTGGCGCTAGCGCGCTAGCTGTCGACGTGCACGCTCTTGAAGACCATCTCGGTCTTGCCGATGCGGATCACATCGCCGTCGACCAGCGCTGACTCGGTGCTGGTGACGCGGATGTTGTTGATGAACGTGCCGTTGGTCGAGCCGAGGTCGCGCAGCACGTGACCATGCTCGGTGCGAAAGACCTCGGTGTGGCGGCGCGAGACATAGCCGTCGTCGATGCAGATGCGGCACGTCGGCTCGGCGCCGATGACGAGCGTGGCCTCGATGGGCACCACGTCGCCGCGTTTGGGTCCGTCGACGAAGGCCAGCCAGCCGAGCACGACACCCACTCTGTCACGTCCGCCGGGCAGGTCGAAGACGGCCGTGCGCGGGCGGTTCTCGTCGCGGTCGGTGGCCTGGATCAAAAGCGCCGAGACGTTGTCCATGCTGCCGTGCGCCAGCGCCGCACGCACCAGCGCCGGCGTGACGTCGTCGACGGTGGAGCTCTTGGTGCCGGCGAGGATCTCGCGCAGCGTCCAGTCGGGCACGCTGTCGGAGACGCCGTCGGAGCAGATCAGGATCACGTCGTCATTGCGCAGCTTGAAGCCGTTCTGCTCGATGCCAACCTGCTGCGACTTGAGCCCCAGCGCGCGCACCAGCGTCTTGCCGGGCGGCTTGGTCTTGGGGCGGAAGTTGGGGTTGTCGCGCATGTAGTTTTCGAAGTTGTGATCGCGCGTCAACAGGCGCAGCTCGGGGGCGCGGTAGAGGTAGATGCGGCTGTCGCCGATGTGCGAGATGAGCGCGTAGTCGCCGTGCTTTTTGAGCAGCGCGGCGGTGGTGGTCATGCTCGAGATGTTGACCTCGCGCTGCTGGATCTCGAGGATGCGCTCGTGCGCGGCGAGCAGCATTTCGTTGATGATCGCTTGCGCTTGGTCTGGCGTGGCGAGCGCCAGCTGCTGCTCGCGCGCGGCGGACTGCTCGGCGACGGTGCGGCAGACCGTCTCGGCTGCGGTGCGGCCGCCGAGCTTGGCGCCGGCGCCGTCGCAGACGAGGTAGATGCCGCGCGCCGGATCGACGTGCACGCAGTCGTCGTTGGCTTGGCGCCGGCCGGCGTCGCACTGCGCGGCGTGGAAGAAGTTGAGCTGCGTCACGCGCCGCCGCCGCCTTTCTTCTTGCCGACGAGCATGGTGTAGGCCTTGCCGAACTGCCGGCCGAAGATCGTCTCGAACGCTTCGTTGCCCTCTTCCGAGAGGTCTTGGTGCATCTGCTCGTAGGTCTCGAAGAGCAGCCGCCAGTTCGGCGAGCGCCGCTCCTTGCTCGCTTCCTTGTGCACCGCCTGCGGGCTGATGCGCGCCAGCAGCGTGCGCACGCCGGCCATCAGGCCGTTGAGCAGCGCCACCTGGTGCACCATGATGTCTTTGAAGGCCTGTTCGAGCGCGTTGGCCGCGTTGGGTGCCTGGCCCGACAACAGCAGCGCGCCGAGCTCGACGCCGTCGCGCGCCTGATCGATGAGGCCGACCTGCTCGTCGCCGAGCGCCGGCAGATCGAGCGCCGCCTTGAACTGCTCTTGACCCTTCTGCAGCGCGACGAAGCAGCGCAGGAAGACTTCGAGCACGCGCTCGAGCTGCCGGCCGAAGACTGCGATCTGTCGCGGGTCCTGCATCGGCTGGCCGACGAGGCGCTGGCTGAGGCGATCGATGACCCGCAGCGCCACCTGCTCGGCGCTCTCCTGCTGCGGCACCGACATCGAGACGCTCGCGTCGCGGGTGCCGAAGCTCTCGTTGCGCCACGAGCCTTGTCGCGCGCTGTAGGCGCCGGGCAGCTCGAGCACCTGCAGGTGCAGCGAGAAGGGCACCAGCCGCACCACCTCGTTGCCGGCCAGGCCGATCTCCTCGCTGGCCTGCATGCGGTAGTCGTTGACCATCACCGAGTTGCTGCTGCCCACCTGGATGATCGACAGCGCGCCGCCCGAAAAGCCGATCACCGCGTGCCACTGCGAGATGTACTGGTGCGCCAGCACGAGCTCGTTGAGGGGGTTGCGGCCGATACGTATCGGAAACTGTTGGAACAACAGATCCGTCGTGGTGCCATCCACCTCGCTGTAGACGGTGATTCTCAGCCCGACGTGGGCTGGGCTTTCATCGTAACGGGAGTCGGGATGATTCATCCTAGATGGATCCGCCCCTGGTCGGTCGCGCAGGGGCTAAGACCTTCAAAGTCTACTCGCAGGCCGAACACATTGGAAATTGCATCACGACGCCGTCGAATGCACGGCTGATAGTCGGCCAATTTACTGGCCGTGGAGAAGTCTTCCACGGCAATCTATGCCGACTTTGATATGCTAATCACGGTGTTACGACCCTTGTCCATCAGCTGGGCGGTGGTCGGCTCGCTGCTAGTCGCGCTGCTGGGCGGCGACGCCCGGGCTGCCCCCTTCCGCCAGCGTTCGATCGTGCGCATCGACAGCGTCGACGCGTCCAAGCCCCCGAACGTCCGCCTCTACGTCACGGATCTCGACGCCAAGGGCGCGCCGATCACCGATCGCAAGGAGAAGAGCTACCGCTTGCTGGTCGACGGCGTGCCGCAGACCGGCGCGGCGGGCATGCAGCGTTTCTTCAAGCTCGGCGAGCCGCTCGCCGTCACGCTGGTGATCCAGGTCTCGCCAGCGCTGCGCTCGGTGCTCAACGAGGCGGCCAACGGCGCCAAGCGGCTGGTCAAGGCGCTGCCGCAGGGCAGCAAGGTTGGTCTCGTCGCCTACACCGACGTGGTGGTCAAAGAGGTCAAGCCGACCAAGGCAGACCAAGTCGTCTCGGCCATCGACGATCTGCGCATTCGCGAAGAGGCCGTCGAGGTGCAGCTGCTCGACGCGATCCGCGACGCGCTCGAGGGGCTCTCGGCGCGTGGTCTGCCCGACCAAAAGGTCATCGTCGTGCTCTCCGACGGCCTCAACGCCAAGCTCAACTTCCGCGACTTCACGCAGCTCGGCCGGCGCGCCAAAGAAAAGGGCGTGCGCGTGCTGAGCCTCGGATTCGCGCCGCTCGAGCCGGCGCGCCTGCGCACGCTCGTCGAGCTGAGCCGGCGCGGCGGCGGCACCTTCCGCTACGCCAAGGATGCCTCGGAGCTGTCGCGCGGCTTCTCCGACATCGCCGACGAGCTGCGCCAGCAGCTGGTGCTCAACTACGACGTGCGCAAGTTCTTCGACGGCAAGCTGCACGACTTTCAGCTCGAGCTGTCGGGTGGGCTGGCCTCCAACATCGTCTCCACCGAGCTCAAGAAGGCGAAGATCAAGGGGCTGCCCGCGGCGACCAACGGCAGCGGCGGCGCAGGCGGCGGCGACGATGCGCCGGCGCCGCCCGAAAAGACGCCGTGGCTGCTGTTTGCCGGCGTCGCGCTAGGCGTGATCATGCTGACGCTGGTCACGCTGCTGGTGCTCAAGGCCTCGCGCAAGCCCAAGCCAGCGCCCGCGCACATGCGCTACGCGGGCGCGCACGACGGCGACGACGAAGAAGAAGACGAGGACGAGGACGAGGACGAAGAGGACGACGAAGACGAACGCTCGGCGCGTCGGCAGCGTCCGTCGGCCTTTGGCCCCGGAGGCGCGGGTGCCGACGGCGGCGCTGGCCCGCAGCCGCGCGGCATCGACAACCTCGACATCGACGGCCTCTTTCAAGCAGCCGAGCCGCCCCAAGAGAACGACGAGCGTCGCACCACCTCGCCGATGGCGGCAGCGCGCAGACAGCAGCAGCAGCAGCAGCAACCTGGGCTCGTCGCGCCGTCGCCCTACGCGCCGGCGCCAGGACCAGGGCCTGCGCCGCACAACCCGTACGCGCCGTCGCCGCCGATGCACGATCCCTCGGGCCGCAGCCCCTACGGTCAGCCGCTGACCGGCGGGCCGATGCCCAACGCGCACGTTTCCGGCGCACAGCCATTGGGTGGGCCGATGCCATCGGCGCCGCCGCCCGGGCACTACGGCCACAAGGCGCCGGCCGCCACCGCCGAAGTGCCGCACGCCAAGCTCGGCGGACAGCTCGGCGCGCTCGGCTCGCCGCACCACCCGATGCCGCGTGATCTCGACGACGACTACGGCAGCGATCCGTTCGGCGAGAGCGCCACCGGTCGGCTCGGCGAGCGAAGCCCCTTCGCCGAGCCGCACGGCACGCCCGCGCCGCAGCTCGGCGGTGGCGGGCTCGAGGACGTCCGCACGGGCAACGCCGACATCTCGGCCAGCCGCAGCGTCAGTATCAACGCGCCGGGCGGCGGAGGTGGCGGCGGTGGCGGCGCGGGCGGCGGCTTCAGGCTGCCGCTGCCCGATCCCGACGAGTTCGTGCGCAACGCCGGCGGGCGCGCGGGCCCCGACTCCGTGCCCAATCTGCCGCAGAGCGGCCCCTACGACCCGCTCTCGGAGATCTCGGTGTCGCGGCGCGGCCGCCCCAGCGAGGCGGTGCCGTTGCTGACGCCGCCGCCGGCGGACCCCAAGAGCGGCTCGATGCCGTTTTACGGCGCGCCTGCGAGCGGCGGCTCGGCGGTGGTCGCCGGCAAGGGCATCAAGCTCGACGGGACGGTCAACCTGCCCGGCGTGACCATCGGGCCGATGCAGGCCAAGGGACCGCCGGTGCCGATGGTGCCGATGGCCATCGTGCCTGACGAGGGCAGCGCCCAGCCGGGGCGCATGCTCAACCGCAAGACGCTGGTGATGGCTGTCGAAGAGATGGAGGGCATGGACTTCGTCGCGTGGATCGTGCGCGTCGACGACGGCTCCTTCATCAAGCAGGTGGTCTACGACGGCTTCGTCATCGGCTCCGACCCGTCGGTGGACTACGTGGTGCAAGAGCCCGGCGTGCAGCCGCGCCACGGCACGCTGCAGGCCGACTCGCGCGGCTACCGGCTCAACATCACCGACGCGCAAGGGGGCATGCTCGGCAAGCCGCTCAGCGATGACGAACGCTTCGCCATCGCCGGCGCCGAGTTCGTCTTCAAGATCGCCTCGCGTTTCCCCGTGCGGCAGACCGCCGCGATCCGGCTCGAGGTTCTCGACGGCATGGACCAGGGGCGCAGCGTGGCGTTGCAAGAGGGCGTGGCGTACACCGTGGGCTCGCACGTCAGCTGCGACCTGGTGCTGCGCGGCAAGACCGTCGCCAGCCGCCACGCCGTGGTGCTGCGCAAAGACAAGAAGTGCATCGTCGCCGATCTCGGCAGTGAAAGCGGTATCTTGTCGGGCGGCGAACGCGTGGGGCTCAAATCGCTCTCGCCGGGCGACGAGATCACCCTCGGTGACGTACGACTGCTGTACACGCTCGAGCGCTGGGACGAGAACTACGAGATCGACCATGATGAATCCACTCGCGTCGCGGATTCGTAAGATCTGCGTCGCTGGCGCCGCGCTGGTGGTGCTGGCGGCGTGCAACGGAAAACCCAAGCAACCGAGCACCGAGGACGTGCTCAAGAAGCTGCGCAAGGAGCAGCTGTCGACCGGGTGCAAGCGCGCGCCGATCGAGATCTTCCTGCAGGCGTCGCCCTACCTCAATCAGAACGCCAAGGGGCAGCCGATGCCGGTCGAGGTGCGCGTGATGCTGCTCAAGGAGCGGCAGGACTTCGACGGGCTCGAGTTCGAGACGGTCTGGCAGCGCGGCGCCGAGGCGCTCTCGGCCGACCTCGTCAAGAGCGCCTCGCTGACGGTCTATCCGGGCAAGCTCAAGATCTACACCATGAAGAGCACGCCCGACGTGGGTTACGTCGCGTTGATCGGCATCTTCCGCAAGCCGCCTGCCGACGGCACCTGGTCATACGTCGCTGACGTGCGCGAGCAGAACAAGCGCTGCGCCAACAAGGACACGCTGCACACCATCGTCAGCGCCGTGCTGCGCGACAATCACATCAGCAAGCCCGAGAAGGACTCGGACGACGTCGATCCCAAGAAGGACAAGGCCGGCAAGTGAGTGGCTCCAAACCAATGTGGACTGAAGGGCTGTTTCTCACGCCGCAGCACCTGCAGGCGCTCGACGACTATCACGAGCGCCTCGTCGAGCAGCGTGTGGGGGCCATCGCGCCGCATCTGTGGGGTGTGGCCGATCTCGAGATCGACGGCGACGAGCTCGCGCGCGGCATGGTGCAGATCAGCCGCATGACGGCCGTGATGCCCGACGGGATGCTGCTCTCGGTGGGTAGCCAGGCCGAGATCGGCGCGCTCAGCACGCAGGTGGCGCGCAGCTCGGTGCGCGGCGGACGGCCCATCGAGGTCTACGTCGCCGTGCCCGATCGGCGCGCGACGGGGGCGGGCAGCGCCGACGGCAGCGGCGGCGGCGGCACGCGCTTCGTCGAGGGCTCGCGCGTGGTGCCCGATGCCTACGGCCAGGCAGAAGACGCCGACATCGCCTGCGTGCGGCCCAACGCGCAGGTGATGCTGGGCAACGACCGCCTCACCGGCTACGTCGCGCTCAAGGTCGCCGAGCTGGTGGTCTCTGACGGCGGTCGCCTCGGGCTCAGCCCGCGCTTCATCCCACCGTGTCTGCGCGTGCGCGTCAGCGAGACGGTGATGCAGAAGCTATCGCGCGTGGTGGCAGCGCTCGCCGAAAAGCAGAAGGTGCTGGTAGGCAAGTACGGTGATCGCGCGGCGGCGATGGTCGAGTTTGGCGCCGCCGACGTGGCCACCTTCTGGTACCTGCACACCGTCAACACCTGGCTGCCGATGTTCATGCACCACGCCGAGTCGGGCGAGGTGCACCCCGAGCAGCTCTACCTCGCGCTGAGCAGCTTCGTCGGTCAGCTGTCGACCTTCGAGGCGCAGAGCGATCCGCTCGACCTGCCGAAGTTTCGCTTCGACGCGCTCGGCGATTCGCTCTTGCCGCTTTTCGATCGCATCTTGGCGCTGCTCGGCTCGGTGGTCTCGAGCCGCTACACGCAGATCCCGCTCGACCAGACGCAGCCGGGGCTTTTTGTCGGCCAGGTCGACGATCCGTCGCTGCTCACGCGGCGCA
>JAGQIK010000552.1 GCA_020431405.1 Myxococcales bacterium
GCGGCCGCCGCCGGGCGCGGCGCGGTACGTCGGGTTGCTCGGGCGGCGGTTGTAGCCGCCGCGATAGCCGCCACCGCCGCGATAGCCCGGTTGGCTGGGATTGCGCGTGGTGCCGCCGCGATAGCCGGCGCCGCCGCGGTAGCGCGGGGCGTTGCGGGTCGTGTTGCCGCGATAGCCGCTGCCGGCGCGATAGGCCGGATAGCTCGGGCGGCGATAGCCGGCGCGCGGGTCGCGATGCGTGCCCGGCGCGGGCCGGCGCGTGCGCGGGTTGGTGCGGTAGGGTGCGCGCGGGCGCAGGTTGCCGCGGCGGTGGAAGCGCGCGTGGCCGCCTCGAACGCCGACGCGTGCGAGCACGCGCGGGCGCGGCGGACGAACGCGCACGACGGGACGGCGGTAGCCGACGAAGCGGCGCGGTGGGCCGCGATACCAGCGGCGCGCGCCGTGGTAGTAGACGCGGCGGTTGCCGCGCCGGGTGATGCGATAGGCGTAGCCCCAGCGCGAGTGGGGCACGCGATAGCGCCAGAAGTTGGGCGTGCCGAGGTAGTTCGAGCCGACGAAGAACCAGCGGTTCTGCCGGCGCCAGCCGCGCGGCGCGAGCGGCGCCCAGCCGACATATTGACCGCCCCAGCGCCAGTCGACCCACGCCGGTGCCCACACGGTGCCGGGCACCCAGGTCCACTGGCCGCCGTCCTGGAACCAGCGGCCGTAGTGGAAGCAGGCCCAGCCCCAGTTGTAGTTGCTGTTGAACATCCAGCCCTGGTCGGTGGCGGTCCAGCTGCCATTGGTCGCGTAGGGCACGAAGTTGGCGACGTTGGGGCGCCAGACCCAGCCGTAGCTGGCGTGCTGGATCCAGCTGCCGTAGGGATTGAGCACGCCGTAGAACTGCCCGACGGTGGCGGCGGGATCGCTGGTGGCGCCGTCGGGTGGCAGCGGCTGATCGGGCGGCAGGTCCTGCGCGAACGCCGCCGGCGCTGCGAGGAGCATTGCTGCGAGGAGCGTCGACGCTGCTAAGGCGGGCGACGCGGATCGTCTGACCGTTCTCATTGCCTCTCCTTCACCGGATAGCCTTCACCGGATAGATGGCTGCCGGACGCAGTTGTCGCGAACGGCTGCTCCGACGGCGATAATACGCGCTATCGCGAACACGACCACCGCATTCGTAACCTGCGTCACATCGTTGCGCGCGTTGTCTGACAGTGTGGGCACCAGTAGGTCGGGCGCGCCAAGTCACCCTGCCGGCGGTGTTTGATCGCGGTGTTGCAGCGCAGGCAGGGCATCTTCGATCGTCCATAAACCCACAGCAGCGGACGGTCGCGAGGCGCCGCTTGTTCACTGGCGCTGCGATCGAAGGTGGTGGTGCGCGGCCATGGGCCGAGGTTGCGGCTCAGCCAGGTGCGCGCCTGGCGGTAGAGCGCGAGCAACGTCTCGTCGGCGAGCGCTGCGGTCGGGTCGAAGGGCAGCACCTGCTCGAGGAAACAGACCTCGCTCTTGTAGACGTTGCCGATGCCGGCGGCGACGGTCTGGTCGAGCAGCACGTCGCCGATCTCGCGCGCGGCGTGCGCGGGCGCCCGCACGCGTCGCAGGAGCTGCGGCTCGTCGAGCTCGGGGGCCAGCAGATCGGGCCCCAGCCGGCTCAGCTGCGGATGTATGGCGAGCGCCGAGCGGCGGATGACCTCGGCCTGCGGCGCGTCGAAGCAGACGAAGACGTCGTCGTCGATCTCGAAGCGCAGCACGGCGCGCGAGGGCGCGAGCTCGAGTGGCTCGCCGCGACGATAGACGTGCCAGCGCCCCTTCATGCCGAGGTGCGTGCGTGCGATCCAGCGCTCGCCGGCGTTGTCCGCGAGGGCGATCAAGAGGTGCTTGCCGAGCGCCTCGACGCCCTCGACCCGTGCCTGCCTCAAGGCGGTCAGCTCGCCGCGACTGCGCAACGACATCGAGCGCAGCCGCCCGCCGGTGATGCGTGGCGCGAGCAGCGCGGCGATCTTGTGGATGCTGTCGCCTTCAGGCATGGCCGGGAGAGGGTATAGCGCAGATCGCGCTACGGTAATGAAAATAGGTGCTTGCAAGAAAACGAACGGTCGTGCGGTCGCAGACTGGAAAACGAACGGTCGTGCGCTAACCTGATCGGTATGAACAGCAGAGGAACGCGCACGCGCGAGGCCATCGTCGACGTGGCGATGCGCATGGCAAGCATGGTCGGGCTCGAAGGGCTCAGCATCGGCGCGCTGGCCAACAAGCTCGGCATCTCCAAGAGCGGCCTGTTCGGGCACTTCCAATCGAAAGAGAACCTGCAGCTGGCGGTGCTCGATGCGGCCGAGCAGGCCTTTGTCGACGACGTGGTGCGGCCGGCGGTGCAGGCGCCGCGCGGTCTGCCGCGCGTGCGCGCGATGCTCGAGCGCTGGCTGGCGTGGGCGCGCGGCGAGGGGGGCTGCCTGTTCGTCTCCGCGTCGGCGGAGCTCGATGACCGCCCGGGGCCCGTGCGCGATCACGTCGTCAGCTCGCAGCGTCGCTGGGCCGAGACGCTGGCGCGCGCGGCGCGCATCGCGGTCGATGAAGGGCACCTCGTCGAGGAGGCCGATCCCGAGCAGCTCGCCTTCGAGCTCTACTCGCTGATGCTCGGCGCGCACCATTACTACCGCCTGCTCGCCGACCCCGCCACGCTCGATCGCGTCGAGGCGGGCTTCACGTCGATCCTCGCGCGTGTGGTGCGCGCGGACATCACGCCGCCGGCGCTCGATCGCGACGTGGCGCGTCTTCCGGTGAGGGAGCTTTCATGACGCTCAAGCCCCTTTCGCCCCAGTCGGGCCTCTCGGCGCGCTCGGCGCGACGCAGCGAGAGCGCGCTGCGCGCGGCGAGCCTCGGCCTGCGCGGGCTGTCGGCGCTGTCGCCGGAGCTGTCGGCGCGCGCGGCGAGCGTGCTGTTCACCAGCCCGCGCCGCTTCACCCGTCCCGAGCGCGAGCAGGAGTGGCTGCGCGACGCGACGCCCTTCGTCTACAGGGTCGACGGTCAGAAGCTGCGCGGCTACTGCTGGGGGCGCAGCGGACCGATGGTGGCGCTGGTGCACGGCTGGGAAGGGCGCGGCTCGCAGCTGGGCGCCTTCGCCGAGCCGCTGACCAACGCGGGCCTGCGCGTGGTCGCGTTCGACGCGCCGGGGCACGGCGAGTCCGACGGTCGCCGCGTCACGCCGATGGGCTTCGCGCGCGCGCTGTCGGGTGTGGTGCAGGTGACGGGGCCGCTGATGGGTGTCGTCGCGCACTCGCTCGGTGCGCCGGCGACGGCGCTGGCGATGGCGCGCGGGCTGAGCCTCGAGCGCGTCGTCTTCGTCGCGCCCGGCGCCGCACCTTCGCGCGCTCCCGACGTCTTCGGGCGCATGCTCGACGTCGACGAAGAGATCGTCGAGCGGCTCAAGGCGCGTCTGGCGAAGATGTCGCAGCTGCCGTGGTCGGCGCTCGAGCCGGAGCGGCTCTTCGGGCGCTTTCACGTGCCGCTGCTCGTGCTGCATGACCGCGACGACGACGAGGTCAAGCTCGCCGACGTGGAGCGGCTCGTCGAGATATGGCCCGGGTCGAAGCTGCTGCTCACCGAGGCGCTCGGGCATCGACGCATCCTTCGCGACGAGCAGGTGGTCGAGCAGGCGGTGCGCTTTTTGAGCGACTGAGCGAGCGGTCAGCGCGTGGCAACGCGCTGTGAGGTCCGCTTTGGCAGACGCGACACCAGCTGCTCTGCCGCAACGCGCGCCGTGCTGGCGAGCTTGGCAGCGCTCGAAAGCTCCGCCTGCGACCAGCCCAGCCACACAACGCGGTGCGAAACGCGCTCTTGCAGCATCAGCACCAGTGTCTTGCCGGCGAGCTCCTCCTGAACATCCGTGCCTGCCGAGGCGTCGCCCGCGACCTCGAGGTCGTGCCGCAGCAAGACCTTGAAGCTGAGCAGCAGGTCAGCCCGAGCGGCCGCGACCTGTGTGAACCCACGTTTCGTCATCGCCTCCGCGGCGCGGCGTTCGAGGGCTGGCGTGACGCGGGCGTCGGCACCGACCGGATGGTGCAGCACGGCGAAGCTCTTGTACTTCGAGAAGTCGTGCTTCGCGGCCGCCTGGTGCTCGACATGCAGTGCGGCGCTGCAGCCCGCGAGCGAGATGAGCATCGACGCCAGTGCTACTGCGGCTACACGCTTGAACATGGACTCTCCTTTGAACAGGTGACGCGTCGAGTATGGTGCATCGTGCAACTGCGTCTATTACGAAAAAATGCATTCTTCATTCGATCATAGAGAACAATGTCTTAAATGGCTGCCAGGTAGAGGCGCTGAGAAGCATACTTCGTTTATTACGAATAGATATTTGGATATTTTCTACTAGAACGAATCTGTGGATTCGATACTCTGATCTTCGATGGTCGAGATGCGCCCATAGTGTGAGAGATACGTGAGGAGTTTGACGATGAACACCGAGCGCACCATCAGGATCAGCTGCAGCGGCGCTGCCGAACGCAACGCCGATGGCGATCTCGCCGCGCTTCTCGAGCCGATGCGCAGGCTCGCCGATCAGAGCGGCGTGGCGGACGTCTCGCTCGAGATCGAGGTCGGCGAGGGCCAGCACGGCAAGCACAGCGCAGTGCTGTGCGTCGATCTGGAGGGTGGCGTGAGCGTTTTGGCGACGTGCAGCGCTGCGTCGCTGCGGCAAGCGGCAGAGGCTGCCATCGCGCGCGGGCGACGACTGGTCGCAGAAGCGTTGATGCCGAGCAAGCCGACCAGGGCCGACCTGGAGGGCGCCCGCGCGGCGGATCGCCCATCAACAGGCGCCGTGGGGTTAGCGGTACTGGTGCTGCTGACGGTGGCGCTGCTGTTTGCCGGTTAGCACGGCCTGGTGCCTGCCAGCTTAGTTAGCGAGCTGTCCGCTGCGGGCGCCGAAGATGCTGTCCCAGTTGTTGCGGTAGGCCGCGGAGGTCACGCGCGCAGGTCCTCCGTGATCGCGCGCGCTGCGCGGCGGGTCGTAGAGCACCTCGACGTCACAGAGGTGGCCGTTGTCTTCGTGCGGGGAGAGCTTGACGATCTCGCCGTCGCCGACGAGCGGCTTGCCTTCGACCACGGGGCGCATGCAAGCGGCCTCGACGCGACCGCCGCGGCGACGCAGTCCATAAACTTCGCCGCTGCGCGCGTCACGGCCGCAGAGCAGCATCACGTCGTCGCTGGGCTTCTTTTTCGAGCTGGTGTCGTGCGACATAGAAAACGTCTCCGTCTGTAGGACGGGACAGCACGTCGCATGCCAGCACGCGGGCGTGGAAAGCACTGGGCTTTCTGCTGCCGCCTGGGGCGCGGTGGCTGGCGCGGCTTCCAGTCTCCTCGCGCAGATAGCGCGGATGCTTAGCGGCAGACGGGCAGGCGGGTGGTCGAGCGCACCGAGGCCGTGCGGCCGTCGATCACCAGCGCGGTGCCAGGCTGACCCACTGCGCCGGTGGGCGAGGCCACGACGAGGATCACGTCGCCACTCACCGCGAGATACGCCGCGTGCTTGAGCTGCTCGGGCGGATCGAGGCCCTTGTTGGCGAAGTAGGGGCGAAGGTCGATGGCGCCGGTGCGCTTGCCGATGGCGAGGTCGTAGAGCACGAAGGTGGCGCCGTAGTCGCCGAGGAAGGCGTAGCGCGTGCCGCCGACGTGCAGCGCGTCGAAGTCGTAGGTGTCGAGGGCCTTGCCGGGCGCCTTCTCGATCACGACGCGTTTGCCGCGCGCGATGTCGACCACCTGCGTGGCACCGGCGGGGCCGGCGCAGTTGCTCGATGGCAGTGCGACGAAGCGGTCGTCGAGAAACTTCGCTTCGACGCAGGGGTTGTCGCCGACGGCCGGCGTTGCAACGCGCGCGACGAGCTTCTTGGTCTTCACGTCGAAGACCTCGGTGACGAGCTTGACGTGGGTGCCGTTCTTGTTCTTCGAGACAAACTCCACAGCGGCCGCGCGCGTGCCGGCGGCGTTGACCGCGGCGCCGGTGTCCTTCGACGGCAGCTTGGTCGTCAGCGTCGTGCACGCGCCGTCGGCGGCGCAGACCTTCAGCGCGTGGTCCTTGAAGGTGACCTTGGCGGCGGCGGGGGGCCTTGTTGGTGCCGTGCGGCCGGTGAGCGACTGCGCTGGCGCGCCCGGCGCGTAGCGCACGCAGAGGGGTGGTCCCTTCTTCAGCGGATCGCGCGTGCGCAGGCAGACGTACGCGGCGCTCGCGTCGCTCCAGGCGCCAACGATGCCGAGCGCGACGTCGCGCGGGCGGCAGGCCGAGGCAGCAGCAGGCGCGGTGGACGAGCCGCTTCCGCTGCCGCTGCCGCGGGCGGCGGAGCCGCTGCCGCTGGCTGGCGGCCGCGCTGGCGTGGAGGGGCAGGCGCAGAGCGCGAGGGCGGTGGCGATGACGATGGCTGTTTGTCTCACGCGATGACCCTACATCTGAACGTTGTAGACCTCGGGCAGCGGCCCGGGGATGTCGTCGGCCTTTTCGTCGATCATCTGGCGCATGTCGATCTCGATGCCGCGCGCGATGGTCGAGATCGGAACGTCATTGGCAGAGCCTTCGAAGGGGTTCTCGCCGACGCGCCCGATGCGCTCCATGGTGTGAAAGAGCCACATGATCAGCACGCAGAACGGGATCGCGCCCCACACGAACTGGTCGGCGATCAGCGGCCAGCTGCTGGCGAAGGTGTGGCCGATCTTGCTGAACTCGGGGACGGCGGCGAAGGGGATCAGCACGATGAACAGCCGCGCGAAGAGGTGGCTCAGCGTGGCGTACTGGCGTGGGTAGGGGAAGTTCTTGATGCGCTCGGACTTGCCCTGCAGCGTGAAGAGCTCTTCGAGCACGTTTTCGAGCTCGAGGAAGGCGAACTCCCAGAGGAGGCCACGCTGTTTGAGCTTTCGCAGGTGCTCGGACTGCAGCGCGAGGATCGCGGTCTGTTTGTTGGCTTTGCTCAGCACGCGCTCGCGTTCGTCATCCGACAGGTACGTGGCGAGCTCTTCTTCGAGCGAATGGATCTTCTCCGGGATATGAAGCTGCTCCTGCCACTCGCGGTTGGTGCGGTGAAGCGCGAACTCCTCCCACGGCTTGCTCTGACGCATGGCGTGGCGCAGCGCCGACAGCCACGCGACGTGGCGGTGAATCAGCGTCTTCTTGATCTCGAGCAGCTCCTCGCCGCCAACCGGTGACTCGGCGTTGTCGTCGCCGACCATGTCTTTGACCTTCATCGCCCAGGTGCGCGAGGTGTTGACGATGCCGCCCCAGATCTTGCGTGCCTCCCAGATGCGGCCGTACGCGGCGTTGTTCTGGAAGCTGATGATGAAGGCGACGGCGGTGCCGACGACGGCGATGAAAGCCCACGGCAGGTGCAGGAACGACAGGTCGAGCAGGCGGTAGAGCGCCGTGACGATGGCCGAGAAGACGATGAAAGCGAGCAGCTCCAAGCGCGTCCAGAGCAGCAGGTCGCGCAGCGAGTAGCGGGGTTTGGTCAGCATGGCGGCGCTGACGCTATCACGAGTGGGCGGAACCGAAACGGAAGCCGAATCCGGAACCGAGACCGAAACCGAAACCGAAACCGAATCCGAAACCGAAACCGAATCCGACGGCCGGGGCCGACGTCGAGATGACGCGTCGCCGGGTCTCCGGGGCGGGTCGTTGCCGCGGCTGCGGCGGCGTCTGCCCTTTGTGGCGCATCAGGCGCGCCAGCTCGGCGTATGGGAGCGGCACGCGTGTGAAGGCGGCGGACTAGGTCTGACGGCTTCGTCGCGAAGAGAGTGCGCCGAGCTGTCACGCCTGATGCGCCTTGGGGGGGGCAA
>JAGQIK010000553.1 GCA_020431405.1 Myxococcales bacterium
AAGCGCGGCTATCGGCGGGTCAAACAGCAGCTGCTGCTCGGCGCAGGGCGCGATCGCGAGCTGTCGATCGTGCTCGCGGTGAAGGGCCCCGAGCACGTGCGCGCGCCGGCGGCGCCGACACCGCCGGGCCCAGCGGCGAGCGCCACGGGCGGACTGGTGGTGCGCGCGGGGGTCGCGGGGGCGCGCTATCGGCTGGGAGATTCGATTGTAGGCAGCGGCAAAACCCTTAGAATGGACGCTGTTCCCGTCGGCACCTACAAGCTGGTGGTCAGCGCGCCCGGGCGGCGCACCAGCGCTCGCGAGGTGACGATCCAAGCCAAACGCACGCTGGAGGTCACGGTGCGCATGCGGCGTCGGCGGGGAGCGCGGCGCGGCGGATCGCGCGGCAAGCGCAGCGCCAGCTCGAAGAACTCGAATGACCCAGACCAGACGCTCAACCCGTTTCGCAAGAAGTAGCGCCATCGCGCTGCTCGTCGTGCTCAGCGGGCCGACGGCGGCGCGCGCGGGCGACGCCGAGGAAGCCAAGCTTCACTTCAACGAGGCGGAGACGGCCTACCGGCTGGGCAAGTACGAGAAGGCCATCGCCGAGTACGAGGCGGCCTACAAGGCGCTGCCCGACGCGGCGTTTCTGTTCAACATCGCGCAGTCCTACCGGCAGCAGTACCTCATCGACAAGAAGGTGGGCAATCTGCAGCGCGCGCTGGCGCTCTACAAGACGTACCTGCGCGAGTCGAAGACGCCGCCCAACCGGACGATGGTGCTCAAGCTGATCGAGGAGCTCAAGTCGGTGCTGCAGGCGGTGCAGAGCGAGAGCAACCGCCAACCCAAGCAAGGCAAGCTGATCGTCGACGGCGCGAGCGCGCGCGGCGCAGCGGTGAGCATCGACGGCAAGCATGTCGGCACGGCGCCGCTGACGCGCGAGCTGAGCCCCGGCAGCTATCTGCTCAAGGTCGAGCGCGAGGGCTACGCGCCATGGTCGACCACCGTCTCGGTGGCTGCGGGTGCCACGGTGCAGGTGCCGGTGACGCTCAGATCACTCGCCGGCAGCGACGGCGGCGCGGGTGGCGCCGCTGCGGCGACGAGCCGGCCGGTATACAAGCGCTGGTGGTTCTGGACGATCATCGGCGTCGCGGTGGCGGCTGGTGTCGGCACGACCGTGGGCGTGCTCGCCACGCGCGATAGCGGCGACGGCCTGCCGCAGATCGATCTGCGGTGAGCGCGCGAGCCGCCATCACGTCGCTGCTGTGCTGCGCGACGGCGTTTGTCGCCGGCTGCAGCGACAGCTTCGACCGCGAGGTCATCGTGCAGCTCTTCCGAGCGCGCGGTCAGGTGCTGTCCGGCCTCGAGATCGTGGCGCGCGAGGGCAGCAAGCAAGGGACGGTCTCGCTCGGCGACACGTCGGCGTTCTTCCAGAGCTGCGAGAGCAACCGCGTGCGCATCATCCCGGCGGCCCAGCAGGGCACGGGCTCGCTGGTCATCGAGGTCAAGGCGAGCGGCATCGCGCCGCTGAGCCGCACCGTGGCGCTGCCGGCGAGCGAGCCGCTGCGCATCGCGCTCGGCGCTGGCGATCTCGAGCCAGCTGGCTGCGCTCCGGCGGCGACCGATGGCGGCGTGGATGGGGACATGGATGGCTCGCCGAGCGAAGGCGGCGCGCTCGCCACCGGCTCTGCGTGCATGGTGGGCGGCCAGTGCGCTGGCGGTCTGTGCATCGACAGCATCGACGTCTTCGGTAAGATCACCACTTTGCCGGGCGGTTATTGCACCAAGAACTGCGATACTGAGTCATGCGATGGGCAGGACCAGTGCTTCATCGCGCAAGACGGAAACGGAAAGAAGGTCGGCGCGTATTGTCTCGCACACTGCGCGAGCCAAGACGCGTGTCGGATGGGCGAGGGGTATATCTGCACGACGAACAACGCGTGCTTTCCTAAGTAACTAAGACCGATGAGCGAACGAACGCCCCCGCCTAAGAAACCGATCGCCCAGCGCGCGACGCCGCCGCCGCTGCCACCCGAGGAGCTCGCTTCGGTGGCCAAGCGCAAGTCGACGCGGCCGTCGCAAGAGCTGACGCAGCCGCGCATGAGCACGCCGCCGACGCCCGCAGAGCAGCGCGCCAAGGCCAAGCAGAAGCCTGGCGCCGCCAAGCCGGCGAAGGCCGCGGCCAAAGGCGAGCTCGCCGAGTCGAAGTCGGGCGAGGTCGGTGTCGCCGCGCAGCGCAAGCGGCGCGAAGGCCCGGTGCAGCTCGACCAGAACCTCACCATCGCCAAACGCATCGGCAAGGGGCGCCTCGGCGTAGTCTACGCGGCGGTGCACGAGGTGCTGGCGCGGCGCTTCGCGGTCAAGGTCGTCCGGCGCGCGCTGGCTGCAGACGAGAAGACGTCGCGCCGGCTGCGGCACGCCGTGCGCGAGACGAGCATCGTCGATCACCCCAACGTCGTCGCGCTCACCGACTTCGGCACGCTGCCCGACGGGCGCTTCTATCTGACGATGGAATTCGTGCGCGGCATCCAGCTCTCGCGGGTGCTCGAACGCGACGGCCGCTTCGAGGTACAGCGCGCGGTGCCGCTGCTGATCCAGCTCGCCGACGCGCTCGAGGCGGCGCACCGGCTGCGCGTGGTGCACGGCGACGTCAAGCCGTCCAACGTGCTGCTCGTCGAGCAGACGCAGGGGCGCGAGCTGATCAAGCTGCACGACTTCGCGCTGGTGCCGGTGCTCTCGCCGGCCTTCGAGGAGAAGCGGCCGCTAGCGCATCTCGAGCTGGTCGGCTCGCCCGACTACCTCGCTCCCGAGCAGATCACCGGCGGGCACGTGGATGGGCGCGCAGACATCTACGCGTTCGGCGCGCTGGCCTATCGCATGCTGACGGGGGAGCCGCCGTTTGTCGGCGCCCCGCAGGAGGTGGCCGAAGGACATCGCCGGCTCGAGCCGGTGCCGCCGTCGCGGCGCAGCGGCGCGCACGACGTGCCGGCCGACCTCGACGCGCTGCTCTTGCGCTGCCTCGAGAAGAACCCGGGCGATCGATTCCGCACCCTCGACGAGGTGAGCCTCGAGCTGGCGTCGCTGATGCCGCAGGCGGCGCCTTCGCCGTTCGAAGAAGAGGTCACCGGCCGCTGGAAGATCCCGCCCGAGCTGGAAGAGGAAGAGGAGCCGTTGCCCGAGTCGCCGGCGCGGCTGCGCAGGCTCTTCTACGACACGATCCTCGAGCTCGGCGAGCACATCGACGAGCAGGGCGTCGCCTCGGACGACATGGTGGTCGAGATCGAGGCGCTGAGGCGCATTCGCGAGGAGGCGGCGGCGCTGGCGGCGCAGAGCGAGCTCACCGAGAACCGCTTCGAAGACATCCGTCGCGAGCTGCGCGAGCGCGAGTCGGCGCTGCGCTATGCGGTGATCGACCTCAACCTCGCCAAGAGCGACCAGACGCAGAACGCGCGCGATCTCGATCAGCAGATCAGCGACCTCGAGCGCAGCTTGGCGCAGCTCGAGAAACAGCGGCGCGAGCGCTTCGCTGCGCTCAACGTCGAGCTCAAGCAGGCCAAAGACGGGCTCAAGGCGCTCGAGCACCAGATGGCGGTGCACTACCGGCGGCTCTACGCAGAGCTCGACGAGGTGCGCACCGACGTCGACACCAGCGAGTCGCGCCAGCTGTTTCGGCGGCTCGAGCGCTGCCGAGCGGCGCTGTCGGCGCGCTCGCAGCGCGGGCAGGGATAGGCGCTTATTGCGCCACGCAGCGCGCGAGGTAGATGCGGCGCTCCTTGGGGAGCTTGGCGGCGGTCTCGAAGGCGCTGTAGTAGATCTCCCAGCTGCCGTCCGGGCGAAGGAAGAGCTCGTTGGCGCTCTCCTCGGCGAGGTTGTCGGGCGAGAGCGACTGCGCGCGTCGGTAGCTGCCGTCCGGATGGCGGCGCCAGATGATGATCTCGCTGGTGGTGCTGACGAGCAGCGAGGCGTCGTCGCTGAGCACGACGTCGTCGGTGTCGATCTCGCCGCCTTGTAGGCGCACGGCGTCCCAGGCGAGCAGGTCGCCGGCGCGCGGCGTGGCGATCAGCACGCGCTGAAAGACGCCCTGCAGCTGCCAGCTGATCGTCATGGTCGGGCTGCCGCGCAGCAGCGCGAGCGATGGGCCGTCGAGGTCATCGGTGATCTCGTCGCCGTTGACGTCGTAGATCGTGACCTTCTGGCAGGTCGTGGCGTTGCTCTCGAAGGGGCGGCTGCAGCGATAGATCGCGCGCGGCATGTCGAGCGCTTGTGGCGAGCGGGCGGCGAACAGCTCGAGCTGGCCGTCGATGGCAAGAAACGACGGGTCCTGCGTCCAGCTGGCCAGCCTGCTGGTCTTCGCCCAGTCCGACCACGGCGCGTCGAGGTCGGGGCGTGTTGATTCCCACGCGGTGAAGCTCGCGCCCTCGTCGCGTGCGAAGAGGTGTAGTCCGTCGACGGTGATGCCGGGCTCGCGAATGGGCTCGGGCGAGGCGCCCACCTGACCGGCGAACGTGCAGGACAGCCGCGGCGACGCAGGCGCGTCGTCGCCGAGCGCGTCGACCACGTCCGCACCACCGCCGGCGTCGCCGTCGGGGCTGCCGTCGGGGCTGGTGGCTGCGGAGCTGGAGAAGCCGAGGCGCGTACAGCCGGCCGGGGCCAGGGCGAGCATGGTGGCGGCGACGAGGCCAGCGGCGGCGCCTGCGAGCGACGGCTTCACGACGAATAGGTTATCGCAAGCGCAGCGCCGCTGTTGACAGCTGTCCGAGTGCAGCGCGACTCGCCTCGTCGTCGCGAGGAAGGGCAGGGCTGAGTGCCTTCGCGCGCTTGTGGTCCAGCTCGGCTGGCTCGGAGGTTGCTCTCAGAGAGGCGAAACCGGGGGACCTCATGCCGCGAGCACGTCTTGGTGTCTTGTTCTTTGTCAGCACGGTGGCCGCTTCGCTCGTGGGCGCGGCCTGCAGCAGCGAGTCGCCGAGCGCACAGGATGTGCTGGGCGACACCGTCGCGGCCGATGTGGCCGGTGATGCGGCGCACGGCGATCTCGCGGCGCCCGACGGCGGTCCGGCGCGCGACGGCGCGCCGGTGAATGACGCCGCGGCGGCGAGCGACGCCACGGTGGCGAGCGACGCCACGGGCGAGGCGACGAGCGAAGGCGGCACTGACGCCTTCAGCTGGCAGTGCGGTCCGGCGCGCGGCCTCGCAGCGCCGCTGCCCGCGTGCACCGCGAGCGCCCCGTGCACGCGGCCGGGCAAAGAGCTCGGCGTCACGCGCATCGACGGGCAGGGCGCTGCGCCGCTGTGCAAGACGAGCGCAGCCGGTCGCGGGGTGTTCGACGACTCGCCGCCGCGCACGCGCGTCGACAGTCGCGGCATCACGCGCCACGTCTGCCTCTTCGAGCCGCCGGGCGCGAGCGCCGCCGCACCGCGCGCGCTGGTGATCTTCCTACACGGTGGAAACGGCAGCGCCGACAACGCCTACGACAACACCTCGCTGCGCGCGAAAGCGGCCTCCTTCGATCTCAGCGGCACGGGGCAGCGCCCCGGCTTCTTCCTGCTCTCGATCCACGGCCGCAACGTGCACTATCCGACGCACAACCCGCGCGACGGCCGGCACCACGACTTCTACTATCGCGACCTCGCGTCGCCTTCGAGCAACCCAGACGTCGAAAACGTCGACGCCTGGATCGATCAGCTCGTCGCCAGTGGCAAGGTCGACCGCAAGCGCATCTATCTGACGGGATGGTCAAACGGCGGCTTCTTCTCGCAGATGTACGCCATCGCGCGCCACAACACCGCCACGCCGGGCGGAAGCCGCGTCGCCGCCGCCGTGCCGTTCACGGCCGCCGACCCCTTCAACAACACCAGCCCCACGCAGACGCCCTCGTGCAAGCTCGCGCCCTATCCACAGTCCACCGTCCCGCTGCTCGTTGTCAGCCGCTCGTGTGACATCGTCGCCTGCGATGCGCAGCAAGCCGCCGCGCTGACCAAGCAAGGCGCCGTGCTCGAGCCCGGCCACGTCGTCGGCCCCTGGATCGCAGACCTCGCCAGCCAGGTGAAGAATCCCAACGTCGAGCGCCTGATCGTCAGCGGCAAAGGCGCCGCCGTGCAGAGCTGCGACCACCTCTTTTGCATCGAGGCCCTCGCGCTGCTCAACCACGTCAGATGGCCCGACGGCGTCGCCGACAAGAGCGGCACCGACCACGAGCCCCGCATGCTGGGCTTCATGCGCGACCATCCGCTGCCGTGAGCGGAGGCTAGAAGAGTTAGCGAGGCAAGGGGCGCGGGGCGCACGAGCGCGGGGGGACGCCTCCGACGTTGGTGGTTCGCGAGCGTGGAGGGCCGGCTGGGCTGAAACGGGATGGGAGGCTGGCGGCCCGCGTGCGTTGGCGGGCGCGGCGCTGATGGACTGTCGTCTTGGACTGCGGGCCGAGTTGCAGGCTCGGGGCGTGGGGGGACTGCGTGAGGCCTAGCGGCGCTCGCCTGGGATGTCGTTGACGCTGAAGCGGCCGCCTCGACCGCGGCGCCAGCCGGTGGTCAGCAGGAAGGTGCGTGCCGGGGGCCAGGGGTTGGCCTCGTTCGGCTCGCGGTCGCGATAGCCGTCGAACCAGCAGGCGGTGGAGAGCG
>JAGQIK010000554.1 GCA_020431405.1 Myxococcales bacterium
CGCGGCGCGCGGCGGAGAGAGCGCTAGCGCGCGCCGGCACAGCGACTCGCTCGCCACCGCGCGCTGTCGCTCGAGCAGACGCGAGGCCACCTGCTCGGCGAGCTCGAAGCCGAGCGTCTTGCCACCGTGTCGAACCAGCAGCGATGCCGCGCCGCGCGGCGCCTCGCGCGCCATCCACGCCGCGGCCAGGTCGCGCAGCACGCGCTGGCGAAAGAGCGCCGGCAGCGCGCTCGAGAGCAGCGCCTCGAGCTGCCGCGAGCCCGGTCCCAAGCGCCGGCGACGGATCTCCGCCCACGCCAGCTTGTAGCGCGCCAGGCGCGCCTGCTCGCCGCTGCAGCGCGACAGCGCCGACGAGAGCACCCGCGCGGCAGCGCCGTGCTTCGAGCGCGCGCTGAAGGCGTCCGCCTCGAGCAGCGCTGCGTCGCAGGCGAGCGCCGGCCACCCTCGACGAACCTCGCGCGCCAGCTCGCGCACGCGCCCGTAGCGTGCCAGCCGCGACTCTACGCGAGCGAGCAGCAGCCGCACCTCGCCGCCGCGCTTGGCCAGCTCGCGATCGCGCCGCACCAGCAGCGCGCGCAGCCGCGACGACGAGGCCAGCAGCGCGCGACGGCGAGCCGCCGTGTCGGGCGCCTCGAGCAGGGCCAAGTCGAACAACAGCCGCGCCAGCCGCAGCTCGCGCTGCACGCGCTGCGGCTGCGCGCCGCGCTCGGCGAGCAGGCGTCGCAAGCGCTGCACTTTGACGCGCGCTCGGGTCAACGCCGCCGCCACCGCGTCGCCCACGCTCGCGGTCCCGCGCGCTCGCGCGACGTGCGCGCTCAGCGGGACGCCGGCGACGAGCAGCGCGAAGACAAGGGCAAGACGACCCGACCGATCTCGTCGGGCCACGGCGCGCGCGCGATGGGCCACCTCAGCGCTCTCTCGCCGGCTCGCGCAGCTCGATGCTCGGCTCGCTGCTCTCGCACGCCGCCGCCCGCGCCGACTGGACGAGACGCCGGGCCGCCGCGCTGCGCCAGACCAAACGCGATCTCTCCGATACGCACGCGAAGACGGCGAAGCTGCGCCCGGAGTCGCTCGAGCACGCGTACCACCACCCGCCCAGCCCAATCTTGTCGGCTGGCCAGCAGACGGTCGAGCTGCGGCGCCAGCTGCGTGCGCAGCGAGGAGCCCGCCCGCGCGACGCGCACGAGGCGGGCGCGCTCGCGCTGCAGCACACCGACGACGAGGACCGCTCGGCGGAAGCCGGCGTCGGCGAGCAAGGCGCGCGACAGATCGGGACCGAGCTCTCGACTCTTGTTCGCGATGGAGGCGGTAGCATGGATGTAATAAAGACGTCGTTCTCGGCGCGAGCGCAAAAAATCAGTCACCTCGCCGAGCAGTCGCCGCACCGTGCGCCGCGCAGCCGAAAGCGACCTCGCGGCCGCCGCACGCCGGCACAAGAGCAGCAGCGCAGCCGACTCCACCACGCGCCCGTCGGCGCGCAGCCGGCGCCGCCAACGCACCGCCCGCAGCGCCAGCGTCTGCACCAGCGCCACCGTCGGCCGACGCGCCGCCAACGCGACCCACGCGAGCTCTTGCCGGGCGAAGAAGAACGACGGCGAGCTGGGCGGGATCGACAAATACAGCGCCGACGCGCGCTGGTAGGCGGCCGCGCCAACGGCCGCGCCCGCGCGCGATCCAGCGCCAACCTCGGCGGCGGCGAGGCGCGCCAACGCCAGCGTGGCGAGGTCACCGAGGTTGCCGCGATCCAAGCGCCGCGCGCGCTCGAGCTCGCGCACGGCCGGCGCGCTCGCTGGTCGCGACGCGCTGGATCCACCTTCACCGAGCGAGCTCACGCCGCGCAGGTAGTGCGCGCGTGCACCTTGGATCCCCGAAAGCACCGCCCGCGCCTCGGCATGGCGGCCGCGTCCGATCAGCGCGCGCGCGATCCAGCGCGCGATCACGCGCCGCTGGGATCCCGACGTGGCCTCGCGCCAGGGTGCGGCGAGCAGCGCCTTCAGCTCGGCGTCGTCGAGCGGCGGCA
>JAGQIK010000555.1 GCA_020431405.1 Myxococcales bacterium
CCGTCTCGGACGCCCGCGCCTGTACGTGCTGCAGCGCGGCACGCTGGCGCGGCGCGCGCGCGCGCGCGTGCTGAGCGTGGTGCCCTTCGGCCACGCCGCGCCGCCGCTGCTCACGCGCGACGAGGTCGCGCTCGAGGAAGAGATCGCGATCAGCGTGCAGACCGATGACTAGGTTTGGGATCGCCCTCGCGCTCGCGCTGCTGGGATCGAGCGCCGTCGCGCACGGCGCGCCGCTCTTCGCCCACGGGCGCGCGCTCTCGTCGGCGCTCGACGAAGCGCGCGCGCGCGGCCGGCGCGTGCTGGTCAAGGTCTCTGCCACCTGGTGCGCGCCCTGTCGCGCGCTGAAGCGCGATCTCGAGCGCAGCCCGGCGGCGCGCGCCGCGCTCGGGCGCTACGTGCGCGTGGCCTTCGACGCCGAGCACGGCGAGGGCGTGGGCGTCGCCAAACGCTACAACGTGATCACGTTTCCGACGGTGCTGCTGCTCGACAGCGCCGGCCGCGAGGTCGGTCGCGTCTCGCGCGTGGCCGCCGCCAAGAAGCTGCTCTCGCAGCTGGCGCGCCTCGAAGACGGCAGCGCCACGCTGGCAGCGCTCGAAAAACGCGCCGCCCGACGCGGCGCCGACCTCGTCTCGCACGCGCGCCTTTGTCGCGGCTACAGCCTGCGCGGCGACGTACGCCGCGCCGTCAGACACTGCCAGGCCGTCGTGCGCGGCGACGCGGGCAACGCGCGCGGTCTGGCGGCAAAGGCGATGCTCGATCTCGGCAGATTCCTCTACCTGCGCAGCGCGCGCGACAGCCGCCGCGCCAAACAAACACTGCGCGCCCTGCGGCGCCGCTTCGCCAAGAGCCGCGAGGCGACGCAGGCGATCTTCCCCCTGGCGCGCGCGCTTCACCGCCTTGGCCAGCGCCGCGCCGCGCGCGCGCTACTCGACCGCTGGGCCACCAGCGCCGCCACGCACAACGCCGCCGCCTGGTTCGCCATCGCCGAGCGCACACCGTCGCGCTGGGCCATCACCCACGCGCGCCGCGCGGTCGCTCTCGCCCCAAAAGACGCCGACCACCACGAGGCGCTGGCTCGCCTGCTGGCCCTCGCCGGCCGGCACGCGGCTGCCCGCGCCCAATGGCGAAAGGCCACCACCTTGCGTCCCAAAAGCGCCTACTACCGGCGTATGCTCGCTAACGCGCGCCCGCGGTAGGCGCGACCGTGCTTCGACCCGAGCAGTAAGTATCGATGGAACAGTGGATCCAGGAACTGGTTCAGACCTCGCCCAACATGGCCTATGTCGCCGTGTTCGGCGTGCTTCTGGCCTGCGGCCTCGGCGTTCCGATGCCCGAGGACATCACCCTCATCGCTGGCGGCTACACCGTCTACATCGCCGACATCAGCCACGCGGGCTCGCCCAAGCTGATCCCGATGATCATCGTCGGCATGATCGGCGTGCTCACCGGTGACACGCTGCTGTTTCTCGCCGGCCGCTGGTTAGGCCCCAAGGCGACCAAGATCTGGCCTTTCAGACGGCTCTTTTCGCCCAAGCGCCTCGAGAAGACGCGCTCGTTCTTCACCAAGTACGGCGGCTGGACAGCGTTCTTCGCGCGTTTCGCCGCCGGCTTCCGCGCGCCGACATACCTGCTCGCCGGCAGCATGGGCATGAAGTGGCGTACCTTCGTGCTCTGTGACGGCAGCGCGGCGTTGATCAGCGTGCCGCTCCTGGTGTGGCTGGCGTGGCACTTCGGCGCCGAGATCAACAAGGTCAAAGAGTGGCTCGCCAAGAGCAAATACGCGCTGGCGGGTGTCTTCATCGTGCTCGCCGTCTACATCCTGGTGCGCGTGATCCTCGGCCGCATCCGCCGCAAGAACGAGGCCGCCGCCAACGCCGAGCTGCTCGAAAAGCTCGAAAACGAGCGCACGGGCGCGGATCCAGCGCCGCCCGCGGCCGCGACGGCTGCCGCCGAGCAGGATAATTGAGATCCAGCGGCGACCGTTGCTACGATCGCCAGCGATGTCGGATCCACCGCGCAGCGCCGCCGCCGCAAAAGCCCCGAGCCCCGACTCGACGCCCCGCCGCCCGATGGCCAAGGCGCGGCGCGTCTCGCTGATCACGCGCCAGATCATCGAGCACCTCAGCGCGGCAGGCGTAGAAGCCCTCTTGCGCCGGGCCACCCGTTTGAGCGAGGGTGACCTCGCCGAGGGTGGCGCTTACTATGGCAGCACGATGTTGACGGTGGATCTGGGGGGCATGGGCGACGCGATCAGCGACAGCTGTGACGTGCGCACCGCCGCGCGCGTGGCGCAGCTGATCGAGAGTGACCGCTCGCTGCTGCGGCGCCTCGCCGAGGTCGCGCGTGACGAGGCCAAGCGCATCGCCGGCGCGCCGCTCGAGCGTGTAGCCACCGACGTGCGCGTGCACGCCGAGCACACGACGATCCATGTCGATGTCGATGTCGAGGCGCGCGCGCGCACCGCGCAGGTCAACACGCCGGCGCCATCGCGCCGCAGCTGAGGCCTCTCGATGAGCATGCTCTACTCCGTCCGCGACGTCGCGCGTATCTTCGGTCTCACCGAGAGCCGCCTGCGCTATTGGGCGCAGACCGGCTTCATCAACCCCACCGGCAGCTCGTCGGGACGGCGCGCCTACACCTTCAACGACCTGATCGAGG
>JAGQIK010000556.1 GCA_020431405.1 Myxococcales bacterium
CTGCTTCGGCGCCCGGCGTGGCTCGACGCTTGGGCGTTGCCCTGCGCCGCGGCCTTCGTGCTGGCGAGCCTGCTGCAGAACCGCGCCTACCACCGCGCGAGCCGCTAGCCTATGCTCGCGATCGTGCCTCGTCCCGTTCGCTCGATCGTCCTCGCGCTCGCGCTCGCCAGCTGCACGCAGCCTGCGCCGCCCGAGCGCCCCTCGCCAACCCCGCGCCCCAGGCGAACGCCGCACACGGGCAGCGCGAACGCGCCGGCGACGAGCCAGCCTTCGGCTTCGCCTGCCGCCGCGCCGCGCGCGCCCGCACCCGCTCCCGCGTCCAAGCCGAAGCCGAAGGCCAAACCCAAGCCGCGCCCGGTCAGCGCGCGCGTCGTCGCGCGCAGCTGGTATCGCAAGGCCTACCTGCAGACCGATCGCCGCTATCTGGCGCGCGCCTTTCGCCGGGCCAAGTTCGAGCTGCCCAAGGGCGCCTACCTGATGGCGGCGCGCGTGCTACGGGGCATCAAGCAGCCCGCCTTCCAGTACTACAGTATCGACGACACGGCGTTCACCTACTCGGCGGGCCACTACTGGCCCGCGTCGACGATCAAGCTGATGGCCGTGGTCGGTGCGCTGCACACGCTGCGCGCGCACGGCGCGGGTGTGGGCGCCACCGTCGAGCTCGACATCCCCGTCGATGGTCATCACAAAGGCCCGCTGACGAGCATCATCGAGCGCGCGCTGCGACTGAGCACCAACCCCGACTACAACCGTCTGATGTACATCGCGGGCTTCTCCACGATGAACGACGTGATCCTCAGCGAGGCCAACGGCGCGCCGTACACCGTGCTGCAGCGGCGCTACGGCGGCAAGAAGGTGCCCGGCGCCAACCTGCGCAGCTCGCCCGAGATCAAGGTCTGGTACCGCGGCAAAGAGAGCGTCATCGCCGCGCGCCCCGAGGTCAAGACCGAGTACCCGCAGTGCCCCAAGGAAGGCAACTGCACCTCGCTGTTCGAGCTGTCGGAGTTCATCCGCCGCGTCACGCTGCACGACGAGCTGCCCAAGACGCAGCGCTTCGATCTTTCACGGCGCGCGCGCAAGGTCATCATGGCGGCGCTCGAGAAGTCGCATAAGAAGCTCGTGCCCGGCGCGTCGGAGGCGCTCGGCAACCCAGCGGTGATCTACAACAAGGCCGGGCGCTACCCGGGAGACGATCACCTCGACGCGGCGCTGGTGGTCGACACGGTCAAGAAGTCGCGCCGCTTCCTGATCGCGCTCTCGGTGCCCTACAGCTACCAGCGCGAGCCCGGCAAAGTCACGCTGGCCCAGCTCAACGCCATGGGCGCCGCGACGATCAAGGCGCTGCTGCGGCGCGGTCGCGGCGGTCCGACGCTGCAGCTCGACGCCGGCGTTCCCATCGAGGTGACCCTCGAGCACAAGCCGCCCGAGGACAACCCGCGCGCGCTGACCTTTGAGATCCGCATCCGCGCCAAGAGCAAACGCGTGCGCATCATCGACGCGTGGCTCGACCGTTCGCCGCTGCGCGAGCGCCGCCGCCGCCGCCGCCGAACGCGACGCGGTCGCCGCCGCGCGAAAAGAAGGGCCAAGCGCAACGAGCTCGTCATCGTGCGCACCTTCAAGCGCCCCGGCGACCACGTCATCGTGGTGCACGCGCGCCGCGGCTGGCGCCGCCTCGGCTATCGCGCAGCGGTGATCGTCGTCGACGACGGCGTCAGCACGCTCGCGCCGGCCGGTCCCGGCGCGCCGCCGGTGCCGCCGCCGGATCTGCCGGAGAAGCCTGTCAACAAGCCGCCGACGTAGTGGTGAGCGGGCTTCGGGCTTCAGGCTTCAGGCTTCAGGATCGCGAGGGCGCGTCTGCACGCTTCGCAGCAGCGTTGGTGCCCGAGCGGCCCAAGCTGCGACGCGCGCAGCGCGAGCCTGCGGCGCGACCTGAAGCCCGAGGCCTGAAGCCTGAAGCCAGAAGCCTGACGCCCTGCTAGCGCACGTGGACCAGATAGAGCTTCAAGTAGCTCGCCTCCGAGAACCCCGGCGTCTGCGGAAAGTCCGGCGGCTGCGAGAGGCGGTCGGTGATCAGCAGCTCGCGCTTGGCCAGCGCGCCGCCGCGCGCCAGCGCGCGCTCGAGGTCGACCGCGTCGAGCTTGGCGGCGTTGCTGGCCGCGCACAGCAGACCGCCGGGCGCGACGATCTCGAGCGCGGCTTGGGTCAGCTCGGCGTAGTCCTTGAGGGCCGTGAAGGGTCGCCCGCCCTTGGCTGACGAGAACGTCGGCGGATCGAGGATCACCAGATCGAAGTGCTCGCCACGCGAGGCGAAGCGCGCGCAGGTGGCGAAGGTGTCGCCGGTGACGAAGCGAACGTCGCGCCCGCCGCCCTCGATGTCGATCTCGTTCTCGCTGAAGTTGCGACGCGCTCGTTGGTGCGCGCGGCTGGCCGTGTCGACGCTGACGATCGTGCTCGCCCCCGCCAGCGCCGCCACCACCGAGAACGCGCCGGTGTACGAAAAGCAATTGAGCACGCGCAGGCCCGGCGCCGCTTTCTGTACCGCCGCGCGCCCGCGCCGCATGTCGGGAAAGAGCCCGACGCTCAGCGGCGCGCTCACGTCGACGACATAGCGCACGCCGTGCTCGACGACGATGACCTCCGCCGGGGCCGCCTCGCCGGCCAATAGCTCGGCCCCCGATCGCGCCTTGCCGGGCTCGGGCGCGATGTGGCGCCGCTGCAGATAGATCGAACGCGGCGACCACGTCGATTGCAGCGCGGCGACGACGTCATCGAGGTAGATCTCGGCGATCCCCGAGTACATCGTCACCACGTGGTGGCCGGCGTAGACATCGACGTTGATCGCGGGCAGCCCCTCGCTGTCGCCAGCCACCGCGCGAAAGCACGCCTGCTCCGACGTGTCGACGTAGGTGCGGCGAAGCTGCGCGGCACGCTCGATCACGGCGGCCACGCGGGCGCCGTCGAGCTCGGCAGACGGCTCGCGCGCGAAAACCCGCAGGGCGATGGTGCCTTCCGGCTCGTAGAGCGCGCGGCCGCAGAGGCCTCCGGAAGGATCTACGATATCAACGCCTTTGCCTGGCGCTAGCGACAGCTGGCGGCCCTGCATGGCGTCGCGATAGACCCACGGGTGGCCGTCGCGCACCCGTCGCGCGACGTCGTTGGAGACGCGCACCATGTTGGGGCGTCGAAAGGGCTTGTTGTCGCGTCCGCCGCGGCCGCCGCCGCCGCCGCCGCCGCCGCCGGCTCCGCGA
>JAGQIK010000557.1 GCA_020431405.1 Myxococcales bacterium
CGTGTCGTGATCGCCCGCGCGCGCCCGCACTGCCGCGGCGAGGCGCGCCGCCTCGGCGCTGTCGCCGCCGAGCAGCGCCAGCCGCCCGCGCAGAAGCTCGACGTCGGCGAGGCCGACGGCGTCCTCGAGCGCAGCAAAGATCTCGTGCGCGCGCTCGAGCGCTGCACGCGCGGCGCCCAGCTGGCCACGCTCGCAGGCCACCTCGGCGCTGACCACATCGTTGTAGCCGACCAGCGCGTCGAGACCGAGGCTCGCCGCGAGCTCGCGCGAGCGGCCGGCGTGCGCGTCGGCGTTGGCAAGCTGACCAAGCTCGGCGCACAGCCGCGCCAAGTTGTGCTCGACCTGCGCCGTCTCGCGCGCGCGGCCGAGACGACGCGCGAGCTGCAGGCTGTCGTGATAGCCGTCGACGGCGGCCAGCAGGTGGCCTTGCTGCTGCGCCACCGACGCGAGGTTCATAGCGAAGCTCACCTGAAACGGCAGGTGTCCGACATCGCGCGCGATGCCGAGGCAGCGCGTGTAGCTGCCACGCGCCGCCTCGAAACGCGAGCGCCGCTGCTGCACCATGCCGAGCGAGTTGAGCGCCCGTGCGAGGGCCAGGCGGTCGGCGCCGCGCTCGGCGCGCGCGACGGTCTGCTGCAGCGCTTCGTCGGCGGCTGCGAGGTCGCCCTGGTAGAGCCGACAGAGACCTAGGATCTGGAGCGCCTCGGTAGACGCTGCGCCGTCATCGCCATCATCGCCGTCATCGCCGTCATCGCCGACGCGCGCCCGCGCGCTGTGCGCCGCGTCCACCGCGTCGTTGAGGCGACCTGCAAAGAAGAGCAGCTTGGCGCGCAGCGCGGCAAGCGACGGCTGCAGCGCTTCGTCGGCTGGCAGCTGTTCGAGCAGCGCGAGCCCTTCGGCCGGCGCACCCGCGTGAAGCAGCGCGTTGGCCAGCGCCGCGTAGAGCTCGGCACGCTGCGGTGCTTCGCTGCGCTCGGCGGCAGACAGCAGCAACGCCCGCGCACGCTCGGCGTCACCACGCACGAGGTAGAGCTCGGCCAGCTCGCGTGCCAGCGCGGCGCGCTCGGCGGCGTCGTCCGCGCCGTCGCCGTGCTCGTGCAGCGCCTCGTAGAGCGTGATCGCGCTGGAGACTGCGAATCGCGCGCGCTCGCTGCGCGCGCCGGCGCGAACCGTCTCGCGTTGCTCGCCGACCAGCCCCGCGCGCACGCACAGCTGTGCGCGTTCGGTGGCGTCGAGCGCGATCTCGCCGCGGCCCGCGAGCTCGAGCGTGTGGCGACCGAGCTGTCGGCGCGCCTCGATCCCTAGCCGCGCGAGCAACGCGTCGCCGAGGGCGCCGGCCGCGAGGCCCAGCCGACCGTCGTCGTGCTCGCGCAAAAGCCCCTGCACGATCAGATTGCTCAGTACGCGCGCCTCGCAGCGCAGCGCGCGGGCGGGCAGACCGCGCGCCGGGCAGAGCGAAAGCTGCGCGAGCACGAGGTGCGCCTCGGCAGGCAGCGTCGCGACACGGCGCGCCGCGAGCGTACGCGCGCCTTCGTCGGGCGCGAGCCGCGCGAGCAGCTGCGTCAGCTCGTCGTCGAGCGAAAGCGGCGCGCTGCCGCTGCTCGATGCCTGCTCGTCGGCGTCCGAGCCTTCGGAGCGCGAAAGATGCTGCCCCACGGCGAGGCGCACCAGCTCGGTGAGAAGCTGCGGCGCCCCGCCGCTAGCGCGGTGAGCGGCGGCCTCGAAGGCAGGCGTGCTCCAGCCGTGCGGCAGCATCGACGAGACGAGCTCGGCGCTGTCGCGCGGGTCGAGCGGCGCCAGCGCGAGCGCTTCGAAGTCGGAAGCGGCGGCGCGCTCGGCGGGCAGCGCCGCGCCGAAGACCACCACCAGCACCTGCGGCAGGTCGCGACGGATCCCCTCGAGCACCGCACGGCCGAGCGCGTCGATGGGCTGGTCGACGATCAACACCAGCGACTTGTCGGCGCGCGCGGCAGCGCCGAGAGCAGCCAGCTCGTGCTCGATGGCGCGACCACGCCAGTAGTCCACCGAGAAGTCGCTGGCTGCAGGCTCGCCGGCCTCGTCGGTCGGCTCGGCGCCACGAAACACGCCGCGCCGCACCGACAGCCCGCGCACGCGCGCGCGCGTGTGAAGCTCGTCGGCGAGCCGCGTGCGACCGGATCCGGGCGGACCGTCGATGGCGAGACCAGCGCCGCGCCCCTCGCTGGCCAGCGTCTCGAGCGCCACGTCGAAGCGCGACAGCAGCGCGTCGCGACCGACGAGCTTGGGCTCCGGCAGCCCTTCGCCGACCAGCGCTCGAAGCGCCCGCAGCGGGGCACGCGGCATGGCCTGCACCAGCGCGTGCAGCGCCTCGGCCGCGCTGCGCGGGCGGTCGGCCGGCGCGCGCGCCAGCAGCCGCTCGACCAGCACGCGCAGCGGCTTCGGCACCTCGCGCGCAGCCGGCAGCTCGACAGCGCGCTCGAGCGGCGCGCCGCGCAGCAGCGCGACGTCGGAAAACGGCGGGGCGTCGAAGAGCGCCTCGAAGAGCAGCACGCCGACGGCGTAGAGATCGCTGGCCGGCTCGGCCGGCGCGCCGCCGAGCACCTCCGGCGCGACGTAGCCGAGCGTACCCGCGGAGCCCGCGGCGCTGCCGACGCGCGCGGCGAGCCCGAAGTCGATGACCTTGAGCGACGGCTGCTCGCCCACCACGAGCACGTTGCTCGGCTTGATGTCGCGATGCAGCACTTCGCGGCGGTGCAGAAAATCAAGCACGCCGAGCAAGCGTGTCAGCGCCGCGAGGCGTGCGTCGAGCGGGCGTGCCGCCCACCAGTGATCGAGCGGCTCGCCCTCGGCGAGCTCGGCGACGAGCAGCGGCGCGCCCGTCTCGGCATCTGCGAGCAGGTCGTAGACGGCGAGCAGGTCGGGGTGGCGTAGGCGCCGCATGACGGCGAACTCGCGCACCAGCTCGTCCGCGTCGCTCTCGCCGACGAGGCGCTTGATGGCGACGGCGCGCCCCGTGACGCGGTCGATGGCGCGCACCACCGAGGCGCTGCCACCGCTGCCCAGGGGCGCGACGACCTCGAAGCGCGTGCCAGGGTCGAACGAGCGCATCTCGGGTCAGCGTATACCGGGGTATACGCTGGGGCTAGTCGAGGTCTAAGCCTAAGTCGAAGACCAAGACCAAGACCAAGGCAAGACCACGGCCGAGGGATATGATTACGCCGTGTTGAGCTCGGGCGCGGGGGCTGTGGCGGGCTGGTCGGCTTCTTCGAGGACGGCGGTGCTGACCATCGAGAGGCGGACCTGCTCGAGCTGGGTGAACATCGCCGACTCGGCACGCTGGCGGATCGGCTCGAGCACGTCGAGGATGCGCGCGCCGACGACGCACTTGGAGGACGGCTCGCAGCGGTGTGTGCAGATCAGCTCGCCGGTCTCGACGGCGCGATAGACCTCGGCGAGCGTGATCTCGTCGGCCGTGCGGGCCAACAGCGCGCCGCCGCCGGCGCCCAGTCGAGAGCGCACGAGGCCATGCTTGGCGAGCATCGAGAGGATGCGGCGGATCACCGCGGCGTTGGTTCCGACGCTGCCGGCCAGCATCTCGGACGAGGTCGGCTCGTCTCGGCGCAGCGCGAGCACGGTCATGACATGAACGGCGACGGCGAATCGGCTGCTGCTGGCCACGGCTCTCGACTTGTTAGTGATGCATCTGTGACCATAACGGTGACAGATAGCGCGCCCCTGTCAAATCAAAGTTACCGCAATCATTTGGATTGACCAAGCGCCTCGTCGCGTTTCCAAAGCGGCTGCCTGCGGGGTAAGTTCTAGTGCGCGCGGCGACGATCCGCCTGCGCCCTTGCCTCGTAGACGACCCGCATGATCGATCGCTTCGCGCGCATAGCTCCGACCCCCGCGCTCCGGCGCACGATGTCGGCGCGTGCGCTGCGGCGCGAGATGGCGACGCTGTGTCTGGTCGCCGCGCTGCTCGGATTCGTCGCGTTACCCGCGATGCACCTCGCCGAGCACACCAGCGGCACGCACGAGCACCGTCACAATGTCGACGGCAGCACCGTGCGTACGCTGGCGCACGAGCACGACGGATCGAAACACGAGCACGCGCTGTCTTTCGGTTCGACTCGCTCGAACGACGACGACGACAGCGACGATCATCCAACGCGCGAGCGCGGCGGCCACGGTGACGGAGGCCTCGCGCACCTCTCAGCGCTGCTGCTTGCGACCACACCGCCCGCGGTGCCGGCACCTACCGAGCGTCTCATCGCCGCGCGCGCCCTGGCGCCGGCGAGCCTCGTCGCGCAGCGGCTGCCCGCTCGCGAGGGCGCTCCGCGCGGCCCACCCGCAAACCTCGCCTGACAGTCAGTCGCTGATCTGATGTCCGACGCCTGACGCGTCGCGCGCCGTAGTACGTGCGCGCGCGTGGACGGCGAGGTTTGCGGGGGCGCGAATGCGCGAGCTTCTCACCATCACTATCGTCATCGGCGTTGCCAGCAAGGCAGCGGCACACGAGCCGCCGAAGAAGCCGCAGCTGGTGGCGCCCAAGCTGCTCGAAGCGAAGGCAGCACCCTATCCCGCGGCGGCGCGCCGGGCGCGCATCGAAGGCGTCGTTTTGCTCGAGCTCGACGTGGACACGCGCGGCCACGTCACCCACGCGCGTGTGATCAAGGGCCTCGGACATGGGCTCGACGAAGCGGCGCGCGCCGCTGCGCTGGCGTTTCGCTTCGCACCCGCGCGACGCGGCGCAGCCGCGATCCCGGCACGCGTGCAGTTCAGCTATCGCTTCCAGCTCGACAAGGGCAAGCCGACGTTCAAGCTGCCGAGCTGGATGCCCGACAGCGGGCGCGGGCGCGGGCACGAACACCGGCACGGACACGCACTCGGGGAGGCAGATCACCATCATCACGTCGTGCTGCCGCACGAGCACCCTGCCCCCAAGCCGCAACGCGACGACTCGGCGCGCGGCGACAACACCGTCTCGGAGCGCAAATACGTCACGGTGGTCAGCGGCACGCGGCCGACGCGCTCGGCCACCGACTTCACTTTCCGCCTCAACCCCATGACGCGCGCCCCCAAGGCTGGCAGCACCGCGGCCGAGCTGCTGCGCCTCGCGCCCGGCGTCTACATCTCGCAGCACAGCGGCGAGGGCAAGGCGCACCAGATCTTCCTACGCGGCTTCGACGCTGTGCACGGCGAGGACATCGAGGTCCACGTGCAAGGCATCCCGATCAACGAGCCGAGCAACATCCACGGCCAGGGCTACGCCGACATGAACTTCGTCATCCCCGAGCTGGTGCGCGAGATGCGCGTGCTTGAAGGCGCCTACGATCCGCGCCAGGGTGACTTCGCCGTGGCCGGCTCGATCAGCTATCGCCTCGGCCTCGACCAGCCCGGCATCCTGACGCGCTTTTCTGCCGGCCGCTTTGGCCTGCTGCGCATGGTCGCCGCCTGGCGGCCGACCGGCGCGCACCGCGAGACCTTTGTCGGCGCCGAGCTGGCGCGCGGCAATGGCTTCGGCCCCGGCCGCGCCTGGCGTCGCGCCAGCGCCCTCGGTCAGTTCGCCGTGCAGCTTTCGAGCTCGACCAAGCTGCGCCTCTTCGGCTCGAGCTACGTCGCACACTTCGATTCGGCGGGCGTGCTGCGTTACGACGATTGGGCGCGCCAGCAGGTCGGGTTCTTCGACAACTACGACAGCGACCAGGGCGGCGCCAGCGAGCGCCACCAGCTGTCGGTGGCGCTCGACTATCGCAAGGGCGCGCACCGCGCCGAGCTGCTGAGCTACATCGCGTACCGCTCGCTGCGCCTGCGCCAGAACTTCACCGGCTATCTGCTCGATCCCCAGGGCGACATGAACGAGCAGGACAATTCGACGCTGATCATCGGCGGGCGCGCGCGCTACCAGCGTCGCTTTCGCCTCTTCGGCATGGGGCAGCGCTTCGAGCTCGGCGCGCGCTGGCGCCACGATCGCATCGATCAATCGCAGCGCCGCCTGCGCGCCGTCGACCTCGTGCCCTACAAGGACGAGATCGCCGCGACGCTCGGCGTCACCGACATCGGCCTCTACGGCGACGTGCACGCACGCCTGCACCGCCGCGTGCGCCTGCGCGGCGGCGTGCGACTCGAAGGCGCCGCCTACGCCATCGACGAGCCGCTCGCCAACGGCGGCGCCGGCAGCCGGCGCGACGCCTTCGGCTTCTTCGTCGGCCCGAAGGTCACGCTCGAGGTCAAGGCCGCGCGCTGGCTGCGGCTCTTCGCCTCGTACGGCAAGGGCTTTCGCTCGCCGCAGGCGCGCAGCCTCGGCGACGGCGAAAACGCGCCGCTCACCGAAGTGCACTCCTCGGAGGTTGGCGCGCGTTGGTCCTTCGGCCCGCTGCTGCGCGGCAGCGTGGCCGGCTTTCTGACTTACGTCGGCACCGACTTCGTCTTCGACCACGCCAGCGGTCGCAACATCCTCACCGGCGAGGCGCTGCGCACCGGCGTGGCCTGGCTCGTCGAGTCGCAGCCGGCACGTTTTGCCAAGCTGCGCGTCTCGGGCACCTGGGCACGCGCGCAGAAGCTCGACGGCGCCGGCACGCTGCTGCCCTACGCGCCAACGCTGGTGATGCGCGGCGACCTCGATCTGCGCCAGCGCGTCGGCACGTTCTTCGGCCGTCGTGTCACGCTGCTCGGCGGCATCGGCGCCACCGTGCTCGGCTCGCGCCCGCTGCCCTTCGGCGAGCGCAGTAAAGCGCTGGCGCTCGTCGAGCTCAACGCGGGCGTCGAGGTCGGACCGCTGACGTTCTCCTTCGAGGTCTACAACCTCGCCGACGTGCGTTGGCGCGACGGCGAGTTCGTCTTTTCGAGCAACTGGAATCCACAGCAACAGAACACGCTGGTGCCCGTGCGCCACTTCACCGCCGGCCGACCGCTGACGGTGCAGGGCACGCTAAGCGCCCGCTTCTAGGAGAGCCCATGAGACGCACCGCCATCTGCATCGCGCTGCTCGCCGCGCTGCTCGCCGGCTGTGGCGGCAGCACGGGCGAAGCGCGCACCCGCTTCGCGCTGCGCGTCGCGCCGGCGTCCGATCTCGGCGCCATCCAAAACGAGCACGGCTTCACCGTGGCGCTCAGCAAGGCCGTCATCTCGCTCGGCGCGCTGACGTTCTACGCCGGCGCCCCGCTCGTCACGTCGGACTCCGTGCCGACTGCAGCTGCGCCGCGGCGACGCGCTGCCCGCACGCTGCTGTCGCGCGTCGCGCGCGCGGTGCGCTGGCTGTGGCCGGTGAGCACGGCTCACGCGCACCCTGGCCACTACAGCGAAGGCGGTGCGCTGGCGGAGCTTCGCGTCGACCGCACCATCGACCTGCTCGCCGACGAGCCAGCACGCGTGGGCGAGGCGGCCGGCGTGACGGGTGACTATCGGTCGCTTGCCGTCGACATAGGTACGATCTCGATCGTCGGCACGGCGAGCAAGGCAGGCCAGCAGCCGATCCGCTTCGCCGCCACGCTGCACGTCGACAAGGCCGTGCTCGGCGCGCCGGTGGCCGCCGGCTTCGATCCTGCGCCCGGAGGTGCGCATAGCGGCGCAGCCGAGCTGCAGATCGACGCCGCGCAGTGGGTCTCGCGCATCGACTTCGCGCGCCTCTCGCAGACCGACGCGCTGCAGACCTTCGCTGACGACAGCCAGGCCTACAACGCGCTATCGCGCGGGGCCTACAACGCGGCGGCATTCACCGCGGTCTGGACCAACTGATGCGCACCTTCCACGCGGTCACCCTCGCGTTGCTCGTCGCCGCCACCCACGGCGCCTGCGGCCTCGGCGCGGGCGATGTCACCATCACGACCTTCGGCGAAGCGTTCATCGAGCAACAGATCCCCGCCGCCGCGCCCGACGGCGAGGGCGTGGTCGACGGCTACACCATCGAGTACACCAAGTTCCTGCTGGCGCTCTCGCGCGTGCACATCGCCGAGAGCGGCGGTGCAGAGGGCGCCGCGATGTCCGAGCAGAAGATCTTCGACCTCAAGAAGCCCGGGCCCCACGACGTCGTCGACTTCACCTCGGTGCAGGCGCGCCGCTGGGACGACATCGGCGCCGACACGCTCAGAGCCCACGGCGCCATCGCCGGCAACGCCAGCGCCGAGGACGTCGAGCTGATGAACGGCCGCGGCTGGGTGCTCTACGTCGAGGGCGTCGCGACCAAGGGCGCGCAGCGCTACACCTTCCGCTGGGGCTTCACCGAGGAGACACGCTATCGCGGCTGCGTCGACGCCGACGAAAAGGCCGGCGTGGTCGTGCCCGCCGGCGGACACACCACGGCGCAGCTGACGATCCACGGCGACCACCTCTTCTTCGATGACCTCGCCTCCGACCAGGCGAAGCTGCGCTTCTCCGCCTTCGCAGCTGCCGACACCAACGGCGACAACGAGGTCACCCTCGCCGAGCTAGACGCCGTGGATCTCACGACGCTGCCCATCGATCAATACGGCACCGGCGCCAACGGCACCGTGCACACCCTGCGCGACTTCGTCACAGCGCAGACGCGCTCGCTCGTGCACTTTCAGGGCGAGGGACACTGCAATATCAGATAGGGCATGTCACAGGGAGACAGCGAGCGCCTGCACGCCTCCATCACAGCGAGATCACGTCGCTGCGCTGCTGGTACGCCGCTTGAATAGCGGCGGTGCATGCACACACGCAAGCCACGACTCGCCGCCATAGTCATCCTCGCTTCGCTTCTCGCCGCCGCATGTGGTGGCGTGGAATCGGACGGCGACCAACCGATCGGACAGCGCCGCCAAGCGACGACCTACGCGCTGAACAGCTCCTTGCCGTTCTATCTGCGGCCCCAGAGCTCGAACCTGTGCCTGGGCATCCCCTACGCCAGCGCGCTCGATCGCGCCGCGGAGCGCATCTCCTGCGGCTCCGATGGCTCGCGCTGGCGGCTGCACCAATACACGTTCAACAAGTACCGCATCGTCAACCTCGACACCAACAAGTGCCTCTACGTCGCAAGCAACGGCGTCGCGATGCAGCACAGCTGCACCAACGACGACGACTTCACGACCTACTGGTTCGGCAAGCGCGTCTACCTGCGCTACGACCGCACGCAGCGCTATCTGACCGATGGCTACGACTACGCCTTCAACATGCAGACGCTGCCCTACGCCACCCAGTACGGGCTGCGCGACATCGCGCGCGACTACTTGAGCATCGACGTTCCCAACGCCTGGATGAGCGACACGACGCTGCAGCTTTACCCCTACAGCCGCCTGGCGGACCACAGGCACGTCACCATCAGCGCCAGTCCCTACGACTCCCGCGCGCTACAGATCAAGCTCGTGCACAGCCAGCTGTGCCTGCACAGCGACGCCAGCTCGCAGCCCTATATCATGCAACGCACCTGCGCGAGCTGGCGCTACCAGCGCTGGCACATGATGTACGACACCAAGATCCGCGGCTACCTGATCGCCTCCGAACGCAACGATGGTCAGCTCAACTATCTCGGATCGGTCGCCGGCAGCCCGTGGCTGCGCGGCAACATCAACGTGTCGGGCGCGGACGCGTGGGACCTTGTCTCGCGCTAGTAGCCGCCGGGCGCCCTCGCGCCGTTTGCATTACGATTGACTATAGTATATTAGTATTATCGTAATGCACTGTACCGACGTGATCGTCGACGTGCTGGCCATGTGGGCGCCTCAGCCGGCACCCGTGCGTCATCTCGTGCGCGTCGCCGAGCTTTGCGGATTCACCGAAAACGCCGCGCGCGTCGCGGTCAGGCGCCTCGTGGTGGCCGGCAAGCTCGAGGCACAAACCACCGACGACCGCGCTGGATATCGGCTCAGCCGCGACGCTGCGGCCTTCAATCAGCACGTACGGCGGGCCGTGTCGCGCCCGCGCACGCGTCCATGGTCGGGGGCCTGGCTGCAGGTGCTGATGTCGCTGCCCGATCGCCAGCGCAAACGCCGCGCCGCCATGCAGCGCGCGCTCTCGGTGCTTCGGCTGCGCTCGCCGTACCGCGGCGTGTGGATGCGGCCTGACAATCTCGATGTCAATCAGCACGATGTCGTAATGCAGCTCGGCGAAGCGGGCGGCGACGGCGAGCGCCCGCACGTGCTCGCGGCGCGCTTCTTCGATCCGGCGCGCGAGCGCGCGCTGGCGGCCGATCTGTTCGAGCTCGAGACAACCGCCGAGGAGCAGCGCCGCGCGCTGACCGTCGTCGAGCGCGCGCGCGACGAGCTTCTGACGCTGCCGCTCGGCGACGCGGTCGCCGCGTCGATCGGGCTCGGGCGCGCCGCCATCGGCGTGCTGTTTCGAGATCCGCTGCTGCCCGCGGCGCTGCTGCCAACGGACTGGGCAGCAGACGCGCTGCGCCACGGCTTCGCCGCCACCAGCGCGCTCGCCGCCGAGCTGTGGCGGCGCTGGGCCGAGGCCGAGGGCGATCGATCCGGCATCGACACAGCGCGGCTGCGGCAGATCTTCGACGAGGTCACCGTTCGCGCGTCGCTGCCGGAGCTCTGGGAGGCGCCAGCGCTCGCCTACGAGATGCCATCGAGAGCGGCCCCGTAGCCGCGAAGGGATGAAAGCCGAGATGACCAACGCCGAGACGACACACGCTGGTGGATCGGACGCCAGCCAACCGGAGCACCGCCTGGCCTACGCCGACGTCGCAGCCTGGCAGCGCGCCCAACCCGAAAGCTTCTACAGCGCCGATTCGCACCTGCGGCGCGTGCTGCCGCTCTACGTCGCGCCGGAGCGGCGCACCGAGCTCGAGCGCGATCTCGAGCAGCTCGGCGACGACTGCGCCGGACCCGGCGACGCGCTGGCGCGGGAAAGCAACCTCGATCAGAACCTGCCGCGCCTCGAGCGCTGGGATCCGTACGGAGCTCGCCAAGACATCATCGTGCATCACCCCACGGTGCACGAGCTCGGGCGGCTGCTCTATCGCGGAGGCATCATGCAAGCCTACGCCAATCACCCCGACAACCTCGGCGTGCTGGCACGCTTCTACATCTCGGCGCACCTCGGCGAGGCCGGCCACAACTGCCCCTTCGCCTGCAACGCCGGCGCGATCCGCGTGCTGCAAGCGCTGGCGCCAACCGCGCTGCGCGAGCGCTACCTGCCGCGCTTTTTGACGCGCGACTACGACACCAGCTACTGCGCCTCGCAGTTTCTCACCGAGATCACCGGCGGCAGCGATGTTGGCGCCAACGCCACCGTTGCCAGGAAGCAGCCTGACGGCCGCTACCGCATCTTCGGCGAAAAGTGGTTCGCCTCGCGCATCGACGCCGACGTCTTCGTCATGACCGCGCGGCTCGAGGGTGCGCCCGCGGGCACCGCGGGCCTCGGCATGTTCCTCGTGCCGCGCCTTCTCGACGACGGCGTGACGCCCAACGACTTCGCCATCCGCCGCCTCAAGACCAAGCTCGGCACCCGCACGCTGGCTTCGACGGAGGCCGACTTCAACGGCGCGTGGGGCCATCTGATCGGCGGCGACCGCGACGGAGACAAACCTGGCCGCTCGTTCGTGCAACTGATGACGCTGGTGATCACCACCTCGCGCCTGTTCAACGCCATGGGATGCGCGGGGCTCGCGCGCCGCGCCTACGTCACGGCGCAAACCTACGCGCGCCATCGCCGCGCGTTCGGCCGCACGATAGGCGATTACCCGTTGGTGCAGCAGACGCTGGCCAACACAAAAGCCGAGGTCGACGCGATGCTGTCGGGCTGTCTGCACACGACGTGGATGCACGACCGCGTCGACCGCGGCGAAGCCGACGACGTCGAGCGCGCGTTCGTGCGCATGGCGGTCAACCTCAACAAGATGCGCACCGCCAAGTCCGCGCGCTGGGCCATCGTCGAGGGCATCGAGGTGCTGGGCGGAAACGGCGCCATCGAGACCTTCTCGGTGCTGCCGCGCCTGCTGCGCGACGTGATCGTCTTCGAGAACTGGGAGGGCACGCACAACACGCTGCTCAACCAGCTGGCCCGCGACATGCGCAAGTACCGCGTGCACGAGGGCTTCTTCGCCTACCTCGAGCGGCTGTGCGAGACGCTCGCCGAAGGCCCGCTGGCCGAGCGCATGCGGGCCGCGATGACCTCGGCGCGTGCCGAGCTCGAATCGCTGCTCGACAGCGCGCCCGACGATCCGGCGCTGACGCTCGGGCTGCGGCCGCTCTTCGACGCGCTGCCGTACCTCAGCTGGGCCGTGATCCGCGCCCACGAGACGGCGCGCCTCGGCACGGCGCAGCCCGTCGGCGATACCCTCGAGCACTTCGTCGAGCTGCGCATCGCCGGCGCGGCCCCCGATATTCGCAGCGCCAGCTACCAGCGGCGCATCGCGGCCATCGCGCGCACGCTGTAGCTTCGCGCATCGTGCGAGCAGGTCGCTCGCGACGGCGCTAGAATCACAGTGTGGACGCCGAACAACGTGCGCTGCTGTCGGCCGTCGTCGCCGCGCCCAACGACGTGGAGCGGCGCCGCGTCTATGGTGACTTTCTCAGCGCCCGCGGCGACACGCGCGGCGAGCATCTGCAGCTTTGCCTCAACGCGCGCGAGGCGCACGACCAAACGCGGCGCGACGAGCTGCTCTCGCGTGCCGCCGAGCTGCGGCGCCGCGAGCAGCGTCGCTGGCTAGCGCCGCTCTACAACAGCGCGCTGTTCGACTACCAAGCCGCGCCGCACGCGCCGGCGCTCGACCTCGACGACGGCCTGCTGCGCGGCGTCAGCTGCCAGCTCTCGCAGCTGCTCGACAGCGCCGACGCGGTCGCCGAGCTCGGCGCGCTGCGCGAGGTGCGCCTCGTCTGCGACGACAGCCGGCGGCTCGGCGAGCTCGGCAGCTGCGCGGCGGTGGCGCACGTGGAGCACGTCGCGATCGACTTCGGCGCGCAGCCCCCGCCACCTGAACGTCTGGTCGAAGCCTTCGGCGGCGCTGTGCTGCGCCAGCGCGCGCTGCGCTCTCTCGAGCTCGAGGCGCGCGACCAGCCCCTCGATGGCGTCCTGCAGGCGCTGGCCGGCCTCGCGCCGCTGGGCCAGATCGAACGGCTTGCCGTGCGAGCGCCCGTCGGCTCGCGTGGCGCGCGCGCCATCGCGCGCGGCTTCGCGCGGCTCGTCGATCTCGAGTTTCGCGGTGGCGCCGAGGCGGTGGCCACGCTCGCCACGGAGCTGTCGGTGGCGCCGCTGAGGCTGTGCATCCGCGGCCGCATCGGCCCGACAGCGGCCGAGGCGCTGTTGACCAGCGGCCTACTGTTTCGCCTGCGCGAGCTCGAGCTCGAGGACAGCGTCATGGGCTGGCAGGGAATGCGCGCGCTGGCTGGCTCGGCGCAGGAGCTCGGCCAGCTCGAGCGGCTCGCGCTGCGCGGCGCGCAGCTCGAAGACGACGCCTCGCACATCGCCGGCATGGTCAAGCACCTGCAGGGGCTGCGCGAGCTCGACCTCGGCCGCAGCCACCTCACGCGCGCGTCGGTGCGGGCCATCGTCGCCTGCGGCCTGTCGAGCCTCGAGTCGCTCTCGCTCGACGGCGCGATCCTCGCCGGCTGGCCCGGGCTGGCACGCGCGCTCGATCATTGGTCGCTGCCGCGGCTCGAACGGCTCTCGCTGCGCGACTGTCGCATCGACCGCCCCGGCTTCGCCGCGCTCGGCGCCTCGCCGCGGCTGGCCGCGCTGCGCGAGCTCGATTTGGCCCACAGCGAGCTCGACGACGACGGCGCGCTGGCGCTGGCGCGCGGCGATGGCCTGGCGTCGCTACGCGCGCTCGACCTGACCGGCAACGCCCTCGGCGGCAGCGGCCTCACCGCCCTCGCCGTCTCGCCCGTGCTCGACGGCGCGCGGCGGCTGGTGCTCGCCGACCTGCCGCTCGGCGACGACGGCGCACGGGCGTTGGCGCAGTCGCACGCGGCGATGCGCGCGCTCGAGGCGCTGGTGCTGCGCGACACGATGGTCGGCGCGGCCGGCGCGCGCGCGCTGCTATGCAGCTCGCATCTCGCCGAGCTGCGCGAGCTGTCGCTGCTCACCGGCGATATCGGTGGCCCGGCCCTCGACGCGCTCTGCCACAGCCCCAGCTTGCGGCGGCTCGAGGCACTCGAGGTGCGCCACGGTCGCGACGCCGCGCTGGCGCGCTTCGCCGCTGCCGCCCGCCACGGCGCGCCGCGGCTGCGCGCCCTCGACATCAGCGGTGTCACCGACGCGTGCGTGCCCGCCCTGACGCGCGCCGAGGGTTTCTCCGAGCTCGAGCGTCTGCGCCTCGCGCCCAAGCTCGCGCAGCAGAGCGCGCAGGCGCTGCGCGAGCGCTTCACACCGCTGGTCTACTGGCCGTAGTGTCTGACCGGCCGGCGTAGGTTGGCGGACTACACCCCAGGCCGGCGGCGCGGGGCACCCCGAGTGGATCTTGGCTCGCGGCGCGAAGCCCCTCTGTGGCCACGAATCGCGGGCTAGACGCCTGATCCGCGCGGCGCCCTTCGCGGCACATCCCATGCAAAGTCGATCCCCTCGACGCTGGCGTGCCTCCTTTCGCTGGCACGGCGCCAGCGCGAGGAGGTTTCCTGATGTCATCCAGCGATCGCCCCGCAACCCAGGCCGCCGCGCCGTCGTCCGGCGCGCGCGCCTTCAAGGCCGTCTTCGCCGTCACCAAGGCCGTCGCCATCGTCGGCGGCTTCGCCGCCTGCCTGCTGTCGTTGATGGCGCTGTTCGGCGCCCTGCAGGTGGGGCTGACCATGCGCGCGATCCTCGCGCTGGTGGTCGCCGTGCTCGTACCACTGGGGCTAATCGAGCTCGCGCTGCGCGTCAGCAAGCGCGAGCGCTCTGGCGGCCTCGCCAGCGACATCCTCGCCATCTGCTGGGTCGTCTTTCCGCTGCTGTTTGTCGGCGTGGCGCACGGCACCAGCTCGCCGTTGTTGCTGCGCGAAGGCGACCGCCTCGCGCGCGCCGGCATGTCGCGCAGCGCGCACGCGGCCTACCTGCTCGCCGGCGTCGACGCCGTGACGTCAGGTAGCGCCGGCGGCAGTGGCCGCGGCGTGGCGGTCAAGGCCAAGGCGAAGATCAAGACCAAGACCAAGACCAAAACCAAGACCAAGACCAAGACCAAGACCAAGGCCGCATTGGCGCGCACGGTAGAGGGCAAGGATGGCAAGCGGCGTGTGATCAGCGCGGCCGAGCTCTTTCGCCGCAACAAGCCGGCGGTGGTCTCTATCGCCGTCAAGCGCCTGACGGGCGGTGGCAGCGGCACGGGCTTCATCATCGACGACCGTGGCACCATCGCCACCAACTACCACGTGGTGCACCACGCCAAGGCCGTGCGCATCAAGATCGACGGCAAGTGGGCGACGCGCGTCTACCTGCTGGCCGAAGACAGTCACGCCGACCTGGCGCTGCTGCGCGTCGAGAGCGAGGCCGCGCCGGCGCCGGTAGTGCTCGGCGATCCGATGAAGATCGAGGTCGGCGAGCGCGTGGTGGCCATCGGCAATCCGCTGGGGCTCGATCACACGCTCACCGACGGGGTGATCTCGGCGCGACGCGTGCTGCGCGGCCGGCGCTTGATCCAGATGTCGGCGCCGGTCTCGCCCGGCAACTCCGGAGGTCCGCTTTTCAACATGCGTGGCGAGGTCATCGGCATCAACACCGCCCAGTACGGCGGGCCGTGGATGCGCGCTCAGAACCTCAACCTCGCCGTACCGGTCGACGTGCTGAAGAAGATGATCAAGCCGTCGTACCCCAAAAAGAAGCTGCTCGAGACGTACGGCTCGAGCGCTGGAACGTGGTAGTCCGATGAGACGTTATCTAGTGTTCGCGCTCCTGGTGTTGATGGGTGTTTCGTTCGTGATGTCGGTGTCGACGCGCCCGCGCGCGGCCCATCGCGTGCCGGCCGCGCAGTCTCGCAGTGGCAGCGGCAACGGCAGCGGCAACGGCAGCGGCAGCGCCGCGAGCAAGGCCAAGCCGGGCAGCAAGCCCACCGACAAGGCGCGCCCCGCGAAGGCCGTCAAGAAGATCGCGCGCCCGCTGCGGCTGGTCTGCCTGCGCTGGGCGCCTTGCGCGCCGGCTATCGTCGCCAACGGCGGCGTGCGCACCGCCAAAGGCAGCCTCTACGCGGCGCGCGGCCTCGACGTGCGCGTCGGCGCGCGCGTCGACATCAAGGACATCGAGCGCGCGCTCGGCGCCGGCGGCGGCAAGGCCGACGGCGCCGACATCGCCATCGTGCCGCTCTCCGAGCTCGTCGCCGCACACGAGCGCCTGCGCGCCCTCGCGCCGCGCGTGGTCCTGCTCACCGGATGGTCGCACGGCGACGTCGCGCTCATCGCGCGCACGCCCGCAGCCGCGCGCGCCGCGTTGCGACCGTACGCCCGCGGCCGCGTCACGCTGTCCGGCGCACCGGGCCGCTCGGCGACGCTGCTGTCGCTGTTCACGCTCGATCTCGCTGGCGTGGCGCCCGAGCGCGTGGCGTTGGTCGGCGCCTCGACGCGCAGCGCCGC
>JAGQIK010000558.1 GCA_020431405.1 Myxococcales bacterium
CGACGCTGCCGCGAGCGACGGCGCTGCGAGCGCGGGCGACGGCGCGACGCCAGCAGCGGACGGCGGCTGCGGCTGCAGCGCGGCGCCGGCACCGCCCTCGTGGCCGCTGCTGCTGTTGTCGCTCGCTGTGGCGATACGTTACCGTTACCGTCATCGCCATCGCCATCGTCCCTAAGGAGCTCTGCCTTGCTGATCGATACGCTGCTGCTGATCGCGCTGCCTGCCTCGGGCAAGTCCGAGGTGCGCACCTTTCTCTCCACCCTCACGCCGGAGCAATGCGCCTCCGACTTCAGTCTCGGCGAGACAGCGCAGCTCGACGACTATCCGTACGTGCACATGATGCGGCGCATCGACGAGGAGCTCGACGCCATCGGCGCGCCGCGGCTGTTCTTCGCCGCCGCCGATCGCCCGTTCAAAGACCCCATCGAGTGGGGCACCCTGATCGAGCTGCTCAACGAGGACTACGCTGATCTGCGCGCTGCGCGACGGCCCGAGCCACAGTCGCCGGCCGAGACGCTGCTCGCGCGTATCGACGCGGCGCGCGCCGCCTGTGGTGGCGCGAAGCTCATCGCCCTCCTCGCCGATGACGTGCGCGCGAAATTGGTCGAAGGCATCGCCAACGACGCGCGCGACCTCTACGCCGAGCTGCGCGCGGCGATCCCCGACTCGCTCGACGGCCGCACGGTGGTGATCGAGTTCGCGCGCGGCGGCGCGGAGGGCGCGTCGATGCCGCTCGAGGCGCCGCGCGGCTACGCGTACAGCCTCTCGCGCCTGTCGGACGAGATCCTGTCGCGCGCGTCGGTGCTCTACATCTGGGTCACGCCGGAGGAGTCGCGCCGCAAGAACGTCGAGCGCGCCGATCCCAATGATCCGGGATCGATCCTGCACCACGGCGTGCCCGAAGCGGTGATGCGCCAGGAATACGGCTGCGACGACATCGGCTATCTGGTCGAGCGCGCCAAGACGGCCGGCACGGTGGAGGTCGAAGCGCACGGCAAGACATACGTTCTTCCGCTGGCGCGCCTGGACAATCGGCAGGATCTAACGTCGTTCGTGCGTGGAGATCGCGACGTCTGGCCCGAGCAGAACGTCGCAGCGCTCTACGGCGGGCTGAGCGAGGCGCTGACGTCATTGGCCAAGCCGCGCTGACAGGATGACGCTGCCGTGTCCGGGCTGGTAGCCTTGGACAGAACCGGCACCCACGGTCGCGCGCGGGCGCGACGAGAGCGAAGATAGTCGAGATCGATGGCGAAAGGCGGCGAGCTGGTCAAGGTCAAGTGCTCGCACTGCGGGGCGCGCTACAGCTTGCCCGAGCAGCGCATCCGTGGCCGCGTGCTCAAGATCCGCTGCAAGAGCTGCGGCGAGGTCTTCGAGGTGCGCCACGCCGAGCCGACCGCCGCCCCGTCGCTCGCCAGCCGCGGCAAGCGCTGGTTTCTCGTCGTCAAACGCCAGCGCATCGGGCCGGTAACGGCGCAAGAGGTGCGCGAGCGCTTCGAGCGCGGCGAGGTCAAGGCGACGACCTACGCCTGGCGTCAGGGCTTCTCCAAGTGGCAGCGCCTCAAGCACATCGAAGAGTTCGCCGACCTTGATAGTGACCTCGCGGGCGCCGCATCCGAGGCGGCACCCATCGCGGAGCCGCGCAGGCCCACCGGCCCAGTCACGGGCCCGGCGGTTCGCCGCGGTCCGCTGCCAGCGGTGACCGCAGCGCACATCCCCGACGAGGAGAACACCGACGTCAGCCGTCGGCCACCGGCGGGGCTTCTCGATGGCCTGAGCGGAGGAGGGCTGCGCGGGCGCAAGATGACCGGGCCGCCGCAGCGGCTGACCGGCGGTCCGTTGCCCGAGATGCCTACCCGGCCGGCCGCGCTCGAGGGGCTGGCCAAGGAGCTGGCAGCCGCAGGCGGCAATGACTCGGCGCTCTCGCCGCGCCCGTCGCCTGCCAAGCCGCCGCTGCTGCGCGGCGGTCTTGCGCCGGCCAAGACCAGCCGCCTGACCGGGCTGACATCGCATCACGGCGAGGGCGAGCGCAACGATGCCGGGCGCCCTGCGATCGAGCAACGCGACACGGCCGTGGTGGCTTACCTCAACGCCGAAAGCGCCGAGGAAGAGGTTCGCGCCAAGTACGTGCCGCGCGATGGCTCGGGCGCGCGAGCGGCCGGGCGCGCCGCAGCCGACAGCCAAGAGGATCTCGACCTCGACCACACGCCGCCGAACGTGTCCAAGACACGAGCCGGCGAGCAGTTGGCCGACACGTCGATTGGCGACACGTCGATTGGCGACACGTCGATCGCCGACAGGGGACCGTCGGCGGTGCAATCGCCTCCCGTCCACGTGCACGGCCAACCCGGACCCGAGGGGTTTCCGGACGACTCCGAGTTCGAAGCGATGCTCGACGCGCTCGAGGTGGGGCCTGGCGGAGGCGCGGCGGCTGCCGCGGCGGCGAAGGTCGCCGCGATGGAAGGCCGCGACGGGCTCGAGGGGCTCAAGAAGACGCTCGAGACGCCCACGTCGGCCGAGCTCGCCGCCAGCCCGGAGGCTTCGTCATCGGTTGATTTCGCGGTCGAGGGCGGCGCGCCGATGGCGCCCGAGCCCCACGACGTGACGGCAGTAGACGCGCGGCTGCCGAGCTTTGCCGAGGCGGGCCCAGCGGCGCCGATGGTCGCGGCGCACGACCGCGACGACGACGACTTCGAGGATGACTCCGAGCCTGGCGTCCGCACCTATTCGGGTTCGGCGCAGGCCTTGGCCAGCCAGGTTCAGGCGGCGAGCGCGCCGCGCGTAGCCGACGACGTCGAGACGACGTCGCGCGACGAGCGCGGATACGAGCCGCCGCTGGTCGCGTCGCGCGCGGAGAACTCCGTGCTGTTCTCGCTGCCCCATCTGGTCGGCGCCGCGCCGCGGCCGCAGCCCGTGCCGGTTGCGGTGCAGGAGCCGGAGCCGGTGCGCACGGTGCCGAGCGACTTCGAGGTGAAGCCGATCGCGGGTGATGCCCGACCCGTGCTGCTGCCGGATCCAGACGACGAGCCGCGCGCCGCCAAGCGGGGTGGCGCGGGACGGATGCTCGCGGTGGCCTTCGTCGGCGTCGTCTTCGGCGCCGGTGCGCTGCTCGGCGGGCTCTACGCGGTGCGCCCCGACGTGGTGACGTCCCTCTTCGGTGGATCCTCCTCGGACGGCTCGGGCAGTGCCACCGCGGCCACGGCCGGCGGAGGATCCGGGGCCGGCAGCGCCGCGGCGGCGTCGGCCGCAGCGGGTAGCTCGGGCAGTGCCGCGGGTAGCGCCGGCGCTGGATCGGCGGCGATGGCCAGTGGCAGCGGCAGCGGCGCTGACGATGGCAGCGGCAGCGGCAGCGTCGCCGGTGCGGCAGGAGCGAGCACGGCCGACGCGGCGGCAGCGACCCCGCCAGACGCGTCGGCGCCGACGAAGCTGGCGCGCGCCAACTCGCCGCGGGCGCCTGCCGTCAAGTCTGGCAGGGC
>JAGQIK010000559.1 GCA_020431405.1 Myxococcales bacterium
CCGCACCAGCTGCTGAAGGTCGACGACGAACGCCTCGACCCGCTCTTCAATTCGAGTCTGGATGGTCTTCATGCGGCCAAGCTGCCGCTGACTCGATTGGTCGGCAACTACCCCACTGAACGGTTACTCGTCTTCAGCGGCGGGATGCGAAGGCGGCTCATCGGACGAAGCCGCAGAGTGCAATCGTTTCTGCGGCTGCTCGTCCCTACGCCTGACGAGAGCGTCGACGGTGCTTCGATCAGCCGCTTCGTCGCCGCCCTCGAGGGTCAGTCGCCACGAGCGGATGACGACGCCCCTGGCTTGTGGGGACGGCCACTGGCGGCGCTCGCGAACGGCGACGTGGAGTGGCTCTCCGGTCACAAGGCACGCATCGTCGTGTCCCGAGGCGGCCGAACGCAAGGAATCACGCTGTACGCCTACGAAGGCGGCGTGCGCCTCGTCAGCGTGATCGCCCCATTGATTGAGCTAGAGCACCGTGGCGCGTGGGGCGGCCGACCAACGGCCTCACACGTCCGAGACTGGGCGCTGGACACGACGAACGACCTCCCCCTCGGATACCTCGACGTTCACGAGCGCGATGGGCTCGTGTTCGGCAACCACGTTCTGCACGGAGAGCTGTCCGAGAGCGCACGCCAGCGGTTGGTCGAGGAAGTTGCTTGGCGCGCCGATGCCTGGGAGGCAGCACTCACCGGTGCGGATCGGCGATAGCTCCTCCGTCGTGGGGTCGCCTTTTTTTCTTCACGTGGAAGAAGCCGGGCAGGCGCAACACTCGCGAACGGTCACCCACGTTTTCGCCGCGACGTGCGCGGCGATGGCGCGGTTGATCGGCTCGCAGTCCGATAGCGGCTGTCCATGCTCCGCAAGCTCGTCCAGCAAGCACCAGCGCCCCTGCGGGCACAGCGGTCAGCGCCGTTGGGGCCTATCGTCTTCTGCCGCCGTAGCTTGCCCTCACGGGTCAGCCGATCTCGTTCTTCTACCGCGCGCTCCAGCAGGAAGCTCGCTGGTTCGTCGTTCAAATCCTGGGGCACGAGGTGGCCGCGGACGGCGAGCTGCAGGACAGTCTGGCGCAGGGGCGCGACATCGTCAGGATCGGTCACCAGGACGTCCAGACTCTTGGCGCGAAAGGGCACGATTCGTGTCATCGAGAACATGGGGAGGCGCGGTACTTTGGGTGGCGTGGTCTTTGGGCAACTCCTGCTCAGCATGGCAACCACTTTGCTCACACTGTAGCGTTCGAACGGATGTAGATAGCCAGGATCTCTGCAAACGGGGTCGGCTCACTTCTTGCTGCCGTTCGGGGAACAACGGAGGGCAAGATGGACTTCTTCATCGTTTTCGCAGTCGTCATGAAACTCGTGATGTTCCTGGTTCCCGTCGGCGTGGTCATCGGCCTGATCGCCTGGACAGCTCGGCGGTCCAGCAGCGCCGGCGACGGAGCCACCGCCAGACATCTCGACGCTCGAAGCGGCTCCGACATCGAAGCGCTCCTCGCCGCTTCCCAGCTGTTGCTGCAGCAGCTTCAATCCGCCCAGCTGCAGCAGCCCCACCTGCCCATTCCCAGCCACCTGCAGGCGCAGCTCGGCTCGAAGATGGCAGAGCTGAACCAGCGCGATGCTCTACGCGGCGAGATGGCGGACGTCCGTATCGCGGCCGTGCGAGCGGAAGCGGCTCAGTACGGCATCTTCTAGCCATATCGGAGAGCGTTATGGACACAGCAGATCGTGTGCAGCGACTGTTCGTCGAGGCGGATCGGGCGGAGTGCTCGTCGTTCCTCGCCGAGCTGCCACAGACGGCGCGAACGTCCTTTGCGCTGACCCATGCGCGGCTGGGCGAGCCGGTCGCGCTGCTAACAGCCCTGGAGGTCATCGCCGACGATCTGGTGGTGGTGGCCCATCGTCCGCTCGACGAGCAGCTCACCCGAGCTGTGTTGGGCGCCGCACGCGAGCTTCATCAGCGCAGCGCCGATCCAGTGGAACGCGAACACTGCGCGCTGGTGCTTTCGCGAGCTGCTGCCAGCCACGCCTGCACCCGCGCCAATGACGATGACATCGAAGGAGCAGCGCGAGTCATCGCCGACAACATCTCATGGATCGACGAGCACTACCCCGCTGCGCCGCCGCCCCTGGCCGAGAATCGCGAGTCGTTGCGCATGCGCGAGGTCGACCTCTGGCTCACCTTCGGCGTGTTCGACCGCGCCAAGCAGAGCTTCGATGAGATCAGGACGACGGCGCTGTCGCCGGCGCAGCGCGTGACCTACGGGGCGCTCGAGGAGCGGGTCACGACGCAAATCACTACCGTAGGCTGGCCCGAGCCAGTGACGCTCGAGAAGCTGCGGGGGCCGCTTCACGCGATGATGCAGCAGGCGCCACTGCTCGCGCTGTTCTTGCCACCCAACGTTCTGCAGCGCTTGCACCAGCTGAACAGCGAGCTGGCCCGCGCCACGGTGCTTGACACCGCGCTGGCGACGCGCGTCGTCGCTCTGCTCGAAGAGATCAACGCACGCGGCCCGCGTATCCCTGGGATCGACTAGCGGCGCGTGCTGCACCAGGTGCTCACAGCGCTCGCGGCGATCGAACGGGGCCACCACGTCGATGCCAGCGCGCTCCAGGCGGCCATCGACGTCCAGGAAGCCTTGCTCGGCCGGCTGGGTCGCCGCAGCCTGCTGCAGCGAGCGGACGCCCTGCACCGGCTACTGCTGCTGCACCGCGAGGCGCGCAACATCGATCGAGCCTGCGACGCCGGCGAGACGCTGCTCGGCGTGCTCGAGCAGCTGCGCGAGCAGGTGGCTGACGTGCGCTACAGGCCGAACTTCGTCGGGCGCTTCCGCTATCTTCACGTCCAGCTGTGCGAGATGCAGCTGGGGCTTGGCTGCGTCACTCAAGCCTTTCGCACGATCGAGGCGAGCAAGGGCCGCATGCTCGCCGACCTGCTCGAAAAGCGCTGTACCCGGATGGCGCCGCTGGACGCCGGCTTGATGGAGTCGCGGGCCAGGGACCTCGGCTTCATCTACCTAACGCTACTCACCGACGAGCGCAAGGCGTACTTCGTCCTCGTTGGCGCGGGCGAGCCACAGCACCGCGTTGTTGCCTTTGAGCCAATCGTGACGCGATACGGAGAGCTTCGCGGCGGCAGGCTGAGGCCGACGCTTCGCGCGCTCGTCGACACGGCCTGTAAATGCAGGTGGCAGACCTCGCGCCTGAGCTTGGGGCGCCCAAAGGTCGACTTCCTGGCGCTACTCGCACCGCTGGTCAACTGGCTCGACGCGGCGCTTCCAGACAAGGGACATCTGGTGATCTGTCCCGACGGTGACCTCTACGACGTCCCGTTTCACCTGCTGCCATTCCGCAGCGCGAGGCTGCGAGACGCGTTTCGGGTCACGGGCTGTCAGGGCATGCAAAGCCTTCTCGCGCAGCTCGATCGTCCGCCGCGACGACCCGACGCGGCGCTGTGCTTGACGACGCTACTGTCGACCGAGGTAGCCGACGAGCGCTGTCGCGCGAAGGTCGAGGCGTTGCGTTCGATCCCCGAGGCGTTGCGCGCGTGTGTGCGGACCGAGGTGCCGCCGGACGTGACCGACGCCGAGACTCTGCAGGAGTTCCTCGCACCGCGGCTGCTGGTGCATCTCACAGCCCACGGCGTCTCGGCCTCTGAGTCGCTCGCGCGCGATACCGACCTCGCGATCGATGATCGCGCGTTGCTGCTGCTCGCCGCCGGCGGCGCACTCCCCGGCGCAGAGGACGCCTTCGACAGCGCGTATCCCGGACGCCTTACGCCTAGGCGCCTCGCGGCGTGGCCCGTGCTCGACGACGCTCATGTCGGCCTCATGGCGTGTGTAAGCGGGCTGGCGCGCGAGAGTTGGGGTGGCGATGCGGTCAGCATCGTATGGGCCCTGCTGCAACGGGGCGTCGCTAGTGTGCTGTCGACGTACTGGCACGTCGACGCGCAGAACGGTGCGCAGTTTTTTTGTGCGTTCTACCAGCACTGGCTCTTAGGCAAGACAAGCCGCGCCGACGCGTTCGCGTTGGCGAGAGAGGCGCTTGCGCGACGGGGTAGACCCGACGCCGCGGACGCATTCACGCTATCGGGAGATTGGAGATGAACGACATGACAATCAAGAAGCTGAGCGACGCCGAGGTGGTATCCCTGCTGACGCAGCTGTCCAACGAAGTTGTCGACTCGATCGAGGTCGATATCGCGCCAGAGCTCGATGCGCTCAGACGCGTGCATCCGCAGCTAGGCGCGCTAGTCTCCGAGCACCTCGAAAGCGAGGTCACCCTCGACGACGCCAGCTCGGCCGCGTCGGCGCGCGAGATTCTCACCGTGTTGGCACAGCACCCCGACCTCGGTCCGCTCATCGAGAGCCGCGCCGCGACGTTCAGCGACGACCGCATGGCCGTCGGAACGGCCGCGCTGGGCATAGGCGTAGCGGTGGCGATTGTGTTCGCGGCGATCCGCAGGTTCCGCTTCGAGCGAAAGACCAGCGAGTCGACCCCCGGCGGGGAGCGCAAAGAATCGGTGACCGTGATCGACTTCGCCGGTCAGTCGCCGGACGCGTCGTTCATCAAGGCTGCCACGCAGGCGGTCGCGGATACGGTCAAGCGCGCACGAAGCCGCGCCTAGGACACGAGGCACGACATGGCCAACCTGGCAGGCATGTGGAGCGAGGTATCGCGCCGCTTCATCCACACCTAGGGCAGTGATCCGCGTTACGCGTTCGACACGCGCGCCGGCGGACAGTGATCGAACAGGGCAGATCGAGTGCCAGCCCCACGGCGTCTACCTGGCGCTGCCACGTCGTCTTGGGTCGGTCAACCTGAGGCTGCGCTTCGTCAGTCGCGGCGAGCAAGAGGCAAGCTCAACCACGGGCTGCCGATTCTGCCGGTGCCATGCCGATCTTCGGCCAAGTGGCGAGCATGGTCGACGCGTTCCTGCCGACGATCCGACTGGTGCGGCACGTGGCGCGCACGCTGCCCGACAGCGGCGGCTACGCGGAGCGTTGCGAAGCAAGCAGAAGCACACACGGTGCGAGAACAAGCGCAAGACGGACAGCGGCGGCGCGGCGAAGCCCACGCGGCCCGGCGCGAGGTTCGATGTGGCGTGGCGGCTTTCGCTACTGGATGCGATGCCCGCGCTGCGCCACACGCAGAAGCACTTGTATGCCATCGCGGGCCTGCTGCTTTGTCGCGGCCCAAGTTGCGCCAGCCTCCTGTATCTAGAGCAAACACGGAGCAACTCAGCTGACCGTGACGCGAGGCGCCAGCTACTGAGAGCCTGGCGACGAGCTTGTAGGGTGCGCTCCTTTCGCGCCGAGCCTCTCCAATGTAACGAAGCCGCCACCTGACGATGTTAGATGAACGCCGTCTGGTTCCACGCTCGCGAGCGCCTCAATTCGAGACCCAGACACCCCTTCAGTTCATTCCGCTACGGTCAGTCGCTACCGCTATCGAGTTTGCTCAGCAGTCGTCCCTATGGGCTCGGACCACCTCGAGCGGCTCCAATGTAACCGAGCCGCCTCCAGACACCGTCAGATGAACGTCGGTTCCTGCATCCCCGCCTACGCTCGCGGTATCAGGAGATGCAGCTGAAAGAAGCTGCTGGCCGACTTGTCTAGCCAGTCGTCGGTGACAGGGAATCGCCGCCCGGACCATACGCGGTCGATGTATCTGCCGTCCCATCCATCGTCGCCAAGGAGATACTCCCTGACCTCGGTCTCCCAGTCGCCGAATGTGCTGCGCACCACCGGGTAGTTCACACCTTCTCGATGGCGCTTCGCGACGAATCCGACCAGCGCAGCGCGGCCTAGCTTTGGGCGTAGCGCTGCCTTGACTTCGCGCGACGGAAACAGGTCAACCCACACGCCGTCGGCCTGCTTCTTCCAGTTCTTGTTGTTGTGGATCAGCTTGAATTCGATCGCGGCTATGCAGATATCGGCATGCGGTTCGCTGGAGTTCAGTTCTCCGATGAAGAGGTCAACCTTGTGGTACTCGTTGGCGAAGTAGTACCGACTGATCGCATCGCCCCCACGCCAGCGCGCAAGCCGGCCCTCAAGCTGCAGCGACTCACGATTCTCCTCCGCTAGCAGCCGGGCCTCGAACGAAAGCCACGCCTCGAACGCGCCTCCTGCCACGAGCCTCGATACCAAGCCCCGCTCGGCCTCGCCGGCGGCGAGGCGATCATCGACCAGCTGCGCCAGCGTCTCCAACGTACCCATCTCAAGCACTAGAATCCTGCTCGATGTGAATCGAGTAAGCTACCGCAACTCGATTTGCGCCATCCGCGTCCCCAGGGTCCCTTGAGAGTTTCTGCCCATTTCGGCAGCCAAATTTTTTTGGGGGGCGGATATCCCCCGCGCTCTCAAATCATGCTGAATGCCATCCGATCTCTCAACCACGCACGCCGACCTATCACGGAGGCAACGAAACAAATCGTATGAACCCAGAAGAGTACTGCCAAACACTCGGCTGTTCACGCCACGGCAGTGTGAAGCGACCATCCATCCCCGCTTTACGAACGGACTCCAGCCAGTCTCCACACTGAGAAGCGGTGTAGCCGAGGGCTTGCATAGCGTCACTGATCAGCTGGTACTCGTTAGGTAGGTTGGTTGCGAAGGTAAGCGGGTCATCTGAGCCTATGCAGATACGCACCGGAACGAGATCAGCGGCGGGGGTGGGTGGCTGTAGTCGCCACAATGGATGGTCCCTGAGCTGGCCGAGGTGTCCAATCAGGAGATTGGATGTGGGGTTCACTTCAACGATGAGGCCGAGCCGAGCCACTCGTTCTCGAAGGTACCTACTTAAGATCGAGAGCGCTGCACCGTCACCCTCCGCGTCAACCCATTCGATAGCCTGCCCTCGCCTATACACCTGCTTGTTCGTCAGGTATTGGCCGAGTATCCATGATCGCTCTCTCATCGGGGCCGACGAACCGCCCGAGTCGCCTTGCCCCGGTGGCTGATCGCCGGGAAATCCGGCCCGACGCAGCATGGCATCGTCATGCAGGTCTCTGACTAGGCAGTCGACCGCCCAGGGTGACAGCTCACGCTGAAATACCTGCTTGGCCATCCGCCGGATCTCGCGCTCGAGTAGCAGGTCGCGGCCAGTCGCCACTCGCCCGATGCTATTGAGCCGCCACTCCCATGTCAGATCGAGCAGGCGTTCTTCCCTCGTGAGGGCAAGTCGCCCCGATTGGATGCTCCACTTCGCGGGGTCTACGCCGAGGGCCAGACCATGGCCGAGACGATCCCCGTGTTCCAGGGGCAGAAACTGAATCGCCTCGTCAATGCGTCGAAGCCCTCCTTGGAGGTGAATGAAGTCTTCGCCAACATGGATCGTTCGGCGGCACCGCGGCGGACGAGAACGAACGTAGGGATCCCGCACCGCCAAGAGCTCGCCCACTGCTTCGCTAACTCTGATGAAATACCGAAATAGGGGCGCAAGAACCCAGTTCGGGGTGCCCAGCTCATCGGTGCAAGCGTCGATTCCCCGCACTAGTCGTAGCAGGTGGGGATGAGACTCGAGAAGGTCGGCCAACGCCATGATTTGCGAACGCCGAGAATCATAGTACGAGCCAAAGCGGTAGCCGAATCCGTTAGTCGTACCGTAGGGCTCCGGGTCTGCATGGCAGCCGCGGCCATGGGCGTTGGGCTGTCCACGGTCCGCATCCACTCCACGAGACTTGGTCAGATGAAGCACAAGGCCAACCTCAAGGCCGGCGCTGGTTTCGTCCGCGCCGTTTAGGCCACGCGCCGCTTCGAACAGCCCAGCAAAGTCCCGACGCATGTGATCCGTATCGTCCGGTGCGGTTCGAACCTCCAAGGACCGTAAGCCCCGACTCCTGCCGCAAACTGCAGCCGCTGCCTCTACCTTGACCTTCATAGACGACACAAGCTTCTTGGCAGGGCTCATGCGACTGTAGAACCGGATGAACCACAGCAGCCCAGGGGTCATTGGCCGCTGCACCAAATGGCGGTAGAACAGCCCCTGCACGCGAATGAGCTGATAGAACAGCGCCTGGAAGGCGAGGTCGTTCGGATGCTGTTCGACATGGCGCATGGCACAGACGATCAGTAGGCGGTCTGGCGTTTCGAGCCGACCGCCGCCGAACCACCGCGCGATCGGATCATGCGAATGCAGTTCTGCGTAGCACTGAGGTGCGTCGGGTCTTGACGCGTTGATGGGACAGAACTCGCGTAGTAGCCCCTGCAACGCCGCGTGGACTGCTGAACTGCGTGCTCCAGCACCGAGTTGTCCTCTGGCCACCGCACTCCAGACCTCGCGTCGAGCCACGAGAGACTGCGTCGGGGGCAGCCCGGCGAGTCCGACGTGGAGCAACCACCAGTGGAAGGTCGTCCGCCCTCCATCTGCTAGAAACACCGCGAGCCACTGACGCACTACCGCAATGCGCAGCATCCATGGAAGCAGATCGTCTCCATGATCAAGTTCTGCACCTGGGCTAGAAAACCCGGCGTGTCGTGCCTCCGAAACGGACACCAGCGCCGACACCCACAAGTCTTCAAACCGGAGACCGGCGCCAACATGCAGGTGCGGCTCCGCGAATCCGTGGTCCGCCAGCATTCGATCCAACGATGGAGTCAACACGTCAACGTGCAACGGCTTGTCGGGATGGACGGCAAGCAGAAGGTGTGGAGGCAAAGCGAAGCTGAGCCATCGGAGAAAACGCCGCGAGCGAGCCCCCGGCACGTCACTGTGACGAACAGCTTCCATACTTTCATCCTGCAGATCTGGGGCGCGGGGCGAAGCCACAGAACCTGATGCGACAAACAGGCGGCGCGCCAACGCACGCAGGTATGCCGCAATGGAGACCGAAGCGCCTTGCTCCGGAAACCATAACCAGTCGCGAATCGCAACTGTTTCGTCAACGGAGAAGGCAGGAAAGGCGGTTAACAGCTTGCCTTCCGCCGCTCGCCACAACTTGCGCGTACGCACGCCCGACGGAGTCGAGGCAGCGCCAGGGTGCCAGCAGGGATCCAGGGAGAGCGGTGCAAGGCGAAGGGCAGCCGCGGACGCTACGGGCCACGCTGCCATTTCAGCGATCAAGTGGTCGGAAGGGATGGGTGCGGTGCGAACACCGGACATGATCAGGCGTCCCACTGCGGGTCGACGACTCCGCAGAGGATACGATTGATGGGGTGGAGCCAGAGCGCCACGCTTAGTTGGCCACTCTCATCTGGGCTCTCGAGTCGGTCCCTGCATTCGCGGAGCCAGTGTAGGATCTCGTGCCGGCGGTGCTCTGGAAGCGGCAGCGGTTGTTCTTCACGGGCTGCGTCAGCGAGTCTGAACTGCGAAAATTGCAGGTGGCGCAAGAGTTCCTCGATGTACTCAGGACCAATCCAAGGAGCCCTCAGTCCTTCCAACACACGCGCCATAGAGCATGTCTCAGGCGTCAGGTTTGGTGGGACGTCAGGCATGGCGAAGATGCTCCTGCCGCCGTAGTGCATCAGGCCCGCCACTCGCTCGAGACACTCGGCTGCCGTGTCGGACGCTTGGGGAAAGATGCAGAGGCGGGCAAGAGGGTTAGCGTCCGCTCCTAGGCTATCGCGACGACGGTCCATGATCTCACTCTTGTGAGCTCTCCACCACCGAATCAGGCCGGCGCAACGCTTGAGCTCGGCGGGGACAGTGAAGCGAGGGATACGCCCTAGCCATGAGGTTATTGGCGAGTGATCGCTGCTCTCGCCGGCTTCGCCCATCGGAATCCCGCACTCGGGCGCGAGCAGAACCGCAGCGTTGAGCAGGGCCTCGTGCTGTTCCTGGGAACGCGTGTTGCCATCGGTGGCCAAGTCGTCCAGCGCGTCGAGCACCCTTGCTCGCTGCTCGACAACGGACAGACCACGAAACTCCGGACCGACGTCAAACGGCACTTTGGGACGTATTCCCACAGAAAGAGACGCTGCAATCCAAGCAAGCGCGAGGCGCTCGGTGGAGTTTTGCTCGAGCGTCGAGTCGTCGAGTACATGCCGCGATGCTTCGCTGACCGACGCGGAAAACCGATCCCGTTCAAAGAAGGTCCTGAAGGGGGGCGTTGGCCACCTGGCACTCGTTGATGGCCAAGATACGACGGCTGGCTGGCGAGGCTGCAGCTTGGCGAGTGATCGCCCTAGAAGGCCGCCAAGGTGTGCCGTCTGGACTGCGTCGTGCAGCAGCATTAGCCAACTGCCCGTCAGGTGTGACAGCGTGTGTTCCGCACCGTCATGTTGAAGCACGATCACTGTGCTGCCTGGCACCTCGAACCGCACTTGGATGCCATCAATGAGCTTCCAATCACGAAACGCGCCGCGGTAGCCGAGTGTTCGCCGAGGTTGATAGGGCTGCGGATCGAGCAGAACGCCACCGTCAGGCTGCGGGAGGACAGTGCGAAGCAGCTGCTGGCGAAGCGTCTCATCGAGACGAGGGTCCCCGAGAAGCTCAGATCGGTACGCCTCGGCGATGAGATGTCTCAGGCGCCGTCGGGCGGTCTGCCCCTCGTCGTTGTCTCTGATGAAGTTCTTGTGCCTGTTGAGAAGGTGCCACAGATCGACGATTTTGCGGATAGGCGCGCAAAGAACCTGCTTCGCCTCGTAAGGCAGCAGCTGAACTGATACCCGTCCCTCATAACTGCTCGCGAGGACGAGAAGGTCGGCCAGTGAGGCCGCTTCACTCCAAGCTGACTCCTCGCTGAAGAAGGTTGTTTGAAGTAGACTCAGCAAGGTCGGGACTGAATCGGGCGCATTAGCCATGGCTGAGCTGGGTGATTGGGGCCTGTACGCCAGTGCCTCCTGGGCGTCCGTGACGGCGACATGCACTCGCTGCGCCGGCGGGATCAGCTTGCGCATGGCATTGATGGCTGTATCGCTGACCAGCCCCTCGACTGGCTTGCGGAGTACAGACAGCGCCTCACCCCCGCGAAGTAGGTCGTTCACTCGTCCCAGATGCTCGGCTTGCAGCACGAGTGACAGATACGAGTTGTCTCCGGCGACGAGCGTGAACAGCCGTGGTGTGGTGATCATGCGGAGCAGTCTCAGCACTGCTGGACCACGCTCTGGATTGAGATCAACGTCGTCCACGGGCAACACGAACAGGGGGTTTCGATAGCTACCACTTCGTTGCAGGTGGCGCGCGATGCCGTCGAGAACACTTCCGAGTCGTCGACCCAAGAGTAGGCGCTTGCGCTCAGCACGAATCGCCGACTCAGCGTACTGGTGGGGCTCCTGCTTCCCAGCGGCTGACGCCGCGATGCTGTCCCAGGCGAAGACGGTGTCATGCAGTAGGCTGCGCAAGCGGTCCATTACATCATCGGTAGGAAGTCCGGGCGGATGCTGATACTCGCCTGCAGAGCGATCGTGATCGGATTCCGGCAGTGGTCGCAGAAGCTCTTCGAGACGTACCATCAAAGCGGCAAGCAGACTTGTGGGATCGGCTAGCGGCTCCATGTCTAGTGTTTCAAGCCACACGATGCGCGGACGGGGCTTGTTGAGCGCGTGCAGCTGCTCCCTCATGTTGTCCCGCTGCTCGCTCTGTTCGTCCGGCACATCGTCTAGAAAGGACTCTGCCTGATGGCTCCACTCCGAACGCGTGAGCAGCATCAGAGTCAGCATCAGGCTCGTCTTCCCGGTGCCGCGCTCCCCTGAAAGCAAGGCTGTCCGAGCTATTCGCTCGAGCTCCAGTCCGCCGGACGGCAGTGCGTCAGCGCTCTCCGTCCCCAGGTCCGGCAGGACATCTACGCACTGGCGAAGAATCCGTACGGTCGCTTGGAGGGCCTGGCGTTGGCTGTTGCTCAGGTCTCTGAACTTGAATGGAACTGCCTCAGTCCGAACGTGCATTTCCCCCGCTCCGCTCATTTCCGCCTCTCCCTGTCTCCTACGACGATACCAGCGATCGTCGCACGGCGACTCCTCGTCGCATGCGATGAGTGGCAACAGGCAGCAGGCCAGTCATCCGCATTCGCCGGTGATCGCAACTCGCCAGTTGATCTGCATCTACGCCACCTTAGACTGTACGCCTTGGAAATATCTTCCGTTTTTGAGACCCTCGATCGCATCGGCTCCTCGGCGGCACTGATAGGGCACGGTGGGGTGGGAGCCACCGCGCGGCCTTCCTGACTCCCTCAAGTCTCGTTCCGACCAATCGCTTTGGCGGGAATGGCCGCATTGGGACCGCTGGCATCAGCGCCAGGGAGGCTCAGGTGGACGTCTTTGATCTGCGCAACCACGTAGTCCGCGACTACGCGGACTACGTCCGCAGTTTCCTCACGATCCGCGACCAGCGTATCGCGGAGCTCGTACAGCGCGAGATGCAGGACGGCTTCCTTTGGCCCGACCCCCTCGTCCAACTCAACCCCACATTTGAGCCCGGTCCCACGCTCGATGCGCTGATCGCTGACGGCGTGCTGCATCAGGAGTGCGCCCGGATCTTCTGCCGCAAACCGGCACGCGACACCAACGAGGGGCCTCTACGCTTTCACAAGCATCAGGTCGAAGGCATCGAGGCGGCCCGCAGGGGCAAGAACTACGTGCTCACGACCGGAACCGGGTCGGGCAAGAGCCTTTCGTACATCGTGCCGATCGTCGACCACGTACTGCGCCGTGGCACCGGGCGCGGTACGCAGGCGATCATCGTCTACCCGATGAACGCGTTGGCGAACAGCCAGCTCGGCGAGCTCCGCAAGTTCCTTCAGCACGGCTATCCTCAGGGGCGACCGCCCGTCACCTTCGAACGCTACACTGGTCAGGAGTCCAGCGATGAGCGGCAGCGGATCATCGCCAACCCGCCAGACATCATCCTGACCAACTACGTGATGCTTGAGCTGGTGCTGACACGGCACGGAAGCGGCGAGCAGAAGCTGGTTAGGGCCGCTGAGGGTCTGCGATTCCTCGTTCTGGACGAGCTGCACACCTATCGCGGTCGCCAAGGCGCTGACGTAGCAATGCTCTGCCGCCGCGTGCGCGAGGCGTGCAACGCCCACGACCTGCTGCACGTGGGCACGTCGGCAACGCTATCGAGCGGCGGCACTTGGCAGGAGCAGCAAGCGGAAGTCGCCGACGTTGCGTCGCGGCTGTTCGGTGCCACGGTCGAGCCCGACGCCGTGATCGGCGAGACTCTGCGCCGAGTGACCGAGCCTTCCAACGGTGGCGACGCTGCGTTCGTCGACAGCCTGAAGACTCGTATTGCCGACGACACTCCGCCTGCAACAGACACCGACGCCTTTCTGACGGACCCGCTCTCGCGTTGGATTGAAGGAACGCTGGGGCTGCAAGCCGAGCCAGAGTCCGGTCGCCTCACGCGCTGCCGCCCGCGGTCGCTCACAGGAGAGGGTGGCGCCGGCGCCGAGCTCGCCAAGCTAACAGGCCTTAGCCCGGATCGATGCGAGCGCATCGTGCGCGAGGCACTGCTCGCTGGCTACCGCTGCAAGGATGCGCACGGCTGGCCGGTGTTCGCGTTCCGCCTCCACCAATTCGTGTCGAAGGGTGAGTCGGTTTATACGACGCTGGAAGATGAAGACGTCCGACATGTCACGCTGCAGGCGCAGCAGTACTCGCCGGGATCCGATCGGCAAAAGCTGCTACTGCCGGTGGCCTTCTGTCGCGAATGCGGCCAGGAGTACTACCTCGTGCGGCGCGGGCAGGACTCGGAAGGGCGTTACCGTTATCTGCCGCGAGATCTGGGTGAACGTGTCGCCGATGACGACGGCGACCCCGGATTCCTCTACATCAACACGGCCGATCCCTGGCCGAAGGAGGCCGAGGATGTGATGCAGCGGCTGCCGGACGACTGGATCGAGGTCCGTAGTGGAGCCGAGCGCGTTAGGGACGCGCGACGCAAGCGACTCCCCCGCGAGGTCTTCGTCTCGCCCGACGGTATCGAGGGCGCTGGCACACTCCGAGCCCACTACATGAGGGCGCCCTTCATCTTCTGTCCGCATTGCCGCGTGGCATACAGCGCGCACCAGCGCTCAGACTTCGGCAAGCTGGCAACGCTGGGCTCAGAGGGACGAAGCACAGCAACCACAATCCTCACCCTGTCGACGATCAGGGAGCTCCGCGGCAATCCTCACCTCGACCGAGAGGCGCAAAAGCTCCTCAGCTTCACCGATAACCGTCAGGATGCCTCGCTGCAGGCTGGCCACTTCAACGACTTCGTGGAGATCGGGTTGCTTCGCTCCGCGCTCCACCGCGCCGTTGCGAATGCCGGCGATGAGGGCCTGCGACACGATACGCTGCCCTTGCGGGTCTTTGACGCGCTGGATCTGCCCCTTCGTCTCTACGCTGCTAATCCCGAGGTCGAATACCTTCAACTCGAGGAGACGCAGCGCGCTCTTCGGCGTGTCATCTCATACTACCTTTATCGCGATCTGCAGCGCGGATGGCGAGTTACCCAGCCGAACCTCGAGCAATGCGGGCTGCTGAGGATCGACTACTTGTCGCTTGATGCCGTGTCCGACGACGACGGCAAGTGGTCCGAGTTTCACCCCGCGTTGGTCACCGCCTCGGCAGCCGATCGGCAGAAGGTCCTGCGCGTGATGCTCGACTTCATGCGCCGCGAGCTAGCGATCCGCGTCAGCTGCCTGCAGCACACCGAGCAGGAGGGCATCTTGCAGGCGTCAGCGCAGTATCTGATGCCGCCGTGGGCTCTCGACCCACAGGAGCAGATGGAGCGAGGGCGTCTCCTCTATCCGTGCTCGAGCGGTGCGATTCAAACTCGCGAGCAGGCCGTGTTCCTTTCGCCGCGAGGCGGCTTCGGCCTCTACCTCAAACGTCGCACCACGCTCCCAGACTACGGTGTTCAGCTCAAGACCGATGACATCGAGCAGATCATCAACCAGCTTCTAGATGTGCTGACGCTCGCCGGGATCACGCACCGCTTTGCACCGCGCAGAGATGAGAATGTCGCCGGCTACAAGCTGAACGCATCGGCGATGGTCTGGAAGGTCGGCGACGGGCAGTCGGGCTTCCGCGATCCCATCCGCGTCCCCCATGCACCAGAGGAAGGCCATCGCGCCAATCCCTTCTTCGTCGGTTTCTACGGCGCTAGTGCGAGCGACCTCCAAGAGCTTCTCGCCCGCGAGCACACGGCCCAGGTTCTCGCCGAGACACGGCAAGAGCGAGAGGACGCGTTCCGCAACGCTCGGCTGCCGATCCTCTTCTGCTCGCCGACGATGGAGCTCGGCGTCGACATCTCTCAGCTCAATGTCGTCAACATGCGAAATGTCCCGCCCACGCCCGCAAACTACGCGCAGCGTAGCGGTCGCGCTGGCCGCAGCGGGCAGCCTGCGTTCGTCTATAGCTACTGCTCAGCCGGTAGCCCTCATGATCAGTACTTCTTCAAGCGGCCCGAGCAGATGGTTGCCGGAGCTGTCACCGCGCCGCGCTTGGATCTGACAAACGAAGATCTCGTCACCGCCCACGTCCACGCCGTCTGGCTGGCGGAGGTCGGCCTGAGCCTCGGTACGACCCTGTGTGACATCCTCGACGTCACGACGGACACGCCCACGCTCGAACTGCAGCCGTTGGTCCGTGACGCGCTCGACAACACCGCCGCCCGCCAACGTGCATTCGGACGAGCCAAGAGCTGCATTGGGTCAGCGATCGTCGAGATGATGGGGTCGCAAGAGAAGGCCGACGACTGGCTGCACCGGATACTAGACGGCGTTCCGCTTGCGTTCGAGCAGGCGTGCAATCGCTGGCGTGCGTTGTACCGCGCGGCGCTCGATCAGTCGACGAGGCAGCAGCGGTACATCCTCGACGCTTCTCGTTCACCCAGGGACCGCGAGCGAGCTAAGCGACTGCGAAACGAAGCGGAGGCACAGCTGCGTCTACTGATGGAGACCGACGACATCATCCAGTCGGACTTCTACTCCTACCGCTACTTTGCCAGCGAGGGCTTTCTACCCGGCTACAACTTCCCACGCCTTCCCCTCAGCGCGTATCTGCCGGGGCAGCGCCGTCGCCGCGGCAGTCGAAACAATGACGAGTTCATAACGCGGCCGAGGTTCCTGGCGATCTCGGAGTTCGGCCCCCGAAGCTTCATTTACCATGAGGGTGCCCGCTACGTGATCAACAAGGTCATCTTGCCTGTCGAGGGTGAGGAGACCAGCATCGTGGGCCGCGCGTCCCAGTGTGAAGCCTGCGGATACCTGCACCCGCTCGGCGACGGTCCACCGCCAGACCTTTGCGAGCACTGTGACGCGAAGCTCCCTGTCGCGATGGACAACCTCTTTCGCATGCAGAACGTCTCCACGCGCCGCCGCGACCGGATCAACTCAGACGAAGAGGAGCGCTTTCGCCTCGGCTACGAGATCCGTACCGGCGTTCGATTTGCGCAACGCAACGGCACGAGCATCGAGCGGCACGCCACGCTCGCCGCGGCCGACGGACGCCCGCTTGCCCGCCTGATCTACGGGCATGCCGCCACGCTCTGGCGCATGAACATGGGCTGGCGACGTCGCCGCAACCAGGACCAGACGGGGTATGTGCTCGACATCGAGCGTGGGTTCTGGGCCAAGAGCAAGGACGTGACCGACGAGGACCCCGAGGACCCGCTGTCGGCGCGGACGATGCGGGTGGTTCCATATGTCGAAGACCGTCGCAACTGCCTGCTCGTCGAGCCGGCCGAGCCGCTCGACACGACGACGATGACGTCGTTGGAGGCCGCGCTCAAGAACGCCATCCAGGTTCACTTCCAGCTCGAGGATAGCGAGGTTGCAGCCGAGCAGCTTCCCAACTACGACGACGCCAAGCTCATCCTGCTGTACGAGGCTTCAGAGGGCGGCGCAGGCGCGTTGCGGCGCCTCGTAGAAGAGCGCGATGTACTGCCAGCAGTAGCACGGACCGCGCTCGAAATCTGCCACTACGACGCCGACACCGGCGAGGATTTCGGCCGGCCCCCCCGTGCTCGAGAGATCTGCGAGGCCGCCTGCTACGATTGCCTGCTGTCCTACTACAACCAGCGCAACCACCGCTTCCTCGACCGCAAGGCCCTACCAGACCTACTCCAGGCGTGGATTGCGGGCGCCGTCGCCACGTCGCCAGCACCGATGGGCCGACACGAGCAACTCATTCGGCTGGGACGCCTGGCCGACTCCAATCTCGAGCGCAAGTGGCTCGAGGCAGTGGACGCTTTCGCCCTACGCTTGCCCAGCACGGCGCAGAAGCTCATCGAGAGCTGTCAGGCCCGGCCCGACTTTCTGTACGAGGACAAGGGCGTGGCGATCTTCGTCGACGGCCCGGTTCATGACGATGCTCGCCGCCAACAAGAAGACGCGGAGCAGCAAGAGCGTCTCGAGGACGAGGGCTACGCTGTGGTCCGCTTTCACCACGCAGCGGACTGGGCGGAGATTTTCGGCCGCTACCCGAGCGTTTTCGGTTCCCTGGAGCGACCAGCAAGTACACCGACCCCCAGTCGATCGTCTTCGATCGACGCTGAGACGGGTCTGGATCTCGATCTCTTTGACGACGACTGGCATCCGCTGCTGAAGGCGATCGTTGAGGAAATCGGATGCGCTGTCGAGCCCGGCGGAGATGTCAGCAGTGGTGGCCGCGTCGTCGGGCAGGCCGCCGCGATCATCGGCAGCAGCGACCGACGAATCTGGCTGATCGACGAAGGTGATCCATCGTGCGGGCGCATCAAGACCGCGCTTGGCAGCCAGGGCCACGCCTCAGTGCTCTTGAGTCCCGCTGCCGCTAACGCATTGGATAGGATCCGCGCAGCGCTCGAGGCGTAGACATGGGGCAACTGCTCGTCGCTGACACGTTCTTTCCATCCCTCAGCAAACTCGAGGCGAAGGAACAGGCTCGCGCCATCGATTTCGTTGCGCGATTCCAGCGTAACCCTGCTAATCCCGGCGTCAGTCTTGAACGGCTCACGGCTCGGTCGACGGACATCTGGAGCGGGCGCATCAGCCGAGACCTGCGAGCCATCCTCTACAAGGACGGCGATTCGTGGGCGGTGCTTTACGCCGACCACCACGATCAGGCATATCGATGGGCCGAGCGCCGCGACATCGGGCGGCATCCGGTTACCGGATCGCTGCAGATCATCGAGACGGTGGAGACCATCCGCGAGGTCGCAAAGACGCTCGAGGCAGCGGTCCCAACCGGAGCACAGCCTGTATTCGCCGAACACGATAGCGACTACCTGCTAAGCCTCGGCGTGCCCGAGACCTGGCTCCCGGCCATTCGCAAGATTGTGAGCGACGAGCAGCTGTTCGAGGCCATCAGCCGCTTGCCCGAGGAGCTCGGCGAGCGTCTGCTTGACCTCGCCGCTGGCGAGTTCGTCACGCCGCCCGTACCAACGCCGCTGTCCGCACCAGTCGCGGACAACGAAGACACGCGACGGCGTTTCTTCGTTGCAGACAACGAAGCGGAGCTCACCGCCGCCCTCGAAGCCCCTCTCGAGCGGTGGATCGCCTTTCTGCATCCGTCCCAGCGAACGCTCGTCGAGGCCTCCGTTAATGGCCCGGTGAAGGTGACGGGCTCTGCTGGCACCGGCAAGACTGTTGTGGCGATGCACCGCGCCCGCCATCTGGCTCGTCAGGGTAAGCGAGTTCTGCTGACGAGCTTCGTTACGACGCTCTGCAAGAATCTCGAGCGCAGTCTGGCGATGCTCTGCACCCCGGAGGAGCGCAAGCAGATAACTGTTTCCACGGTTCACAAGCAAGCGCTGGTGCTCGTCCACCAAGTCGAGCCACGCCTGCAGCCCGCGGCCGAGAAGGATGTTGACGGGCTGGTCGCCAGGATGGCGCTGAGCCACGCCTCATCCTTCAATGCCGACTTCGTGCAAGCGGAATGGAAGCACGTGATTCAGATGCAGGGGATCACGCGATGGTCCGAGTACCGATCAGCGAAGCGCACTGGACGCGGCCGCCCGCTCTCCGTCCGCGACCGCAAGACGTTGTGGACCGCCTTTGAGGCGGTGCAGACAGGTCTTGCCAGTCGAGGCCTTGTGGACTGGCCCGGCCTCTGTGTTCGTGCCGCCAACGCCCTGCAGGAGGGACGCGCCAGTTCGTCGTTCGATGCGGTTATCGTGGACGAGGTCCAAGATCCACGACCTCCAGCCCTACGGCTCGTGGCGGCGCTTGGAAACGAGCTGATGGTGGTGGGCGATGCGGGACAGCGCATCTATCCCGGCGGCTTCAGCCTCGCTGCGCTCGGCATCAACGTGCGCGGGCGCTCCCGCATCCTCCGCATCAACTATCGCACCACGGAGCAGATCCGCCGTAGCGCCGATCGGGTACTAGGAGATGCCGCGGACGACCTCGACGGCAGCAGCGAGCCACGCGCTGGAACAAAAAGCCTGCTCAGCGGACCTGCCCCGACGCTTTCCTCACACGCCACACGGGAAGCCGAGCTCGCGGCTGCAGTGGAGCAGATCAAGTCGTTGCTGGTCGATGGCGTGGCATTGGGCGACGTCGCAGTCTTCGCGCGATCGGGATCCCGCGCGACGGCAGCCGTCAAGGCTCTCGAGCTGGCCGGGCTGACGAGTCGACGTCTGGCAGACGACGACGCACCCCACGGCGGAGCCGTATCGGTCGGCACGATGCACCGCGCCAAAGGCCTGGAGTTCAAGGTTGTGCTGGTACTCGACTGCGGCGCGTCCGTGATGCCCAGTCCACACGTCCTACGACAGCTCGACGACCCGCAGGACTGCGAGGACGCAGAAGCGAGGGAGCGACGCTTGTTGTATGTGGCGATGACCCGCGCTCGAGATCAGCTCTACCTGAGCTGGTCAGGCAAGCCCAGTCCATTCATCGAGCCGCTGCTAAATCGGGAGAACGCCGGATGAACTTCGAGGTGGGCTCGCTCGTGCGAGCGCGTGGTCGTGAATGGGTCGTGCTGCCCGAGTCCAGGGCCGACGAAGACATGTTGGTCCTCCGCCCTCTCGGCGGCACGGACGATGAGGTCACCGGCGTGTACCTTCCGCTCGAGCCGGTCGAGCCGGCCACCTTCCCGCTGCCCGATCCCGCGCATCTCGGCAACCACCTGTCGTGCAGCCTGCTGCGCGACGCCGTCCGCCTCGGATTCCGCTCGGGCGCCGGCCCGTTCCGGTCCCTGTCTCGGATCCGCGTCGAGCCTCGCCCCTACCAGCTCGTCCCCTTGCTCATGGCGCTTCGTCTGGACCCCGTGCGTCTACTGGTAGCCGACGATGTCGGCGTCGGCAAAACGATCGAGGCCTGTCTGATCGCCCGCGAGCTGCTAGACCGAGCTGAGATACGCCGCGTCGCAGTTCTCTGTCCCCCGCACCTTGCTGAGCAGTGGCAGCGCAATCTTCTTCAGCAGTTCCATATCGACGCCGCGCTGGTCCTCGCCGGTACGGCTGCACGCCTCGAGCGCGAGTGTGGATTGGGAGAGTCACTGTTCGATCGCCACCCGCACGCTGTCGTGTCGACGGACTACATCAAGTCCGATCGCCGGCGTGATGAGTTCCTCCGCGCCTGTCCCGAGTTGGTGATCGTCGACGAGGCGCACACCTGCGCGACGGCTGAAGGACGTCGCTCGGGACGCCAGCAGCGCCACGAGCTGCTCAAAGGGCTCACCAAACGCGAGGACCGACATCTAGTTCTCGTGACCGCCACACCCCACAGCGGCAACGAAGAAACGTTTCGATCGCTTCTGACGCTGCTCGACCCTCAGTTTCGAGACCTTCCGCAGGACCTGAGCGGCGAGCACAACCGCAAGCATCGGTCTCGGCTGGCTCAGCACTTCGTCCAACGTCGTCGCGCCGACCTCGAAGCCTACCTCGACATCGAAACGCCATTTCCCAGGCGAGAGATCGCCGAGGAGCACTACAACCTCACGCGGGAGTATCGCGCGTTCTTTGACCGCGTCCTGGCCTACTGCCGTGAGCGCGTCACCGAGTCTGATCTTGGACAGCATCACCAGCGGGTTCGCTGGTGGTCGGCGCTAGCGCTCCTCCGAGCGCTCGCTTCCAGTCCCCGAGCGGCTGCTGAGACGCTGCGCAACCGCGCGGCCAGCGCCGCGACGGAGACCGTTGCAGAAGCCGACGACGTGGGGCGTCGAACGGTGCTTGACCTCGAGGAAGAAAGCATCGAAGGCGTCGACGTCATCCCAGGCAGCCAAACCGAGTCCGATGATGACGAGAAGTCGCCCGAGCGGAGGCGCCTGCTCAAGCTCGCTCGCGAAGTGGAAAAACTGGCCGGCAAGTCGGATGCGAAGCTCCAGCGGGCTTGCGAGCTGGTTGAGCAGCTCTTGAAGGATGGCCACGCGCCGATCCTCTTTTGCCGCTTCATTCCAACCGTCGACTATGTCGCGGAGGCACTGCGAAAGCGGCTGAAGAAGAAGGTTACCGTCGAGGCGATCACGGGGACGCTCCCGCCCGAGGAGCGCGAACAGCGCGTAGAAGCGCTTGGAGCGCACGACAAGCGAGTGCTCGTCTGCACCGACTGTCTCAGTGAAGGCATCAACCTCCAACAGCACTTCGATGCTGTCGTCCACTACGATCTGAGCTGGAACCCCACGCGGCACGAGCAACGCGAAGGCCGAGTTGACCGCTACGGCCAGGCGAGGCCGAGTGTGCGGACCTTGACCTACTACGGCGCGGACAACCCCGTTGACGGGTTTGTCCTCGAGGTACTGCTCCGCAAGCACAAGTCAATCCACAAGCAGCTCGGGATCATCGTGCCCGTGCCCCTAGATACCAACGTCATCATCGAGGCGATCTTCGAGGGCCTGCTGTTGAAGAAGCAGGGCGGCACCGGCCAGATGGTGCTGCCCGGAACCCTCGAGCCAACCAAGAAAGAGCTCGACGTGCAGTGGGATGCAGCCGTAGACCGCGAGCGTCGTAGCCGCACGATCTTCGCTCAGCGCACTATCAAGGTCGAGGACGTTTCGCAGGAGCTCGCGGCCACACGCCACGCCCTGGGTGACGACCGCATCGTCGAGGAGTTCACCCGCCACGGGCTTCGAGCCGTCGGAGCGACGCTGTCGAAGAAAGACCCTCTTCGCGTAGACCTTGCAGGCACGAATGCGGCCGTGCGCGACGCGCTGGGAGAAGACGCTGAGTTCACAGTATCGTTCCGGCCCCCCGAGGCAAGGAACGCGCTGCTGCTCACGCGCACGCACCCCGTCGTCGAGGGCCTTGCCACCCACGTCCTGGAAACAGCCCTCGACGCACTCGCAGACGGCGTCGGAAGGCGGTGTGGTGTGGTCCGTACTGCCTCTGTCGGCAAGCGCACCACGCTGCTCCTGCTGCGCATGCGCTATCACATCGTTACCCGCGGCCGCGACGGTGTGGAGCGACCGCTGCTTGCCGAAGATCACGCCCTCGTAGGCTTTCGAGGCGCACCGGCCAAGGCGCGTTGGCTGGCGGAGGACGAGCTGCTGCCGCTGCTCGAAGCAACGCCATCAGCCAACACGCCGGCCGAGATTGCACGGCAACAGGTGCAGAGCGTGATCGATGGCTACCCTGACCTGCGCAGGCACCTCGACGATACGGTCAAGCGGCGCGGAGACGCGCTGCTAGAGGCTCATCGTCGGGTACGCAAGGCTGCCCGCCTGGCGGTTCGATCGACGCGAGTGCAGCCGCATTTTCCGGCCGACGTGCTGGGGATATTCGTCTATCTGCCAGTGGCGGGCGGTGCTGCATGAAGCGCCGCGCAAGCCAATCTCCCTTCACCTCCGTGAAATCCGAGGGAGGCATTCTCCCGATCGATCTACTCGAGCTCGTCGCAGCGCGTGACGATCGCGTGCCTGGCCTTGCCAACGCCGCGTACCACCTCGGCAAGCACGAACGCATCGGCGAAGCCATCAACCGATCATGGAGCCGCCTTCTCGGGTGCTGGACCAGCTTCTCGGACGCACGCGCGAAGCTGACCGAGGGAGATCGCGGCACGACGATTACACGCGAACGCTGGCTCTTGCCTCTCTTTCAGGAACTCGACTACGGCCGGCTCACCGCCGCCAAGACCTTCGAGATCGACGAGCGCAGCTTCACCATCTCACACGCATGGCAGAGCTCGCCGATCCACCTTCTGGGCTGCAAGGTCTCGCTCGACCGCAGGATGAAGGGCGTCGCAGGCGCAGCGAGCGCATCACCGCACAGCTTGGTCCAGGGCTTTCTCAACAAGTCCGACGATCATCTCTGGGGCTTCCTCTCCAACGGCCTTGCGCTGCGCATCTTGCGCGACAACTACAGCTTCACCCGCCAGGCCTACGTCGAGTTCGACCTCGAGGCGATCATGGACGGCGAGCAGTACGCCGAGTTCGCCCTGCTGTGGCTCTGCTGTCATCAGAGCCGCGTCGAGCACGAGGTTCCCGAGCAGTGCTGGCTCGAGAAATGGTTCGAGTTCTCGCGCGAGGAAGGCGTCCGCGCTCTCGACGGGCTCCGCAACGGTGTGGAAGAGGCCATTGCCACGCTGGGCGCCGGCTTTCTGCGCTATCGAGGTAACGAGGCTCTACACAGGGCTTTGCAGGCTGGCGAGCTCGACACCCAGGACTACTACCGACAGCTCCTTCGGCTCGCCTACCGTCTGATCTTCCTCTTTGTCGCCGAAGATCGACAGGCCCTGCTCGATCCCGCCGCCTCAGACGCCGCCAAGCGTCGCTACACCAACTACTACGCCACCACGCACCTGCGCCACCTGGCAGGGCGTCGGCGCGGCGGCCCGCACGTGGACCTGTGGCGCAAACTCCGGCTCGTGATGAGCAAGCTCTACGACGGCTGCTCCGAGCTCGCCCTCCCCGCGCTCGGGAGCCAGCTCTGGGACGATCGCACCGTTTCCTGGCTTGTCGGCAGCGACATCACCAACCAGGACCTGCTACGCGCCATCGCCGTGCTGTCCACGATCATTGAGGGCGGCGTCCGTCGCCCGGTGAACTGGCGCAACATCGGCGCCGACGAGCTCGGCAGCGTGTACGAGTCACTGCTCGAGCTGCATCCCAACCTCAGCCGAGACGCCGGGACCTTCGAGCTCAAGTCGGCCGCGGGCCACGAGCGCAAGACGACCGGGTCCTACTACACGCCGGCATCGCTGGTAAGCTGCCTGCTCGATACCGCGCTCGATCCTGTGATGGACGAGGCGGTGAGCAAGCCGAACTCCGAGCGGGCGCTCCTCGAGCTGAAGATCTGTGACCCGGCCTGCGGGTCGGGGCATTTCCTGGTGGCCGCGGCGCACCGGCTGGCCAAGCGTCTAGCAGCCGTTCGCTCCGACGACGACGAGCCCAGTCCCGAGGCGCTGCGAAGGGCGCTCCGTGACGTGGTCGGGCGCTGCTTGTTCGGAGTCGACGTCAATCCCATGGCGATCGAGCTGTGCAAGTTCAGCCTTTGGCTGGAGGCGATCGAACCGGGCAAGCCGCTGAGCTTTCTCGATGCACACCTCCAGTGTGGCAACTCCTTGCTCGGAGCCGCGCCCGCGCTGATGTCCGATGGCATTCCAGACGATGCTTTCAAACCAATCGAAGGCGACGAGAAGAAGGTCGCCGCTCGGCTGAAGAAGCGCAACAAAGCGGAGCGAAGGGGGCAGACCACGCTCTTCGCATCTTTTGCTTCTGAGGCAAGAGTGGAATACCACGTGCTCGCCAATCAGGCGAAGCACGTAGAAGAGTCGCCTGACGACGACATCAGTGCGGTGCGTGAGAAGGAGCTGTCGTGGCGTCGGCTGCAGCAGTCAGCGAAGTTCAACGACAAGGTGTTTGCAGCGGACGCATGGTGCGCGGCATTCGTCTGGCCCCTGACTGACGAGTCGGAGGCCTTCGCTGTCACGCACGATGTCTGGCTTCAGCTCCAGAGAGATGTGACGCGCGTGCCCCAGCAGACCCGCTCTGAAGTGCGGCGGTTAGCAAGGCAGTTCGGATTCTTCCACTGGCATCTCGCGTTTCCCCACGTCTTCTCGGAGGTCGAGGCCGAGCGTCGTGATTCTGGGATGGGCTGGTCCGGGGGGTTCGACGTTGTGTTGGGGAACCCTCCGTGGGAGCGCATTAAGCTGCAAGAGAAGGAGTTCTTCGCCACGCGAAACGAGGGGATTGCCAGCGCCAAGAACGCGGCCGCGCGAAGAAAGCTGATCGCCAAGCTACCCAGCGAAGACCCTACCCTATGGACCGCGTGGTGCGATGCTCGCCGTATCGCCGAGGGCGCGAGCCACCTGGTCCGCAACACCGGGCGCTACCCACTCTGCGGCCGCGGAGATGTGAACACCTACTCGATCTTCGCGGAGCTCAACCGTGGTCTCATGTCGTCACGGGGGCGCGTCGGCTGCATCGTGCCCACCGGCATCGCCACAGACGATACAACTAAGGCATTCTTTGCGGATCTCATGGGTCGTCGACAGCTTGCGGCGTTCTTCGGCTTCGAAAACGAGGCGAAGCTGTTTGCCGGCATCGATCATCGCGTCAATTTCTGCCTCCTCGTCCTATCGGCAGCGCCAAGCTCGGCAGCGAAGTTCTCCGCCTTTGTCCGCGATCCCTCGCTTCTGCGCGGTGGGGACCGCGTTTACGAGCTTTCGGCTAGCGACATCGCTCGCCTCAATCCGAACACGCGCACATGCCCCGTCTTTCGCACGCGACGTGACGCAGATCTGACCCTCTCGCTGTACGACAGGGCTGGCATCCTCTGGACCGAGGCGAGCAATGAAGCCGGCAACCCCTGGGGCATGCGCTTCGGATCCATGTTTCACATGGCGAACGACTCTGGTTTGTTCCGAAATGCGAGCGCGGTAGCGGCTGGCTCATCTCGCGAGGGGCCTCACCTTCGGCTCTTTGAGTCGAAGATGATATACCACTTCAATCACCGATTCGGGGACTTTGCCCTCGTAGAGCCCGGACAACGAGCGCACATTCTGCCCGACGTGCTAGACGAGCATTGTGCTCAAGCTCGGTATCAAACCACTCCACGATACTGGGTCGCCGAAACGGCAGTTGTGGAACGCATGGCTTCCGTTTGGAGGCATCGCTGGTTTCTCGCCTGGCGTCGAGTCACTGACTCGCGCTCGAGCGTCAGGACGTTCATTGCCACGGTCCTTCCTTGGTCCGCCGTCGGTGATTCCCTGTTCCTCGCTATGCCTTCGACGAAACCAGTGAAGACTGCGGCGTTGCTAGCGAACTTCTGTAGCTTCATCTTCGACTACGCTTGCCGGCAAAAGCTGAGCGGAGTGAACCTCAACTACTACGTAGTCCGTCAGCTTCCAGCTTTGATGCCCTCGAGCTATGACGGTCCTGCACCTTGGTGTTCCCACTCCCGGCTACAAGACTGGATACTTTCCAGAGTCCTTGAGCTGACCTATACCGCCTGGGACTTGGGGTCATTCGCTCATGACGTTGGGTACCGAGGGCCTCCCTTTCGTTGGGATCCGCAGCGTCGCGCAGTGCTACGCGCCGAGCTTGATGCAGCGTTCTTTCACCTCTATGGCATCGCCGCCGCCGACGTCGACTACATCATGGACACCTTTCCCATTGTTCGTCGGAGGGAAGAGAAGCACCTTGGGGAGTACCGCACCAAGCGCCAGATCCTCGAGGTATACGACCTGATGGTGCGAGCCATCGAGACGGGCGAGCCGTTTCGCACCCTTCTTGATCCTCCGCCAGCCGACCCGAGCGTGGCACATCCCGCCGTCCATCCCCTTTCGCTACCCGCCATGCCGGCGACGACCCCCGCGCTCGGCGTGCAAGACGATTTCGCGGTCCTGATCTGGGCGCTGCTGCGAGCACGAAGCGGACGCATTGATCGCATCCAGCTCGCTCGCGCTTTCGCTCTGCGGAGCCAGCCAGCAACGCTGGCAAGGTTGGCACCCGCAGCGCTACAGGAGCAGGCAAACGCCTGGCGTGACCGCGTCGCGTCGCGAGAGGTGGCGAACGGCGCCCTCGCCCAAGCTCTGAACGAGCTTGCTGACCGGGAGGGCGTAAGCCTGACGTCGGCGGGAGGAAGGGCTTTGGTGGAGGCGACCGCTCACACGCCGCCGGAAGAGAAGATCGACCCCTGGTACCGCTTCGAAGCTCGGCTTGCCCTGGCGGTCCTCGACGAATTGCCATCCGCTGAGGTCTCACAGATCGACCGCGAGATTCCGGCAGAGGACCACGGGAGGGCGGAGGCACAAGGGTGAGCCGGCAGCTGCGCATCTCCGGGATCGATCCGCGGCGGGAGCTCAAGCCGGATCGCGCTCGACAAACCCCCGTTGTCTGGATCAGCCGACTGCAGATCCGACGATCGCTCGCCGCGGGTGACGAGCACGTCATCCGCGACATTGAACTCCGGCGGGGGCTGAACATCATCTGGGCGCCGCCAGCCGACAGCGAAGAGGAGAACGCTCTCTTCCGCAGTGGCGTCGGTGGCCATACGGCTGGCAAGACCACGCTCTGCCGCTTCATCCGCTTCGCGCTGGGCGAGGGGAGCTTCGCCACCGAGAGTACCCGCCAGCGCATCCGGCTCAAGATCCATGGCGGATGGATTGCCGCGGAGGCGCAGGTCGGCGGACGCCTCTGGGCCATCGCCCGACCATTCGCGGTCGGGCCGCACCCCCGGTGCGTGGAGGACGGCTCGATCGACGACATGCTCGCTGACGGCGCGGACGACCGGCGCGACTACCAGGCGTTCCTCGACGCGGTGCGGAAGGCAACGACATCCACGCTGCCCGCCCGCAACTTCCCTGCGCGTGGTGAGGCCGTTCAATGGGAACACATCCTGCCGTGGCTGTCCCGCGACCAGGAGTGCCGCTTCTCCGACTTCCTCGACTGGCGTCATGCTTCCACACACTCGGACGCACCCGGCCTTCACACCGACGAGCGGCAATTCGTTGTTCGCTCAGTCCTCGGCCTGATCACTGACAGGGAGCGGGCGGAGCAGAAACGAAATGCCGAGCTGCTGGCCAAGAAAAAGCAGGCGGAGCGTCTAGCCCCGCTGCTCGCTCACCAGGCGACTGTAGATCACCAACGAGTGCAGGAGGCGCTCGACCAGAAGCTTCCGCCACCGTCCTCCGATCTCTTCGGCGAGCAAAGCGGCAAGGAGGTCCAAAGGCATGTGGCGGAGCTAAAAGAGAAGATGCGAGCGCTCGAAGAAGCTGACCGTCGTGCCGAGTTCCGGCAGGTTCTCGAAGAGCGCGTGGCGGCTGAAGCGAACGCGCGGCGCGATGTCGAGGAAGCCGCTACGCGACTTGGTGCTGAGCAGCTTGCTGTCCAACAGCTGGCTCCTCGAGCTGCGGGCGAGGGTCAGGCCGCGCTACTTGCCAGCCTTCCGCCGGCCCGCGACTACTGCAATGTCCCTATGGCCCTCGCCCGCGAGCAAGGCTGCCCGATCGCCGCCGGCCGCCCGCTGTCGCTCGAGCGGAAGAGAAGCGAGCGAACAGCCGCCGAGGCCCTCGAAGCGCAGCAACAGATCGTCCAGGCGCTGGAGGCCCAGGCGCGGTCACGGCAAGCGGCGCTGAAGACTGCCCAGCAGGCGACGCGAAAGGCCCGTAAGGCCTACACCAAAGCGGCGACGGCCTACGTGGAGAAACGCGAACGCCTGCTAAAGGACCAGTCGCGCCTCGACCACATCTCGCGCCTAGTCGATAACGCCGCCAAGGCCTGGAAGCAGTCGGAGAAGAAGACGGCGACGATCGACAAGCTCGCCAAGGACATCGACGCCTCCTACAAACAGCAGGTGCAGCTGCGCCAGGAAGCCAATGAAGCGCTCGGGAGATTCTCGTCGACCTTCGAACACGTCGTGCGTGCCCTGCTCGGCGACCAAGTCACCGCGCGGGTGGAAGCAGCCGGACGCGGACTGTCTTTGAGCATCGATGACAACGGCGAGCGCGACAGCGCCGCCCTCGAAACGCTCAAACTCTGGGCTTTCGATCTCGCCGCGCTAACGGACAGCATCGAAGGGCACGGCCACTTCCCACGCTTTCTGCTACACGACGGCCCTCGAGAGGGAGACATCGCAGCCGACCTCTACGAGCGGCTCTTCCTCTACGCACGCCAACTCGAGTCTTGCTTCGACGGTGAGCCGAACTTCCAGTACATCGTCACCACGACGACGCCTGCTCCGGTCTCGCTAGCCAAAGAGCCGTGGCTTCGCCTCCAGATCTCAGGCGCTCCGGCGGAGCAGCGCCTGCTGACGATGAACCTATGACGGCAATACGCTGGGACGCTTCATTCTCGCGTCACGTACGCGAAGTTGGTGCTGTTTGGCGGAGGGGTCTGCAATGAGCTCGAGCGTTCACTTGCTCGGTATCGACGAGAAGCTGACGGAGACCGAGCGGCTCTCTGCCTTCTTCCACATGGTTAACCGGCTCTTGCCCCCAGATCAGGTGGTGCTGGCGATTCCCCCCGAGATGCCTGCCGGGGAGGCGCTCTCGCTAATGCGAGCAAACGGATACTCTCAGCTGCCCGTCAAGCAGGGAGAATCGGTGCTCGGTCTCTTCACGTATCGCGCCTTCGCGCTTGAAGTGGCCAAAATGAAAAAGCCCGCGGTTGACCCATCGACTCTCGCCGTCGAGGAGTTCCTCGAGCACGAAAAGCCGGCCTACGCCCGTCTGAGCGACGAGTTCAGGGGGCTCGTCGACGTACTCGACGAACGGGACTCCGTCGTGGTTAGCGGGCCAGACGACCTCATTGCGATTCTGACGCCCATGGACGTGCTTCGGTACCTCTATTCCGTAGCCAACGCCTTCGTCCTGATCGAGGAAATCGAACTGGCGTTGAGGGCGCTAATTCGTGCAAGCACGCCAGACCACGAGTTGTTTCTGACTTGCATCCGTAACGCTCTCTCGAAGAAGTACAAGGACAAAGAACTGCCGCAGCGACTCGAAGACATGACTTTCGACGAGTACGTCGCTCTGCTACGGGACGGTCGCAACTGGCCTCATTTCGAGAGCAACTTCGGTGGCACTAGAGAAAGAACCCGCGGGAAGCTGGAGCCGATCCGTGACCTCCGCAACGATGTGTTTCACTTTCGTCGCGAGCTATCGATTGGGGACCACAAAGCGCTGACAACCTGCCGAGACTGGCTTCTGCGATGCGTGCGCAAAGTGCACGCAAGAGAAGGGGGTCGGCAATGACCATCGACCAGGGCGAGGTGCGAGCCGACCCACGCTACACCTCATACCAACGAGAGTTCTTCGAGCGCTTCGTTTCGAAGGTAGACCGCGGAAGCATTCACTTGCTCTTGGCGCCAATTGGCACCGGCAAGTCGTTTGTCACGGCAGGGAGCATCGCTGAGCTCTTAAGGATTGGTCGCCTACGACGTGTTCTGATCATGTCTCCTGCAGCGCTCGCGTCGCAATGGGCCTACATGCTTGGGGACATCGGCTGCGATACTGCCGTTGTCGATGGGCGGGCTCTGCGGCTTCTGCTCGAACAAGTGGGGTCCAGCTTCAATGATTGGCCCATTGGCTCTTTCTCAATGAGTATCGATCTCGGAAAGCGCCCACCTGTTCACGATGCCATTGTTCGCGTGCCGTGGGACCTGGTCGTCGTCGACAACGCACACGCCCTTGGTGGCCAGCGCCTTCAGCTCATTGAGGACTTTGCCGCAAGGGAGAACGCGCCAGCTCTCTTACTACTAGCTGCCAACAATCTCAGCAGAGGCACGGCAGCCTTCGTCGACCAAGCCATCGTTGTCGACTGGACTGCAGCGATCAACGAGATACGCGGCCCCGTGGAGGAGCGGCTGCACCGAGTCACATGTCGCTACAGCTTGGCGAATGACGAGTTGACGGTCATGCGCGGTGTCTGCGAGTGCGCACTCAAGCTAGAACCGTTCCGCGGACTCCTACTACTTCATCGAGCTGCCTCAAGCGTCAGCACGTTGGAGGAGACCTTGCTACGCTGGCTTGCTGATTGTGCCGACTCATCCGATTCGACACTGGCAGATGCCTTTGGAGACCTGCTCGACGACGTGGAACAACTACGCGTCGATTCGAAGCTAGATTGTTTCCAAGCGCTCATTCAAGAGCTCATCGGTGATCAGACTCGACACGTCGTAGCGTTTTGCGAGTACCGCGCAACGCTTGAGTACCTAGCAGCAGCCGTGGAGCGCCTCGAGTTTCCCGATTATCGGCTCCACGGAGGGTTGTCGGCGGGCCAACGTGCAGACGTTCTAGACCGTTTCGAACGCGATGGCGGACTACTGGTCACAACGGGAGCGTCTGAGACCGTATCACTTGGCTACGTCGATGCAGCGATTCACTATGATCTTCCTCTATCGGCGGCCGCCTTCGCTCAGCGCGAGGGGCGCTACGACCGGTTCGGTCGCCGAGGCCGCTGTAGCGTCTTCTTCTTCGAAGACGAGGCGCAAGCGAACCCACTCGATGGGCTGCTACTCAAGCTGGTCGCCAATAGCGGCCTTGTGACAGTCGACCAACGTATTGAGCCGTTCGACGTCTTTGGCACGGACCACGCGGCGACTTTTAGCGGGTAGTTTGTGAGCCATGCCGACGCCTCGTGAATGCCAGCCAGGGAACACGTGTGTGGGGTGGATGAGCCTGCCGTCGGAGGACACTCATATGGGCGACCGAGCAGAATTCTCAGCGACAACGAGAGCAGCGCTCGCAGAGCGAGCCGGGTTTAGGTGCTCATTTCCGAGTTGCCGACGCATTACGATTGGTCCAAGTGCTCGAACAAGACCGGCATGGCGTGCCATATCGCGGCGGCGGGCGGCCGGCGGCGAGCTGCGCGGATAACTCCCCGACGGCAGGGACTGTCAGAAATTCTGTGTACAGGGATCGGCGCACCCGTTAAGGAGTGAGCCATGTCCTTGAAGAATGACCATGAAGAAGGCGGCAAGCGCGAGCGTGCGGTGCTTGCCGACGGCAGCGCGATCCCGGCAGAGCTGGTCGATCAGCTTCTGAAGGGCTATCGGCGCCCTGAGGATCTGACGGGCCCCAATGGGCTGTTGAAGCAGCTGACAGCGGCGCTGGTCAACCGTGCGATTGAGGCCGAGCTGAGCCACCACCCCGGCTACAACTCGGGCCAGCGGGCGCCTGAGGGGCAAAGTAACCGGCGCAATGGCAAGGGGCGCAAGCGGCTGCGCACCGACAATGGCGAAGTCGAAGTCAGCGTTCCGCGCGACCGCGAAGGCAGCTTCGAGCCCCAGCTTGTGGCCAAGCATCAGCGCCACTTCAACGGCTTCGATGACAAGATCCTCGCGATGTATGCACGCGGCATGAGTGTGCGCGATATCCGCGCTCACCTCGAGGAGATCTACGGCGTCGACGTCAGCCCCGACCTGATCTCGAAGGTCACCGACAGCATCGTCGACGAGCTACGGGCCTGGCAGCAGCGGCCGCTGGAAGCCGTCTACCTCGATGCGATCGTCGTCAAGATCCGCGACAAAGCGGGCGTGCGCAACAAGAGCATCTACGTGGCGGTCGGTCTTTTGGCCGATGGACCAAGGATGTGCTCGGCCTGTGGGTGCAGGACAGCGAGGGCGCGACGTTCTGGTACGCGATCCTCGAGCAGCTGCGCAAGCGAGGTGTGCGCGACATCTTCGTGCTGTGCACCGATGGTCTCGCCGGGATCGGTGAGGCCATCGAGGCCATCTTCTCGCGCTCGATCTCCCAGACGTGCATCGTGCACGTGATCCGCTCTTTAGCGAGAACTCGTTGCCAAAGGCGTTCATCTGCTCGTCGGCTTGCTCGCGCGTGTAGTACGACTCCACTCGACCCCACAACCCAAGGAAAACACGCTGATTCGTCCAGCAAGATTCCCTCGCGTACACGAGGGGTCCCGCTTGTGTATGCGTATGGGTACACTCGCCGGGTAGGAGGGATGCCGTGAGTGGACCAGAGGGCGCTGTCGCAGGCTTCGAGTTTCAGTTCATCTGGACAGCCGCACGCGCGCTGGAACTCATTCGTCCCGGGACGACGCTGCAGGCCATCGTAGTTGAAGACATCCACCCTGACGACGCCATCGCGTTCGACAGCGAAGTACATGACTTTCACGGCGTTGACCTGTCCGAGTACCACGGAGGAGGCACACTTCAAGACGCCAGCGAAGTCGTCGTGGCTCAGCTGAAGTATGGCGTGAAGCGAAGCCGACGACCGTGGACCGTGGCAAGACTGTGCGCGAAGAGTAAGAAGGCAGGTGCATCCGTCATCCGCCGACTTGCAGATGCCTACGGTACGTTGGTGTCAAACACGCCGGGGGAGCAAGCCGAGAAGGTACGCGTTCAGCTGGTAACAAACCGTCCACTCGCAGCCTCACTACGAGCAGATTTGCAGACGATCCAGCAGACATTGTTGGAGGCACACTTTTCCGACCGCACTCGTGCAATGGCGTTATCTCCTCTTGCTGGCAAGCGGAAACAGGACATCTCCAGGCTTTGCTCTGATATCGGCCTCACGTCGCAAAATACCGCCCAATTCCTCCTGGCGTTCGACCTCTCGACTTTCAATCGACCGTCTGTCGAGAGCCTTCAACTCGACGTCGCGCGCCTGGTGCATAGCGTGAACGCACTGACGCCATTTGACGGGCTCCGGAAGCTCCTCGAACACATCCGCGAGGAAGCCCGCGCGCGATCGCGGCGCCCGATCACTGCATCAGACGTTCGAGTAGCCCTTGGCATTCCGTCGGAACAGGACTTCTTGCCCGCTCCCTGTGAGATTCGACCTCCCGCAGGCTGGGTTCAAACAGCGCAGGCAACTTGCGTTGTTGACGCGGTGCTCGAACGAAGGTCCCAGCAACACCGAACGATTCTGGTTCACGGAGACGCAGGCACAGGCAAGTCCTCCACGTTGACCACACTGCGAGACTCCATATCTCAGCAATCCTTCTGTGTCATATATGACTGTTTCGGCGGCGGCGAAGCTAGCGTTCCACATCGCCGCCGACACACCGCCGAAGCCGCGATAGTGCAAATCAACAACGAGCTGGCGATCCAGTCCCGGCAGTTGCGCTTCTTGTCGCGCAGTAGCTTTCACGAAGCAACCGCATGGGCACGGTTGGAGGAGACGATACGACATGCTGCCGAACAAGCCGCAAAGGCCAAAGGGTTGGTCGTTCTCGCCATCGATGCTGCCGACAATGCTGCTGTAGCTTGCAGTGACACGACGCCCAACGAAGTCCCGTTTTTCCAGTACCTCTGGAATCTGCGGCTCCCCGCAAACGTCAGACTCGTCATTTCATGTCGCTCGCACCGTCGCCACCTGCTCGACGCTCCAGCGCACGTCGAGGAAGTTCACCTTCCAGGGTTCACGCTACCCGAGTCAACTCAGCACGCTGCACAGCTGCTCCCCAACATCGACGCAACAAGCGCGCAAGCGTTCCACGATGCGACAAACGGTGTTCCCCGTCTACAGTACTACTGGCTTCGGGCGCTCGAACAGCAGCGCCCTGACGCCGCGCTTCAGGCGATAGCCTCAAGAAGGACGTCTGGTCTAGAAGAACTCTACGATGACTGGATGGCTCAGGCGTCAACCGTCGTACCAGACGGCACATTGTGTAGCGCAATACTCGCGGTGCAGTCTCGGCCACTATCTGCTCACATGCTCGCACGTGCGGCTCAGGTCGAATTCAATGCTGCTCTCCGGTTTCTCAGGGGCTTGCGCCCAGGCATTGTCGCAGGTGAAGGCGACCAGTTCCATTTTCGCGATGAGGATTTCGAGACTCATCTACGCGATCGCTCTGCCCCGCGACTTGCCGCAGGCCACGCTGCTCTTGCTGACGTAACCACGTCCTGCAGCACCCCACAAGAGGTGCAAAGCGTGGGGCGCCATCTCTACCATGCGCAACGGTTTGACGAACTATATGTCATAACCGTTGAGGAACGCGGCATCGACTCGCTGACCTCGACTGACGTCGCAAATGCATGCGCAATCGATCGATGCTCACTCAGTCTATGTGCCCTGTCGCAGTCCGCCGCGACCCCATCCTTGCTCGTAACGCAACTGCTTTACCAAGTCGCGGAGCACAAACAACGTGAAGAGGTTCTATCGAGAGTCGTTTCTTCGCGCGTAGACGTTGCCGCCGCGTATGGCGCCTACGAACCCGTGCTCGCAGCGCTGGCAACTGCCGGCTACCGCGACGACTTTGGAGCACTACATTTTGGACTGGCTCTCGGACTGTGTGAACGGGGCCAACTGTCTGCGGCACGTCATCACCTCGAGTTGGGCCGAGCATGGCTGCATCAGGCCACAAGCCATCACGCCGACGCAATTCACCTGCATTGCTCGCTCGCAATCAATGGGTCTGCTGGCGCCGCCGCACAGCTAGCAGGCTTCGACCTGTGGCGCGCGGTCGAAGCAGCGTACGACCTCGCGACGCGCCCAAATGTGCCTACGTCAGAGCTCGTGGAGCTTCGCAAACACGTTAGAGCCGCTGTCGCTGCCTCGCTTTTGGCGGGCGATCTAGTCAAAGGGCGTCCGCTGAGGAAACGCGCAGCCACGACCGTCCTGCAATCGGTCGCTGACAGTCTGTCGTCGCAGCCTCCCGCACGTCAGGTCGTTCCCCGCTGGTTTCTCGGGATGCTGGCGCTAGCCGCACGGACTTCTAGCGACCTTTTCGCGCAGTTGTCGGCTCACGTCAATTGGACTCCCCCTGACGAGATCTTCAGTGGTCAGTACCCGGAGCGTCTCTTTGTCTTTCTCACGGCCCTTTCTATTCGGTCCGTAGTTTCGCAAGCGACATGGGAAGCAGAGTCCCTAGTCCCTTCAACACAGCCACCGAGGTCGGAAGACGAGGTAAGTCGAGCAGAGGTAAGTCGAGAAGAGCACGAGCGCATGAGGCGTGTTCGACAAATAGCATCGCTTAAGCCGCTCTTTATGGAGTGTGGCTCGCGTCTTGTCACAGGGAGCGTTCATAGTGACCTCCGCGAAGTCGTCAACACACTGGGACAGACATTTGAACGCGACACGCATCTGCTTCGACGCATTCTTGCCGAGGCTGGCCGAGCGATGGCTGCCAGCACGGATACACCGACCAGCGAAGCGAGCACGGTCCTTCAGGCGACTGAAACTCTACCTATCGAGGAGCAGGTAGCCACTGGGGCTAGCATCGTGGCTGACGTCTCTGAGCATGCGGACCTCGCCAGAACGGTCGAAGACCACCTCGATGCCACTGCTAGAGCCGTGCAGGCTGGTGCGGTGACTGCCTCGACAACCGTCGAACTGCTACTCGCACTTTCGGCTGGAGCCCGCCACCACAGCGATGCTCTTGCACGGCACCTGTACTCCGAGGCACTAGCCGCTACTGCACACGTTGCTCTCGGACGAGGAGACATCATTTGGGCGTTGTGTACGCTTTCATCCCCCGGCGACGATCTCGTCCCGGGCGCTGTCGATGACAGAGCTACCGCAGCGACGCTCGTTCGTGCCGTCGATTTCGCCGCCTCGATGACACCGGAATCCCGGTCCTTTCCGTGGGATGTGGTCGCCCACACAGTCTGCGCGCTCTGTGCTCCCGTGGGGCTCCAGGCCTGTGGCACATGGGAACGTCGTAGGTGGGTTCGCTGGCGCGACCTCATCCCCCCCGCGGTACTCGGGCTCCTTGCTGGAAACCGAGTCGGCGAGCGTCACCTCGTGCATTTGCTAAGCCTCGGAGAGGCCTATCCCGATTTGCGTGCCGCACAACGAGTGCTCGATCGTCTCTGGGACAAGGACCGGCCGTCCGCCGTGGAAGCACTCGACCATTTGGCTGAGACCTGGTGTCGCCGGGCGGAGGACGACGGCGAAGACCCAACTTCACTCCTCGAGTGGGCTGATCGCCGAGGCCAGAACACACGACCGTCGCTGATCACACTTTGTGACAGACTCGACTCTCGACACGCGAGAGAGCACACATTCGAACATCAGGCATCGGACCTAGAACGTCTGATCGTTGACTATCCGTCCCGCGCATTCGCAGCCTTCGAGGCACACAAGAGCGAGTTGCCGACGCTCTTACAAGTACGACCGGAGCTAGTGGTCTCCTGGTGTCAGGCGCTTGATAGCAACAGCGCTTTAGACCTTGTGACACGTCTTGAGAAGCTCCCATACCTTCATGCGAACAGTCGCGCGACAGTTGAACGCCTAGTCTGGCTCCTACGAGCCCTACGCAAGCTACCGAAGACTAGCCAGGCAGAGGAGAGCTACCGTCGTATCGCGGAGTCACTTGTTGAGGTCGCCGCCCGACAGCCTCGAGTCATCACGAGGAAGGCACTCTCCGAACTCATACGCGCAAGCCATCCCTCCCACTTAGCGCGGTTCGTCAGTGAGAACTTGTCTGACCTCGACTCAAGCCAGCTATTCTTCTTAGCAGCAGCGTCGACGCCCAACGTAGGTAGTGGCGATGCGACAGAACTCTCGGCCTGGCTACTCCACCGCTACTTCCCTTCCGTTCGCACTACGCCGTCGATTCCTCATACATCGAACGCGTACGAGGCCATTGCTGGCTTGCTGTTCGACCAACTCTCTCACCCGATAAAGTGGCGACGCTGGAAGGCCATTCATGTGGCACGGAGAATGGTCGCTACCAGGGCCGAGCCACTGCTCGAGCAACTCGTCGCTCAACTCGACCGGCAAGACTCACAGCGCTGGATGTCGGGGCGCGAGTGGCTAGCCTTTCTTCTATACCATCTCTCTCTGGTGCAGCCTGGAATTCTCGCACCCTACGTGGACGCGCTTGTTGCCCATGTCACCAATGACGATTTCCCACATGCAGACATACGGGAACTGCTCAAGCGAGCCCTTCAGGCCACCATTGCACATCCGCCCGTCGCTGATAGCGTGCGCGAAAGAGTCACTGCTTCGGTTACAGCCGTCAATGAGCCAGTTGGCCACGTCAGGCGCATTGCAGGCGGCCTCGGGCGAACCGCGAAACGCACGAGGCGGAGCTGGCGGTTTCACTTTGATTCGATCGATACGTTCCCGTACTGGTACTCGCCGCTTGCCCACTGCTTTAATCTCCATCGGTGCGATGTAGCCGAAAGAGCAGAGCACTGGATAGTCGACAGGTGGGCGATCTCCGACGTGGATTGCCGGGCAGATCGCGAGAGCATGCGCGATTTTCCCCACCACCACGTAAGCAACGACCATGGGTCTCCGCCCGCGATAGAACTACTGCACAAATACGCAGAATGGCACGGGATGCAGCTAGCCGCCGGCGAGCTTGTTCGGACCACACCTGCCGTGGGCGAAGAGGAATACGGAAGTTGGCGGGAGTGGATAGATGGAGCCTTCGGCGCTGACCCTTGGATAACCTCGCGGCTGCGAAGGCCCGTGCCCCTTGATGTGCTGTCGAAAGTGGAGGCTGGCGCGTCAAGGCCACAAACCGAGATAGAGATTTCGGGGCACAATGACCCATGGCTTGTGCTCGCCAGCCACTGGTCGGCATATGAAGGCCGCTCGTTGAGACTATCCGTGTCGGTCGATTCGGCTGTCGTGCCCGCGGAGCTCGCCGGTTCGCTCGCAGTGGCTTTGCTTTCCTACGAGCGACGTTTTGACTATGCGCTTCCCAGAGTAGAACTCTCCTATCGCCTGGATCTAGGGGAGGTCGTTCGCATTCTCGCCGATGAGACCATCGATCTCCGACAGGAGAATACTATTTCCGATGGCGATTTCCACCTCACGCCATGGTATGTCGCCTGGTCAAGCGAGCGTTCAGAGCACTCAACTGACAGCGAATGGCCGGCGAGTACTCGCCTCTTGTATCTCCCCGGCGAGAGATTCCTGCGGCGATTTTCGGCCTATCTCGATACCGGCAGCCTGGACGCGATAGCAAATGGTACCCGGATTGCGCAACCCCACGCGTGGGTTTACAGCGGGGACTACACTTCTGAGCATAGCGGCACCCGCCTATGCGTAGAGCGGTCTTCGATGGCCGGCTACTTGAGCGAATGCGAAGCCGTTCTAATCGTGGAGGCTAGTGTAGAAGATGGCGAGTCGGAGCAAAGAGAGATCTTCATCCTTAACAGTGAAGGTGAACTCTCCTCAATGGGAACACGTCAAGTCGAGAGGCCTAGATCTTATTAGCGAGCATAGCGCCTCGCGGCCAGACACCCTCACACGCTGGATGCTCTCTCGAATCGCTGAGCTAATGGAGATCGCGGAAGCGAACGCTGAAGGTAGCGACCGAGCCAAGACCGAGTGTAGCGCCCTGATAGAACGCCTCTGGAGCACGTACCTTCCTCCAGATGCGGTGCGAACGCGCGACGAAGTCCTACAACTACTCAAGGACATCCATAGAGCGATCGGGAGAGATCCACTCCAGCGACGTACGACGTCAGCTCGCGAAGGTACGCAAGGCGACATGTTTCTAGATGCGCTCGCTGTGGTTCGGTCCGTGGCGGAAGAAGAGCGCACTATCGAGATCCTTGGACCTCTGGTCTGCATGTCTGACGCTACAGCTGTAGCTCTGGCGCAGGCTGCAAAGGGCACTGACACCGAAGCACAAGCTAGCAAGCTCACTGGCCTGAGAGGGCATGGGGTTCGGCTACTGCGTCAACAGGCGGGGCTTTCGGCGGAGAACGATACACTCGAGGCCCGTAGGTTGGCGGTTGCTTCACGGCTGAAGAGCCTCTCGCGGAAGCGGGTGGCTGCCATCAAGAAGCTGGAACAGGTGGCGAAGGCAAATGACAAGTCACAGAGTCCTGACCCCGAGGGAGGGGGCGCATGCTAGCGGGCGAATATCAGACCTGGATGAAACTGGGCTTCAAGTCGGTTGAGTCACTTCTCGCCGGCCAAATCCTTCGCCCGAATCCATACATCTCGGAGGAGCGTGTGCGCTCTGCGCTGGTCGACGGCCTTGAACATTCAATGCCGGCACAAGCTCATCGCGTACGTGTCGAGGCTAACGTCGGTTGGAATGGGAGCCCTTGCTGGCACACACCCGCCCACGGAGGACCAGGTCAAGGACGCATAATTCAGCACGACGTACAAATCCTCCCCGACAATGACAGCGGATTGGTCTGCGAGGTGAAGTGGCTCAAGCAGCAGAAGGCCGCCGAGATCGCCCGGGATATCTGGAAGCTCGCGCTGAGCCGGAGCACTGTCAACGAAACAGCTGCGGTTAGGACCTTCCTCCTAGTTGGCGGCGAGAAGGGGAGCCACGATAGGTTCAGGCAGACAATCAACAACCTAGACAATCATGGCCTCACCCTGCGGTATTCACCGCAGGGACGCCACAGCGGTCGGCTGCCGCCCGCGCGCGCCATACAGCTACAAGACTTGGCCTCAACGCAGTGGGGGAGGAATCAGCTTCGTACCTTGCTCGCTTGGGGAAGTCCCAGTCACGTACGAACGCCGCCGCCGTGCAGGAAGACGCTCAGAGTCGCAACGCGTGCATACTGGATTGCTCGAGCGCATGGCCGTACGTGGCGACTGGTGCTCTGGGAGTTGGATTCGCTCGGGTACCAAGGCGCCCCTATCGACTGGAACACAATCAGGTCGAACTTGACGTTTTCTTGCTAGCAGTGGGGCTCTATCGGTTCGCCAGCAAGTAGAAGATCAGCGCGCCGATTCCAAGTGCGATCAGTCCGCCGATCATTGCTCGCTCGGCCTCGTTCTCGCGCACACGCTGCGCGGTGTTATGCAGAGCGCGCAATACTTCCTGCTGCAGGCCACTTGGCGCACTGCCCTCCTCATTCTCCCACCGCGAGACCGTGTAGGGCGCGACGTTCATCGCCTTCGCGAGATCCCGTTGCGAGAGCCCGAATGTCTCGCGGACGAACCTGACTTCCCTTGGTCCCAGAGTTGGACCTCCTAGCCCGCGAAGACCGATGCGTGAAGGTTCTGCGGTGACTGTTGCTTCACGGGATGCCCGCACTTGCCGCAGACAGGACTCAGCCACTCGTCAATTAGATGACCCGCAACCAGTGCAGCGGCAGCCGTCGCGACAACTCCAACTGCGCTGTTCGCGAAGCTCTTGCCGGCGACCGCGCCGATCGCGAGCCCAATCAGCTTCCCTACCTTTTGCTTTGCCAGTGGAACGAGCGCTTTACATACGCTGCAGTAGCCGTTCATTGCTTCTCCTCCTTCACGAAGGTAGCACGAACATCACACGCATCTACCATCTGAGGTGCACAAATATTAGAAATATGTGGCATCTCTTGACAGAGGAAGCCGAAAATGCAACTGTTCTTACACGTAACAGCCTGTAATGATTGATAATATAGCGCCAGCCAAACGAACCGCGTCTATGCCCTCAATGAGGCCCTGATGCCAAAGACCTGGAAAGGTGTTGTTCGGAGCTTCAACGGTTCTCCTGAGGAAATCCGCGGGTACTTTCCGCACCTGCCCGATCTCGTCGCGCAGTTTCCTCTCGACGTGGCACTCGCCTACATGTTCTCGCGGGTAGAGCTAGCGCAGAACATGACGCTTTACTGCGGAGTCGTGAAGCTCCATCGAGCTGACGCCACGCTCGCGCGCTCAGCCATAGACAGGTTCCGTCTAACCAGAGATGGCTTCATTGAGATGTTCAACACCGTTTTCGGCACGAAGGTCCCGAAGAACATCAGGGATGAGATGCAGTATGCAGAGCGCGTGCGCGACAGAGTGATGCACGGCAAGTCGACTTCGGAGCAGCAGAAGCGCACGGCACTCGCTCGCATCCTCAAGTACGCCGAACAGTTCAACGGCTTGGTCGATGGCGCGGGCGGCTTTCGACCATTCACACCTGGCCTAAGAGGGTTCAAGGGACGTGCTGCGTCGCTGGACAAGTCGACGACTAGGTGGATTCTGAAAGGGATGGGGTTCGCGGTTTGACTTGGTGTCTCCTCGGGTGTCTCCTGAAGTCACCCAACACGCGACGTCGTGGGTCAGCATGGAACGTCTGAGCCTGTCGTTTCAGCAGATTGCGTGTGGTTCCAACTTCAGCGGCACTCTTGCCAAGGTCGACGTCGCGAGTTCGAATCCATCCTGCGCCTGCTCTGCAATCGGCCCGTCGCGGATTGTGTCATTCTCGCACTGGTGTCGTCCAGGCACTGGACCGAGTCTTCGCCAAAGACCATGTCCTCGTGGCACGTGCGCGGTTGCTGCTCCCGGAAACTGCGCTCAGCGCATCGTCCGCATTGGCACCGTCATTATCCAGCTAGCTGCTACTCATGGGCAGTCCCATCTGTAACCGAGAGGCTCAGTCAGCCCAAGAACTACCGCGCCGCGTGACGCGCCTCGCTTGCTGCGAGCGACGACGGTGGCAAGGCAGCCGATGTCGCTGATAATGCCGCACACGGTACCCACGTATGAATTTCCCTGCTATCCTATATCTGTATGCATTGGAGTTTTTATGCAGAGGGTATTCTCTTCACGCGAGATAGGTCAGCTCGTTAGCGCCGACGCTTCCAGCGTCAACCGTTGGATCGATACCGGCAAGATCAGAGCGTACCGGACGCCAGGCGGGCATCGTCGGGTACTTCATGACGACCTCGTCGACTTCCTCGATCGTTGCGGCATGCCGCTTCCGGTGGAACTACGGCCTACGAATCGGTCGATACTGCTGGTAGACGACGACGCCCTATTCCTGAGATCGATTCGACGCTCACTCGTCCGGATAGACCGCTCGCTGGAGATTTCAACCAGCACCTCAGGCATCGAGGCGCTGCTCATGATTGGCGCCCACAAGCCTGACGTCGTCGTCTTGGATGTCATGATGCCCGACATCGACGGCATCGAGGTCTGCGAGAAGATCAAGAGCAACCCCGAAACTCACAACACGACCGTCATCGCGATCACGGGCAGCGCGTCGGCCCCGCTGGAAAAGAAGGTGAAGGCCACGGGCGCGAGCGCCTTCCTGGCCAAGCCCTTCAAGGGCGCCGACTTGCTCGCCATCATCCGTCCAACGCCACGCACAACCGCGAGCTAGGCGCACACGGACCGTCGCGCGTCAGGATTGTGTGCTGCCCTGCGGGAGCAGACGGCTCACGTCCTGCGGGGTCGTTTCGGGGCCAGAGTATGCACCTCGACGAAGCTGAGGCTCGCTGTAGCGCGATCGATGATTCCTTTCAGCATCATCTCGGTAATCGGATTTGAGGCGAGGCCTCGTGCGAGCGAAGCTGCGTCTATAGTGCGTTGCAGTTGTGACCCAAGCTCGTTCAACGCGTTGTCGAATTCCGAAACGCCGGCCGCACCATGGGGCATTGGCTGCGGCTCGTCTTTGCGCCTTCGGCGGAACTTCCTCCTCCGGCCAGGTGCATCGGGTTGTTGAGTTTCACTAGCCATGCGGTTCCTCCTTCTGGTTCAGTTTCTGCTTATCGAGGCGCATCAAGAGCATCTCGAAGCGGGCTTTCCGTCGGCGTAGCTCTTGCTGAATGCGGTCGATGAGCTTGTTCTTGCGCCGTCGTAGGCGACGCCTGTGGTTGGTGTCGAGGCCCTCGTGCTCGAGCTCCGCGATGACAGCAGCAAGCTGGCGTGCAGGCAGCACGACCTCGCGTGACCAGCGGCTCGAGCTCAACCGCTGGTTCGGATGGCGTATCCGCAAGCAGATGCGACAACCAATCTCCTTGTCGCGCTGGTAGAGATGGCGACATCGTCGGCCGCAACTGGGGCACTCGAGGTAGCGAAAGACCCCCACTTGGGTCTCGTGCCCAACGAGCTGCAGTTGATGACTTTGCCCGTCGACATCGATGACGGCTGCGCTGGCCTTCTTGATATCCGACCAGTCATCGCGGCCTGCCAGGTCTTGGATTCGCAAAACCAGCCGTTCATTCATGACCGTGCTCCTCGAGCGCACGCGACGACAGCACGGAAACCTCCGCCCGATGAACACGCGCGGTCGTGATCGCCGGCGGCCGTGCGAGCGCGTCGAGAAGTAGCGCCGCCCGGCTCAGGTCACTCGTCGCGCTGCGCCGCACGCGCTCGAAGCGCTCGATCACCCCGATGACAGCGCTCGGTGACCCAGCCTCTCCACTCACGGAAAACGAGATGAGCTCGGACTCCGCGACAGCCAACTGCGAAGCGAGCGCACTGCTCTCGCGCGCGTGCTTGTGCAGCAAGTCCTCGAGTTCGGAGAGTCCACGATCCTGCTTTCGTCTGGAGATCCTTTGTATTTTCCCCGCTACAACAGCCATGCTTTAAGTGTATTGGCGGGCACTGCCAGTGGGAAGCAACTGTTTTTCCGCTTCATCAGAGCCCACCTACAGTCCGCAAAACACAGCTTATGGTTGCGCCTAGTTCGTGATCCGCGATATCAGAGATCTCCGCCTTTCGTAACGGGCATCGGGACGAGACTGGTATGGGGGTCGAAATGCGCCGGACTGGCGGATGCATCTGCGCTGTCTTCTCATTGGCAGTCATCCAGGCCGCCGCGGTCGCAGCGCCCAGGCTCTACGCCCGCGTTGTCGATGTCGGAGCCGGCCTGTGCGTCGTGATCAAGCTGCCATCTGGCGAGCACGTCATCTACGACACCGGCAACTACGTCGACCGAGGGCGCTCGTGCTTCGCAGCGATCAAAGCACTTGTACCCGCATCAAAGCCCATCGACCTGCTCGTCCTGAGTCATTCGGATGCCGATCACGTCGCGGCCACGCCCGACATCGTGCGTCGATACCGCGTCCTTCGTGCGTGGCATCCTGGAACGCGGCCAGGCCCCAGTCCGAGCGCGGCCTGGCGCCGAGCGCTCGCAGCCCTGCGGGCGGAGTCTCGACGAGGCATGGTCGACATGGACTTGCACCGCACTCCCCTTCCCGGCGGCACCTTGTATCGGTTCGGAGACGCAGCCGTACAGGTGATCACGGGCTACGGAAGGCCGCCGTCGCGATGGCAACTGCAGAACGAGAGCGAACGCAATAACGCCGGCTCGATCGTCGTGCGGGTCGTCTTCGATAACCGCGCGATCTTGCTGACTGGCGACAGTGTCGGCCGGAACATCGGCGATGCCAGTAGCGCCTGCCGTGCAGCAGAACGCGAGGTGGTCGACCGACGACACCAGGTGCCAATCTGGGCGCAGGTATTGACCGCCGCCCATCATGGCGCCGACAACGGCTCCGCCAACTGCTTCATCAAGCACGTGGCACCCAGTTGGGTCGTGTTCTCGGCGGGACACAAACACGCGCATCCTCGAAAGGCCGCCGCCCTGCGCTTTCTCGCCGCTGGCGTGAAGGCCGACCACATCCTGCGTACGGACCGACACGACGACGAGGGTGCCAAGGAGTGGAGCTACGGTCGGAAGGTCGGACACAAGGACCCGCGAGGTGACGATGATATCGAAATCATCATCGAGAAGGACAAACCCCTGCGCGTGCGGTATCGGCAGCCATGAAGACGTGGGTTACGCAGGCCGAAGACTCGTGGCACAAGAGTCACACGTTCAAGTACCTCGCGATCCTCGCCACAGCCGGCGCTGTTCTGGTGGCCATCTATTGCGCTCAGTTCCTTGGCAAATCCTTGGGACGCTTCGCCGGCGCCCTCGCGGTCGGCCTGCTCGCTGCTGGAGCCTGCTTCGTCACGGGCTTCCTTCTGGGTCTACTGTTCGGAATCCCACGTGCGGCGGGGTCTGACAACGGGACATCAACGCACTCGGCCAACAACAACCTCGTACAGGTATCTGACTGGCTGACAAAGATTCTCCTTGGCGTAGGTCTGACCCAGATCAGCGCTATCGGAGACTTCTTCCAGAACGCCGCCAGCTATCTCTCAGACGCGTTCTCTGGCAGCGCCGCGGACAAGGCCTTCAGCGTTGCGCTGCTCGTCTACTTCCTCATCGTGGGCTTCATCAACGGCTACGTTGCCACGCGCCTGGTGCTCTCTGTCGCCATCCGTGACGCGGACCGTAGTCTGCAAGAGGCGCTAGGCGCGACCGCCGCTCAGCTCGACCGCATCGAAAGCAGCTCCGATTCAGAGACTGCGGCGAACGAGGTCAAGGCCGCACGTACGCAGCTCGAATCGGTCCTCGGCGAACTTGTCCGCGATCCCAAAGAGGCGAAGGCCATGCTCTCTGACCTCGGCCGAAAATTCGAGAAACTCCGGGAGACGATGGCCTCCGGCGATGGACGTACGCACGAGATGACCAAGATCGTGACCCAAGCGCGTGGCCTTTCGCGCACGCTGCGACCCACATTTCGAGAGATCGAGACCCTCTTTCGTGCTGGCAGTGAAGGCGATCGCGTGATTGCGCTGGCCGTACTCCAGAACGTCGCAGAGCCGCAAGGTGTGAATATCGTCTGCGAAGCCATCGCACACAGCCGCTCGGCCTTCGAGCAATACCACGCTCTGCGAGCGGCTGAGGTGCTGCTACCAAACCTCGACGAGGCGCAGCGAGCCAAGCTCGTAGCCTCGATAGAGGAACAGCGGGCAGACGGGCCGCGACGGTGGCTCATCCCCGAGAACAGGGAACGGTACGCTCTCAGCTCTCGGATCTTGAAGGAAACAGGCAGTTCGACGTGAGCCCGGTCTGTTCACCGCACTTTGTTACGTTCTCAGCCGAACCTCCGGTACCAGCGCGATGGCGACAACCAAAACCGACAAGATAAAGCTGTACGCGCTACTCGCGTGTGTGGGCCTGCTGTTCTTGACGTTCATCGTGTTTGTATTCTTTTCGCCGGCCCCCTTGTTTGGAATGCGGCGAATCGTGCTGTACTTCTTGCTCGCGGTTGGCGGTGCCGGCTTTCTCTCTGGCGTCTTGAGCTCGCAGGCAAAACTCCAGGGCACCTGGTCGGGCCTCGCGGTTTCCTTTACCGGTGGGGCTGCGGTCGCGATCGGCTTGCTTTTGTTTCTCCCGCGGCTAGAGGGCGATTATCCGGTAGGCGTGACCTACCAGATCCGCTCGGACTCGGATAAGCAACTCCCGCGTGCTCTGGAAGCACAACACGGGTCAGACACCATAGGGAAGCGATGCGACTTGCACCTCGAAAGAGTCGCGCCTAAGGGGCGCCTGTCGCACTACGTTCTCTGGGTGCTGTTTCCAGCTCGTGAGTCCGACTGTCGCGTCTACCTCAAGTCACTGACCGCAACGAAGTCGCTGACCTTGAAGCGCGCGGATCTCTACGCAAACGAAACCACCGTCCTGCTGCCAAGTGGAAAGAAGCAGAAGTGAGATACGCCCTCGCAGCGTTACTGCTTGTATTGCCGACGAGCAGTGCCGCCAAGACCTACGCACTAACGCAGGACGACGTCCGTACGCTAAGTGAATATCTAAAGTGGTACGCCGACGGCCATAGCGGCAATCAGCCAAGTGCTCAACTGATCAACATGGTTGACCTGGATACGACGAAGATCGTGTTGCTGCACGTCGACGATACCGGCGTTCGCCGGCTGAGCTACCGGACGGTCAATCCTCTGACGCTACAGGCGTGGGGAGCGCTGACGTCCAACGACCGCGCTGCATTGACGGAGGCCGTGAAGCAGCACTCGTGCGTGTTCTTCGGCGGTCAGCTTCGTCCACACACGGAAGCCGTCGATGCGGGCGAGACCAACGCGCTCGCGCCGGCTGCCAACGCAGCGCGTCGCATCGTGGCAGGCTGCAGCTCCCGCCCGGTTGGTCCCTTCACAAGCTTGATGATTGGACGGCAGTTCGTCGAGGTCGCGGCGAAGGTACACCAGAGCGCGTTCTTGAAGGCGCGCGTCGACGCCTACGGAAAACTCGTTGCGAAGCGCTACGCGCGTCACACAGACCAGCTGCGTAAGGTGCGGGTGGTGAAGTCAGGCCAAGCCGTACGGGCTGTCCGTCGGCGTCAGGCGGTTTTGCGGCGCGCGTTCAAGCCAGTCGCTGTCAAAGGGGTACGTGGTCTGGTTTTCAAGGTCCCCGACACATCGAGTTACAAGCGCTACCTGATCTTGCGCAAAAAGGGGAACGTCCTGACGAAGTTCCGTCGGTGAGCATTCGCTCGGAGTAGGGCTCATGACCAAGCTGAATCTCTTGGACTTCGGTACCGGCGACCCGCTGGTCGGATGCCGTGTCCGACTCTATCAAGGCGATGCTCGCGTCCTCGACGATCGTGCCGATGTCGACGGCTCGGTCCCACTCGACGATATCGACCTCAGATCGCCTTTCGTCCTCGACGTCGTCGGCTTTGTCGCGGCGGTGATGCAGGGGATCCGCATCGATGTCGATACCGATGTCGGGTACTGCGGCGCAACCGTGGACTGGCGTGAGGCTGAAGGCCCCGCTCACGATCGATTCTGGGAGGAGTACCGAGCTCACCTGGCAGATACCGACCGTGGAGTGCGCACGTTCTGGCAACAAGATCACGTTACTCGACGCCCGCTCCAGTTTCTCGAAAGCGCACGAGGCGGGGACGTCGAGCCCGCGCTGCTGGTCCAGCAGCTTGCCATCCGCACGGGACCGTTGGTGCGATACACGAGCCCGACAGAGACGGTCATCTGGCTCGAGCTCGAGACTCCCGCGCTCGTGCGTGCAAGGCTCCGCTCTGGCGATCAAGACCTCGTCTTCTACGCAGCCTCCGTACGCGTTGGTGGTCGCCATTTCGCGGCAGTCGCTGCCGGCGGTCTCGCCGAACACACGAGCTACACCTACACCATCGACTTGGTCGGGCCGCCAGCGACTGGTCCGATTCCAACGGGCCATGGTGAGATCGCGGCTGCGTTCGAGGACGCGGGTGACGACGTCTCGACGCCCGATCTGTCTGCCTGCGTCGCCGACACGCCGCTGCCCACTGTCCGGACACTCGAACATCGTTCGACGGAGCTTCGGTTCGCATTCGGGTCGTGTCGAAAGCCTCGAGGCCGCGGGGAGGATGTCTTCGATGCGTTCGGTATGTCACTCGCCGATCTAGATGCGCGACCTGCCTTCCTACTGCTCACCGGTGACCAGATCTATGCCGACGACATCGCCGCCGAACTCGGGCAGAAGATAGGTCGCGCGCGGTTCGCGTGCCGACCGGCCTTTCCCGAGTTCTACGCCGACGGACAGGGGCGTTTGGCCGCGCGCTTTGCCAAGATGCGGCCCGCTTCGCAGGTGCAGACGTACGAACCCACGGACGACTACGTCGTGCTCGCCCGCTTTCCTCGCGGATATTGTCCCGACGAGATCGGCGAACGCGACACGATGCGCACTCGATACCGCATCGCCAACGAGATGCTCTGGCGCATTCCCGACAACGGGATGGCCCCCGCGTCCAACGCCGCCGCTCGAGATCCGGCCGGTGTTACCGGAATTCACGCGGCCGATTTCGCGGAATACGCGTTCCTATACGAGGCCGCGTGGACCACACCCGGGGCTAGGGTCCTGATGGCGAACGTCCCCTCGTTCATGACCTTCGACGATCACGAGATCACTGACGACTGGAACTTCAGTCGACGATGGGTGGATGTCATCCACAGCGATGCGGACATCCACGAGTGCTGGCCGCAAACGATCGCCGACGCGTTGGCGGCCTACTGGCTGTATCAAGGCTGGGGAAACACGCCGCCTGGGTCATGGGCGACTGATCCACGCACGGCCGTGCTGTTGCAGCACCAGCGTCTCGGCACGGACGCGCTGGCAGATCTGCGGCAGCTCCTTCGCGACCGCGCGGTCTCACCGCCATCCACGCTCGACTGGCACTACGAGCTGCCAACATCCCCGAAGATCTTGGTCTGGGACCTGCGCACGCGTCGTGTGTTGTCCGAAGACGATGACAGAACGTTGCTGATGGACGACGCCTGCTTTCGGTGGGCAGAGAATGCGCTCGCCGATGGCGACGACCAGCCATGTGCGTTGGCGGTAGTGTCGGCGCCGATTCTGATGCCGGGGCTGCTGTCACGTACACAATTGCTCGCCGACCACTTCCCCGACCTGGCGCGGGAACGAGATCTGGAGCACTGGCCCGCCAACGACAGCTGGTATCGGCTGGTCGAGCTGCTCCGAGCGCTCAAGGCGCGGAATGGCAGCCTGCACACGATCTTCGCGCTGTCAGGCGACGTCCATTTCTCGTACAACCTCGTTGCCCACCGCTACGATGATCTCGACGACGGCACCTCGCGAGCCCACTTCCCCGAGCTCGTCAACTGCGTCTGCTCTCCCTTCCAGAACGAGGTGACCGCGCAGCAGGCTGGCCAGCTCCACGGAATCGTAGATCGGTTCTCGAACGACTTTCGCCAACGCGGGCTGGCCGTCCGGGAGGCCGGCTTCTGGGAGGGCGAGCAACTTGCCGGGTCACCACATTCGCTCTTCGTCGACAACAACATCGGGCTCGCCACGCTAAGCCGCGGTCGAGACGACGACAACACGGTGCAGGTGCAGCTCGTTGTCAGGTACCTGGCGCTGGAGCGCGGCGGCCTTAAAGCACTGCGTACGTTTGCATACCGATCGGCTGGAACGCCTGGGGCATCGCGCATTCCTCGTCCGGAGGACGACCTCGGCATTCCCATCTGAGGCGGCGACGGCCGCCACGTCACCGAGCCGGATTGCGGTTGATCACAGGCAGGCACAAACCCGGCTGCGCAGTAGGACTACGGTCTGGCAGGGGTGCCTACATCGCTTCGGTGTCGCGCCGTGAGTGCACGGATGCGACGCAGGGCCGGACTTCACTACTCGGGCAACGGCTGAAGGGCCTAGCGCGGCTGCAGGTTAGTCATGTACGGATTCTTGCTGTGCCCATGCTCATCGGGCTTTGACTGCAGCAGCACGCCAGCAAGCCCCTCGAACATCGGTGCGTCGCGCCCGGAAATGTGCTGCTCGTAGAGCAGATAGCGAAGCTTGTGCATCCAGCCGCCGACCTCGGCCTTTTCCCGCAGCCGCTGATACAACTCCGTCGCGTACGCGCTCCACCGGTCGATGTTGCGGCGCTCGTAGACGTCCGTCAGCCAGCCGTACATCGGCGACCCCAAATCGTATCCCTTGCGCACCACGCGCCAGTTGACGCGATCATTGAACGGCTCGGCCCAGATGTGCTCCACGAGGTCGGGCTTGATGGCGTCTACAAGACGCTCGACGCCGTCGTCGACAAGCACGTCAGGAAAGACGGGACACAACATCCCGTAGGTGGCAACGCCCGCATCCTGAAGCCGGTGCAATGCCCGCAGCCGCGCGGTGGGCGACGAAGTCCCGATCTCAATACGCTTGGCCCACCGGTCGTCGAGCGTACCGGTCGACAGCCCGACTACGAAGCGATCGGCGTGATTGGAGAAGTACTGTATCCATCGCGCCGAGCCGACGATCGCGTTCTTCGTCAGAATGCGGATCCGGAACTCTGTGTGTTCGAGAATGAGGTCGAGTACCGCGCGGGTCGTTCCATCAGCCACGAGTTTGGGACTGAAGCCGTCCGTCAGCATCGAGAAGACAAGCGTCTTTCCCGAGCCAAATCCCGCGCGCTTGCGCCGGAGTTCCGTTTCGAGCTGTCGCACAACATCGCGCCAAGTGAACATCAAGCTCGGATCGTCGGCCGGTAGCAGGCGCTGGCCGAGTTGCGCCTCGGTGAGATCAGCGAAGGGCTCGCGATTGATCCTTAAGAAGTTGCCATGATTCGAACTGCAATAGAGGCAGCCGAACCCGCACAGCGCCACGATGTCGAGCTTGTAGTCGGACAACTCCTTTTTCGCGAAACCGGGTGATCTGTTTACGAGGCTGCGAAGCTCCCGCACCTCCACGATCTTGTTCTTCACCTATTACTCCTCTTCATCATGTGGTCGAAGCGCACCAGTCCACTGGTGTGTGGCACTGCGGCGCTCAGTCCAGCTTCAAACCAGTGCCACAGCGAAGCGCGCCGCGAAGCGCGAGACGAACTACCAGCAGGCCTCGCGTCACCGGTCTCGTACTCGTGCGTAGTTCACTACGCAACTGAGTTCGAAACCCTCGGCCGCATTTGTCGGGGTACGAGTACCTGGGAGCCCTTCCCCGGCCCCTACTCCCAGGCGCGCTACTCACCCCCGGCTTCATGCACGGCAGCCCTCTCGTCTTGACGACGAGCGTGGCGGCGGAAGTGTCATTGGTCGCCCGGCGGGCGGCCGTCGTGAGCGGTGGCTGCCGACCTGCGAGACCGCGTGGGTCGCGGCCGAGGTCGACCTCTACCATGACTGACAACGCCGCTGCGGCTACGAACCCCACCCGTTCGTCGCGAGGGCGGTCGCGAAACAGTGGAGGTCGATGTCGAGATGGGAGTCGCCGCATCCCAGAGGCGCAGGCTAGACGTCGTCAACGGCGAAACCCTGTCGCGTCGTTCGCTAGCCACATTCAGCGCGATGCACGGGGTCAAATCCGCCAACGGATGCAGTCTCGTAACCACCGCAACACGGAAACGGTCGGTCTAGCTGCACACGCAGTCGCCGATGCGGCTCAGGAACAGCATCCTGGCGTCGGCATCTGCATCTGGCTCGCGGTTAGTGCTGTCGCTATGTGCGTCCTCAATCCAATACCTGAGCAGGAAGCCCACGCCGGTCCCCAACATCGCCGAGGCCAAGTAGATCAACATCCAGAACTTCGTCGCGTTCATGGTGAGGTTGTCGGTGGCCGGCCCACCGGGTTGCGCGCAAATCGATCACGCGAGACCAAATCGACTTCCACCGCCACCAACAGGACAGGTGTGGGCGCCGCCGAGATCGGGTACGGTCTCATCGATCCGCCACGCGGCAGCAACCCAAGGACCACGAGAATGGACAAAGAGACCGTACTTCGATTCATCACCGCATGCGTTCGCGATCTTGACGGCGAGTCCCGCACGTTCAGCGAGGAAGAGCAGACGCTGCTTCACATCACGACGAACGGTGAGTTCTCCGACGCCTTCCGCCTGGCGGCCGCCCGCGAGCTCGCGCGCCTGTCAGCTGGCGCAGAACGCCCGGCTACCTCGCGGCAGGCACGCAAGGGCCGTCGTTCGAAAAAGACCCGAACTAAGAAGATCAGCAAGGACAAGAGGACCAACGGCACCAAGCGCCACCGCATGGGCGCCGCCCAGCAGTCGACCTTCAAGACCCGCATCCTCGAATCCGTGGCCGAGCAGAACGACCTCAACCAAGGGGCGGCGAAGCAGCACATCCGAGACTTCCTGAACGCCAAGGCCGACGAACTCGGGTTCCATCCTAGCCTGGTGCAGATTGATGTCACCACTGCCGCCATGGTGAAGTCGGGCGAGCTGACCAAGAAGGGCGAGCGTGCGGCGAGCGTCTACTGGATCTCGGCTCGCGCTTGATGGCTGCTTAGGCGGTTGCGCCTTCGCTGGTCTATGAAAGCTCCGGTGGCGAAATTGCCGTTGGCGAACCGCGACGAATCGGTAGGACAGTAGTAGTCATATTCGACCGTCTGAGTGCCCTTTGTCTTCACTGCACATGACGAGGACGTGGGCCCTCTTTTCTTTCGTAGGACAGTATATAAAGAGGTAGTAGAGTTTGTTCGTTTCCCGAGGTCATGTTGTCCTATTCGGAGGCCAGCGGAAACGGTAGCGGTTGGGCTCGCCTGCGGCCGCTGGAATCGGCTCCAGCACGCCTCGCGAGACCAAGAACTCGACAACCACCGGGTAGTACAGCTGGCACAGTCGCCCCTTTCGAACGCGGGTCTTGTGCAACCCCGCCCGTTCGACCCAGAACGAGCGTCTAAGGGTCACTACGTCCTGGTCACTGTGCTGCGCCGCTCTGATGATGCGCACCAAATCGTCAAGCGCGCACTTCAGCCGTAGCACCTGGCCGCGGCGCAAGTTCTTCATCAGAGCTCGCGGGCGCGTGCAGTCGAAGTCCTCAACTAGTTGGTCGACAGCGTCGAGGTCTGCCTCATCGAGCTCGACTTCATCTAGTCCCGCGTAGGGTAGGGGCGATTGCTGAGGAGCTGCGAGCTTGAGCTTGTCGGGCAAGCCCCAGACAAAGGCTAGCGCTACCTGCAGGTCGAGAACGCGGTTCGCGGCGGTGCCCTCGCCCGCCGACAGCTTCGTAGACCGCTGACAATTGGAGTCTGCCATGAGCCAGTACGCGAGAGCCGCTTGTGCCTTCGGCAGGTCATTCACGCCAAACTGGCGGGCAGCAAACTTGGCGCGGCCGGCGATGCGGTGTCTGCTATCCCACGTCCGTTCGTGCGGTCGAATCAGCTCGGGCACTGGCTGCTGACGCAGGAACTCCGGGAGCTCAGCAACTTCGACTACGCGACTGATCTGGGGCTCGTATGGTCGTGTCTCGCACTGCGGTGGTTCTACGAGTGGTCTTGACTCTGCCGGCTGCAGTAGGTAGGCGAGCGATTCATGCTGTTGGGCTGCCTGCTCAAGGAACCGACGCATCGACGAAGACAAGGGACGAGCGATAGGCTTGAGATCCCTATCCAGTGGCAGGCTATCGAGCCCAAATGGAAGTCGGACATTGCCCGCAAGGTGCGGCGATGGTCGAACCTCGATGCCTCGTTGGTTGAGGTCCACATCGCCCAGGAGCTGCTCCACGCGCGCAGCAAGTTGCGAAGTAGCGACAGTCCGCGGCAAGAAGTACCAAAGGTGCAGGCCGCCGTTACTGCTCGAGCGGTAGATGATTGCACCCGGAAGTCGCTCAGTAATGAGACAATACCTCGCCTGGAGCTCGACGGGCTCGTTGCCATGGTTGTCGAGGTCGATGTGCAGGACTCGGGTCCGGCGCTCGGTCGAGATGCGCTCGTACTCCGGCGGTTCTCGGCCAAAGAACGCCAATAACTCGCGGTCGTCGGCGTCGGCCTCGTATCGGGTGACGTAGTGTTCTGTGTCTACTACGTAGCCGTACCAGCGCCCTCGCTGAAGCACGTGCATCGCAAGGTGCCATAGGTCGCAGGGCTCGAACTCGCGCTGTCCAAAGCGTCGGTGGCCCGTCGCGCGCCAGCGCTGCTTCTGCAGTAGATCACGCGGTTCCGCCGAGAGGAAGTTCCGAAAGTAGGTGTCGTGCAGCGCCTCACGACCCTCGGTATCGGCGACGAACAGGTGGAAGACGCGGTCGAGAAGCTCCAGCGATATCCCGCACTCGACGTCGAGCGCTGCCTCGATTCGCCCTTCCGTCATACGCGCGGGCAGACCCCAGGCGTCCGTGTCGCGACGCTTGATTCCGAGTAGGTCGTTGAGGGGCCGCTGCCGGAGTCGAAGCAGACCCTCGACTTCTCGAGGCACCTGAAGCTGCGAGCGCGCCCTCGCTGCAATCAACCGGCGGCAGCGAGCGTACTTCGCGTCGTCGGTGTCATCGACACCGACGCGGGCGCGAAGTTGATCGCCCTCGGGCCGGGTCGAGATGATGTCCAGACACCGACTGGCAAGCTCGACCCCGCCGCGATCGTGGGCAAGAAGCCCTAGATGCAGAACGTCGGTGTCCGACAGGATCTCAGGGTGAGCGACAGCTTGAGCGAGGAGCGCGAACATGGCGCAGCAAACCTTGAGGCCGCGAGTGGGCAACCTGCGGCCCTCGGCTCCAAGTACCTCGCGTTCGATTGTCGCAAGCTCGAAGTCAGGCAGTCGGTAGCCCCACACAGCTCGCGCCAGCGAGTCGACGGCGACGTGCTGGTTAGCTGGAAGGTGCAAGGCCGCCACATCGCCCCACGTCGCCACGAGAGACTGAACGTCGAGCGTGTCGGGCGCCCAACCCTGCGCGAAGTCGATGCGACCGTCAGCCCTAATCCACCCCTCGCGCACGATGCGCCCGGAATGAACGAACGCGACATCGATCGCGTCGCAGTCGATGTGGACCTGCGGTAGTAGGGCGCGCAGGGGCTTGATGTCGGTGTGAAACAACAAGCGGAGAAGGTACGCATCACCTCTGCCAACTTTGGTGTCCCTCATGGTGGCCAAACCTAGGTGCAACACGAGCCGGAAGGACAAACGAACGAACGCCGCCGACTCATGTGGAGGTGGTCGCGACCGTACAAGCCCGGTCGCGACCACCGAAAGGGAGGAGTTATCACAGAGCCCTAAGAAGACGCATCAATCGCGCTACGAAGCCGTGTTGTGAGTTCGGCCGCCTGACTGATAACAGCGCATAGGCTGACCATCGGCTCGGCGATGTCGCGACGTCCGGCACCGACGAGCTCGCGGCCTCGTTCCGCGACATCCGAAACCACCGCCATGGCGTCATCGAGTTCGCCGAGAAGCGTCTTGAACGCGGCGTCGTCGATCATAGACAACGCCGCGTCGAGGGCCCTATCGACACCGTCGTCGACATGGTCGAAGAAGGTATCCCGCTGTGGCTGAGTGAGCTTGGCGATACGATCGGCCTTCGCGATGGTAACAGCGTCGGCCCGCAAGAGATCCCTAAGCCGCGGCTCGTCGGCAACAGCTTTCCTCACAGTGCTCACCGACCGGCCCGACAGCCCGGCAACCTCACCTGCCAGATCACGCGATTGCGGCGCACGATTGCCTTGAGGAACGGATGCCTCATCCTTCCTCGTCAAACCACCCTTGGAGGCCCCTTCCTTGCGGCGCTCCGCCGCCTCCCGCTTGAAGTGGTCAAGCGCGTCGAGGGCGACTATCGCCCGCTGCGCCTTGGTCAGGTGGCGTCGAGCCATATTCAGCCCCAGCAGAAGCTTCAGAGCCTCCGCGGAGTTTCCACGAAAGCGGTGGAAGACGACATCCCGTGCCAGTTCGAGGACGATCTTGGCCCTAGCTCGACCGTCGAGAATCAGGCCGTCCGTCGGCGCGTCGATATCCGACGGGTGCCAAACGTAGATCGGCACGAGCTGACCGCGCTCTTCGATGTCGGACTTGAGCTGATCGTACTCCTCGTCCGCCAGACGCGGGAAGAGGCGGGCAAGCTCGGCCTCCTTGCGGATAACGCGGTCAGTGAACAACTGAGCGCTTGTGTCCGCGGCGACGTTCGTGTCGTCGATACAGGTGACGTCGGGAGGCGGTTGCTCATTCGTAGCGGCAGAGCTGCCGGTGTCTTTCTTCGTCGGGGGTCTGCGGCGCGTGTTGAATTTCCTGCGCGGGGGGCTTTGAACTTCGTCCATCTTCTTCTTCTCCTATTCGGCCTGCTGTGTTTTGAGTCGTACGGAAAGACCGCTTCCGTGCCTGCGCACGGAAGAAGATCGTCGCTGAGCTGATGAGTGCTAATGAGGGTTCGAGCCGAAGCCCGGCGGCAAGATCCGCGGAATCAGAGGCGGCGGATGCCGACGACGTCTAGAAGAAGATGCGAGTGCAGCAGATGCTGCCGATAAATCGAGAAGAGAGTCGGACCGAAGGTCCGCTCGCGGTGGCCGCGGACGGCCGAGAGCATCAAGCGAGAATCTGATCGGCGAGCACGCGCATGTCAACGACTATCATCGCTATGACCGCTTACGCACTGGTGTCCGACGCCGACGCGGACGCGAAGCCCCGACAAGGTATCGCCTTACCCAGGCCCCGGGGCCGGTGGTCGGCAGCCGGTACGTCTCGCCCTCCTCGAATCGTATCTCGGCTTCGGGACTATACGCCGGCACATGATAGGCGGTTCGTGTAGGAAGGCTCGCAACGAGCGCAATCGTAGCGGCGCGCTTTGCTGTAGTCGGCACGAGGATGTCAGTCGCGCGTTGTGGCTGTGGCTCCTCGAGCCAGTGTGCAAGGTCGGCGTCCGGTTCTTCCTCGTCAACCCTGCGCTGCCGAAGGCTGCGCGAATCTTGCCCTGGCTGGAGTGCCGCTACGCCATACGCAGCTTTCTTAGGCGCTAGCTCGGGGCGCCAGATTGCATCTATTACCTTGTCCGACAGAGGTGATATCCACGTCCCGGCGAACTCGTCAGGAATGACCGTGTAGAAGAGCTGCTGCGTAGGCGTTTCGATTGGCCGTATCCTGTCGGGTACCAGGCGCTCCCATACGTCTGTGATGAAATCCATCGCAACAAGTGCGGCGTCGATAGGCTCGTATTCTCCGAGCCCAACGTCTTGGCCAGATCCGAGTCCGGACCAAAAGCGCTGGTAGGTTTCTAGCCGTGCCAATGCGCGTTGTTCATTGCTGTCCACAGCTTCTTTAAGAGCTCGGTATCCGACAGCAAGATTAGCGGCCAATCGCTTTTGCGCTTGGCGCCGCAGGTAGATGACGTCTGCCAGGTGCATCTTCTCTAACTTGGTCTTCTCCTGGCTGGCGAATGCGCGTGCGGCGTCTCTCAACACGGCCGCCGCGGTCTCGCGCCTTTTCGAAAGCGAGTCGTCGTCCGTCGCCCAATCGGGGTTCACGAGTCGTAGAGCTGCGGTCACCTGGTCATTGATGCGAGTCAGCTGCGACGCGAGACGGTTTACTCGCTGCGGGTCGAGGCCCATGGCTGCGCCAACCTGCTGCACGAACTGCTCGTGTGCGAAGGCTACATCGCGTAGCAACTTCTCCCATCGTGATCTGTCGTTGGCAATGTCCGAAGGCACGCACTTCAGGGCGGTGAGTTTTTGGGCCGTGGTCGATCCAACTGTTGCCAAGACCGCGGCTCGGCTCGCGTCGTCAGGGCAGGCCTCGAGAACCTTCTTGATGATGGCGTTGATCGCTTCAACGTCTGGCGCTTTCGAGTCGGAAGCCATGGCGAGATCAAAACTAGATCGCACAGCGTCCACAAGCCAACCGCCGGCTCTGGGCACCATGTCTCGGGACGGCTTCCCAGAGGCCTATGCCCTGAAAAACACGCTCTATTTGGGTGGCCACATATTGACTCCGGTTCGGCTGAGGTCCACACCGATCGGCAGTGGCGAAGTCGAACCGAATCTACTGCCGCCGGAACCTCAATAGAGATCCAAACGAGAGCAACACGGCCCAGGGCGGCCTTCCCGTTCCAGTCTATTTCACGACTCGCTCGCGCAGGTCCGTCGCCAGCTCGGCCACATTCGTACCGCCGCTAGTAACACAGGCGCGGCCGTGAGCGACGGCAAGTCCCCGAGCGACAAGCTCCCACCGCAATCCGGCTCCAAAACTGGCGATAAGAACTCTGCTGACGACGTCAGCTTCGCCCGGCGCAACACCCTTCGCCTCGTCGCGCCCGACGAAGTCATTCGCCGTCTCATCGATCTCCACCTTCGCGTTCTAAAGAGGCTCAAGTCATGAGCTTCGTCGCCCAAGGAGCACTTCTGGCGCAATACGCCCTTTGCGCAGCCGTTTACTTGCGCAAATCACGCGAGGACCACAACAAGCCATCCCATCGGCTCGAGGTCCAACGCGAGCAGCTTCCCGCCTACGCCAGCACCCAAAGCTGGCGTTCGAAGATCTACGATGACGGCCACGCATCAGCCGTCGACCAATCCAAACTTCCGCAGCTGCAACGACTGATCGCCGACATCAAATCCGGCGTGATCGACATCGTGCTCTGCATAGAGCTCTCGCGGCTCTCGCGCGATGATTCCGCCGTGCAGTACCTCGAGTTCATCGATCTCTGCCGACGTCATCGCGTGAAGCTCGCGACTCCCGGCCAGCTGTTCGATCCCAACGATCCAAGTCAGTGGTTGATCCTGCTCGTGCAGGGCGGCATCAGCAGCGTCGAGATGCAGCAGCTGCGGCGCAGGATGAAGGAGGGCAGAGAACGAGCTCGACGCGCGGGTCAGTTTCTTGGGGGCAAACCGCCCTGGCCCTATCAGGCGGTGGGCAACCGTCGCATCGAAGTCACCGACGACAACAAGGCCCGTTTTCTACAGGTGCTCGAGCAGCTCAAGTCCGAGAGCGTGTGGGCGGTTCACCAAGGCCATCCCGAGCTCTCACCCTCGACGCTCGCGCGGATTACGACGCGCAAGCGGCTGTTGTTCTTCGCAGCCCGGCGCGAGGTCGACGGTCAGCTCATCGAGTGCGACTGGGAGCCGATCATCACACTCGACGAGATGGACGAGCTGCGCAGAGCAAGCGCCAACCGCCGCCCTTATCGCCGGACAGGCGACGAACCGCCATCGCGCCTGCTGACGGGGCTCGGCATCTTCTTCTGCGCGTACTGCAACCGCTCAGTGAAGGGCCACACCGACAAGAAGACCTACAAGCGCAGCAAGCGAACAGACCGCCATCACTACTACCGCTGTAACCGCTTCAAGGTCCGAGTCGGTCAGCGTCAGGAGTGCAAGAATCAGAGCCTCGTCCAGTGCGCTGCCATCGACGAACCGCTCTTGCTCCACGTACAGCACACGCTCGATCGCCTCGGCGACATCAAGGCCGCCTACAAGAGGGCCCTTGCCAGCCACCAACCCGAGACGCGTGGTCTGCGGCAGAAGCTCGAGGCCGCCGAACGTCAGCGTGATCGGCTCGTCGACAGCATCGGCAGGGGGCTCATCAGCGACGACGAGGCGCGGTCAGCACTCGAGCGGGTTAGAAACAGCATTCGCGCGCTCACGGCCGAACTCGAGCAGACGAAAGCCGTGCCAGACCAACTCGGTGTCCTCGACGGGTTCTCCGGCATCAACCTCGCGGACTACACGCTCGAGGAGAAGCGCGAGCTTCTGAGCATCGTCATCAAGCGCATCGATCTCCGCTTCGACCGGATGTTCATCACCTACAACCTCTTCGCCAGTCCTGGAGAGTTGTACGTGGGCGAAGTAAAAGTACGCCGGACGCCCTCTCGCAACTCAAAGCTACGTCGGTAGTGCTGCTGCCCGTCAACGCGCGCTCAGCGATGTGTTGGCGGGCAGCGCTGCCATAAAGGCCTAGGGACGCCCGCTGTCACTAGTTTCGTGCGGTCCTTGACACGGCTGGCCCTTGGGCTATCGTCAAGCGATCCTGGCGGCCGCCCCTTGAAACCATTGAGCTTTTTTCTAGCCGCGGGATCGATTTCGACCGATAAAGCCCAAGAAAACAGGGCATTCGGCCGAGCTAGCGTGCGGGAATAACTCAGTTGGTAGAGTGCAAGCTTCCCAAGCTTGATGTCGCGGGTTCGAGTCCCGTTTCCCGCTTCGTGCTTCGCTCCTCGCTCAGCCCAAAGCGGGAAACGGCCTTCGGCGGCTCGACGCCCTTCGGGCATCGAGCGTCTCGGGCATCGAGGCGTCGAGTCCCCGAGTCGATGAAATCTGTTCTTCTGGTATTCGCGCTGTTGCTCGGCGCTTGCGCGTCGACCCTGCCCACCGCACCACCGCGTGCGGGGTATCGCGCGAAGGGTCCCGTCGAGGGGCCGGAGATGCAGGCGCCCACGGGCTATCGCTTCGAGCTCGAGGAGGCCTGCGGGCACCTGCAGAAGGACTGCTCGTGGGTGCTGGTGCACGTCGCCTCGGGTGATCGCGGCAGGGCGCGCGCGCGGCCGGAGCCTCGGCGCAGGCGCACCCGCAGGCGGCAACGCGCCGTGCGCGCTGGGCCCAGGCGGCAGGTGCCTAGCGAGGCTTGGGAGACGGTGCGCACTCAGGAGGCGCTGCTCACGCCCGTGGGTCGCGCCTCCGGCAAGAACCTCGCCGACGGCGGCGACGCCAAGACGACGCGCAGCGGCGGCGAGCTCGACTGCCCGGCGGGCTCGACGCGCCGCTGCGGCAAGATGGTCAACTGCAGCACCAAAGGCGGGCGCTGCGTCGACCGCAACAGCAAAGGGCGCTGCCTGCGGCGCATGTATCACCGCACCTGCCAGCGCCGCTGCACCTGCCGCGTGAACTAGCTACCGGCCGGTGTCGCTAGCCAGCGAACGCCGCCTCCACCGAGCCTTTGATCTTCTCGCGGGCCGCGTCGCGCAGCGGCGTGCCGTGCGCGCTGAGCAGGTGCGAAAACGACATGCCGAGCAGGCGGTCGAAGCACGTGCGCTTGGGGTTTGCCGAGCGACGCCACCCCGGCCCGATGTTGGCCTCTTTGAAGAATCCGAAGTCGCCCATCATCTTCTTCGACGCCTCGTCGAAGAACGCGTCCGGCTCGAGCCAGTTCTGCAGGCTGTCGCAAGAGACGAGGACGCCCCCGCTACGATCGACGCGCAGGATCGCCTCGGGCAGCTCGACGTCGAAGAGGAACAGCTCGGCGTCAGACAGCGGCAGGTTGTCGGCGGTCATCTCGACGTCGGTTTCGAGCCCGTTGTCGTGCTTCATGCCAGCGGGTGCCCACAGCTTCGGCCCGTAGCGATCGACGTAAAACGGATCGTCGTAGCCGTGAAAGGAGCCGAGCTTGACGATCGCGTCGACCTTGCCGAGTGAATCGAGCTTGGCCAGCCCCGCGTCGTCGAGGCGCAGCGTGTTGATCAACACCAGCCGCTCGCCGTCGCGCACGACTGTCATGTTTCGGCTGAACTGAAACTGCTGGCCCTGAAAGACCGGCGTCGACGTACCGGTGACGAAGAAGACGCCGTCGAACACTTCTTCGAGCTGTCCGTGCGGCTGCAGCGGTTTGATCTCCACCATGGTCGGCTCCTCCTGGATTCCCCGATGCGCGGCACTGTAGCGCAACGCGTTGGCGATTGGACCCCACGTTGTCGCGTTCACAACGGAGGCTGTGGTCCACGCCACAACGACGCCGAGCAACCCGCCACGATCACGTGCGGTACTGGCCTTGCAACGCCTGCCCTCGCTACTTGCGCGAGGAGCCGAGATGCGATCTCACCTGATGATGCTGGCTGCGGCGCTGCCCGTGGCGCTCGCCGGCTGCAGCGCCGACACAAAATCTGGCAAGGGTTCGAGCGGCGGTATCGGCAACCTGATCGTCGGCAATGCCAACGCGACCAAGCTGCTGCCTCAGTTCAGCAAGGCATCGCGCGAGTGCATCACGTGCCACGCCAAGACCAGTCACGCGCTGGTGCAGCAGTGGGGCGCGTCGCGTCACTATCGCGCCAAGGTTGGCTGCTTCGAGTGCCATCAAGCGCACCCCGGCGACAAAGACGCGTTCATGCACTACAAGCAGCGCATCGCGACCATCGTATCGCCCAAAGACTGCGGGCGCTGTCACGAGCGAGAGAGCCGCGAGTTCGCCGGCAGCCACCACGCGCAAGCCGGCCGCATTCTCGGCTCGCTCGACAACGTGCTCGCCGAGGTCGTCGAGGGCGCCAAGCTGCTCAAGACCAAGGGCTTCCCCGGCGGCATCTCCGCGGCAGCAGTCAACGGCTGCTGGCAGTGCCACGGCGCCGAGGTGAAGGTCATCGGCGAGGGCAAGCTCGATCCCGCTACGTGGCCCAACACGGGCATCGGACGCATCAACCCCGACGGCTCGCGCGGCTCGTGCACGGCCTGCCACAGCCGACACCGATTCTCCGTCGAGCAAGCGCGCAACCCGGAGAACTGCGGCAAGTGCCACATGGGGCCCGACCACCCGCAGATCGAGATCTACCGCGAGTCCAAGCACGGCATCGCGTTTCGCGCCAACCGACACCGCATGAACATGGACAACGACAAGTGGGTCGTCGGCCAGGACTACAACGCCGCGCCAACCTGCGCGACGTGCCACATGTCGGCGACCGCCAAGCAGCCGGTGACTCACGACGTCGGGCTGCGCATCTCGTGGAACAACCGGCCGGCCAAGTCGATCCGCCCTGAAATCTCCGACGCCAAGATGAAGCTGCCCGGCGCCAAGATCGGCTGGAAGCAGCGCCGCAAGAACATGGAGGACGTCTGCCTCGCGTGCCACGGCCAGGCCTACGTCACGTCCTTCTACGCGCAGTACGACGCGCTGATCAACGAGTACCACAAGAAGTTCGCCGACCCGGGCCTGCGCCTGATGAAGCTCGCCAAGCCGCTGCTGCGCCCCGTCAAGTTTGCCAACAAGCTCGACTTCACGTGGTTCGAGCTGTGGCACCACGAAGGCCGGCGCGCGCGCCACGCGGCGTCGATGCAGGGCCCCGACTACACGCACTGGCACGGCACCTACGAGATCGCGAAGCACTTCTACACGAAGATGGTCCCCGAGGTGGAGGAGCTGATCAAAGCCGGCAAGGCCTCGGGCGACGCCGCCAAGGTCAAGGCCGCCAAGGCGCTGCAGGCCGGCCTCGATGAAGTGCTCAAGAGCCCCGAGCACCGCTGGTACCTCGGCCAGATGTCGCCCGAGGAGCGCAAGAAGCGCGAGCAGCGCGCCAAGGAGTTCAAGTCTCGCTACGCGAAGTGACCGACGTGACGTCGAGGCTCACCATACTCGCGCTCGCGCTCGTCGCCGCTGTCGCCTCGGGCTGCCAGCGCAGCGACGCGGCGCCAGCGAGCGCCTCGGCCGCCGCCGCCGCCGCCGCACGCCGGCCGACGCGCGTCATTCGCATCGCTCGGCGCGAGGGCAAGGTCCGCGAGTATCCGTGCCTCAAGTGCCACGACAAGATCACGGCCGTGCTGCAGCGCCCCACGCCGATCAAGCGACACACGGCGATCCGCATCAAACACTTCAAGGGCGCCGACGCCTGCTACGTCTGCCACGACACGCGCGCCATGAACCGGCTCGCGCTGCTTTCGGGCGAGAGCGTCGGCTATGACGCCTCCTACGAGCTGTGCGGGCAGTGTCACGGCGAGAAGCGGCGCGACTTCGCGATCGGCGCGCACGGCAAGCTCGTCGGCGGCTGGCGCGGCACGGCCTACAAGTACAACTGCGTCGACTGCCACGACCCGCATCACCCCAAACGCGCAGCCGTCAACGCGCTGCCGCCTCCGCCGTTTCCGGCACGCGGCATTCGCAAGAGCCGAGGAGCGCATCGATGAAGCGACGTCGCAGACGCAGACGCGACGGCAAGCACCCGCTCAGTCGGCGCGGCTTCTTGCGAGGTCTCGGCGCGGGGGCGGCCACAGCGGCGAGCGCCGCGGCGGCAACCGTCGGCACGTCGGCCTGCTCGACCGACTGGGACAAGGTCTTTCAGAAGCACTACAAGGAGATGACGGCAGCGGACAAGAAGAAGGTGTTCGCGCGCATCGCCGCCGAGGCCAAGCAGCGCTTCGGCAAGGCGGTCACCGTGAGCGACCCGCAGCCGCTGCCTGGCGTGCGCTTCGCCTTCTGCATCTCGCTGTCGACCTGCAACGGCAATCGCAAGTGCGTGCACGCCTGCGTCGAGGAGAACAACCAAGGCCGTGACCCCGCGATCCAGTACATCAAGGTCATCGAGCTCGACCGCGGCACGCTCGACCTCGAGCGCGGCGATCAGTACTACGGCGGCGAGGTACCTCGAGCCAACAAGGTCTACCTGCCGATGCAGTGCAATCAGTGCGACAACCCGCCCTGCGTCAAGGTCTGCCCGGTAGAGGCGACCTGGAAAGAACCGGACGGCATCGTCGCGATCGACTACGACTGGTGCATCGGCTGTCGCTACTGCATGGCCGCCTGCCCCTATGAAGCGCGTCGCTTCAACTACCACCAGCCCTCGCTGCCGGCCAGCCAGCTCAACACCAATCAGGGATACCTGAGCAATCGCGTTCGGCCGCGCGGCGTAGTCGAGAAGTGCCACTTCTGTATGCATCGCACGCGGCGTGGCGCGTACCCCGCGTGTCTCGAGGCCTGTCCCACCGGCGCGCGCAAGTTCGGCGACATCAACGACCCCGACAGCGAGGTGCACAAGATCGTCAAGCACAAGCGCGTCTTCGTGCTCAAGGAGGAGCTCAACACCGTGCCGCACGTCTTCTACTACTTCGACTGAGCGAGCAGCTGATGGGCTATCTGCGCTACTGGGGGGCGATGGTGCGCTACGCCGTGATCGGCGGCTCGCGCGTGTACTACGGTTGGCTAGCGCTGCTCGCGTGCGGCGTGGTGGCTGGCGTCGTCGCGTACAGCCACCAGCTCGAACGCGGCCTCTCCGTCACCGCGCTCAGCGACCAGGTCAGCTGGGGCGCGTACATCGCCAACTTCACGTTCCTGGTCGGCATCGCCGCCGCAGCGGTGCTGCTGGTCGTGCCGAGCTACGTCTACAAGCGCGAAGACGTCAAAGAGGTCGTGCTCGTCGGCGAGCTGTTGGCGGTGTCCGCGATCGTGATGTGCTTGCTGTTTGTCACCGTCGACATCGGTCGACCCGATCGCATCCTGCACATGCTGCCGTTCATCGGTCGCTTGCAGTTCCCACGCTCGGTGCTGGCCTGGGATGTGGTCGTGTTGACCGGCTACCTGCTGCTCAACCTGCACATCCCGGGCTACCTGCTCTACAAGCGCTACCGTCGCCAGCGCCCCTCCGAGCGCTACTACCTGCCGTTCGTGTTCCTCTCGATCATCTGGGCGATCAGCATCCACACCGTGACGGCGTTTCTCTATAGCGGTCTCGGCGGGCGGCCCTACTGGAACACGGCGATCCTGGCGCCGCGCTTTCTCGTCAGCGCCTTCGCCTCGGGGCCGGCGCTGCTGATCATCATCTTCGGCACGCTGCGGCGCTTCGAGGCGCACGACGTGAGCGAGAGCGTCACCGAGCTGCTGCGCAAGATCCTGACCTTCACCATCCCCCTCAACCTGTTTCTGCTCGGCTGCGAGGTCTTCAAGGAGTTCTACACCGACAGCGCGCACGTCATCTCGGCGCGCTACCTGTTCTACGGCATCGGCACGCACAAGATGTTGGCGCCCTACATCTGGGCGGCGATCGTGATGCAGGTGCTGGCGCTGGCGGTGTGCCTCACACCTGCAATCCGCCGCAGAGACGGGCCGCTGGTCGTCGCCAGCGTCCTGTGCGTGGTCGGTGTTTGGGTCGAAAAGGGCATGGGCCTGATCGTTCCCGGCTTCATCCCCACGCCGGCTGGCGACCTCGTCGAGTACACGCCTTCGGGGCACGAGATCGTGATCTGCCTGGGGATTTGGTGCGTCGGCGCGCTGCTCTTTTCGCTGATGACGCGGGTGGCGCTGGCGATACAGAACGGGCGGCTTGAAGGGCGCTGACCTCTGCTATGCTCTCTGTCGTCTATCAGAGAGGACACAGCAACATGAAGCGCCCCATCGTGGTTTTGTTCGTCATGCTCGGCGTGATGATTGCGCCTATCGCTTTGGAATCATTGGCGCAAATGCAGGTGCGGCCGCAGGTCGCGGAAGCCTCGGAAGGCACGATCTCGACCTATAACGGCCTGCACCCGCGGCCCTATCGGCATCGTCACTATCGCCGGCGCCGCGGCTTCTATGGATGGATCTGGTGGATCGTCGGCGCCGTGGTGGTGCTGGTCGTGGTCGGCATCATCGTCGCCGTGGTTCGTGGCGGCGGTGGCGGCGGTGGCGGCGGCGGCGGCTTCTTCTTCTTCGGCGGCGGAGGCTGCGGCGGCTGCGGCGGATAGCGACAAGACCGCTGCCGCTGGCGACGGCGGCGGCGGCCCTGCTGCTGCTGCTGCTGTTCGGCTGCAGCAGCGATGGCCCGCCCGCGGGACCGACCGACGCGCGCCCCCCCGACGCAGACGCGCGCGATGACGCCGGCACTGGCGTCGGCACGGGGCGCCCCACACAGAGCTTCACACACGACGTCGCGCACACCGCGCTCGATGTCGACCTGCGCGACAAGACAGCCACCGCCACGATCCGCACCGTGCTCGACGCGAGCGAGCGCAGCGCCAGCTTCGAGGTCAAAGGGCTGACCATCAACGCGGTGCGTGACGACGCCGGCGCGGCGCTGCCCTTCTCGGTCGTCGACGGTCGCCTCGACGTGCTGCTCGCCCCCGGTGGCGGCGCCAAGACCTTCAGCGTCGACTACGCCTTTCACCAGCAAAGCAAGCTCGACGGTCTACTGCCGGGCGGCAGCACGCTGGTGTGGCCCTACCACTGCGGCAACCTGTTCCCGTGCAAATCCGATCCTTCGGACGGCCTGACGTTCGAGCTGTCGGTGCGAAACCCGCCAGACGGAACGAAGTCGATCTACCCGAGCAGCATCGCCTACGACGCGCCGTCCTATCAGATCGCCTGGGCCACGGGGAGCTACAGCGAGAAGGTGCTCGGCACGAGCAAGGGCGGCACCACGCTGCATGTCTACTGGCTGCCCATCGACAACGCCAACGCCGTGGACGCGGGCACCGCGCGGCTCGTGCAAGTCTTCGACTGGCTCGAGTCGACGCTCGGGCCGTATCTATTCGGAAGCGACGCCGGCTCGATCTCCACCAACTGGGGCCCCGGCGCCGTGGGCGGGATGGAGCACCATCCGTTCTGGCACATCGGCAGCGCGTCGATGGGCGACAAGACCGTGCACGCTCACGAAGCGGCGCATGGCTGGTTCGGCGACGGCGTGCGGCTGCAGTGTTGGGAGGACTTCGTGCTGTCGGAAGGCACGGTGACGTACCTGACGGCGCGCGCCATCGGTGCCGTGGAGGGCGAGAGCGCGGAAGCGGCCGTCTGGGCGTCCAACGAGATCCAGCTCAAGCAGGCCGTCGCCAAGAAGGACCACATCGCCTGGCCCAAAGATGCCGGCTGCAACAAGGTCGACGTGCTCGCGTCGCTGTTCACCAACATCCCCTACCTCAAGGGCGCCTACTTCTACCGCGCCGTCGCGCAGGCCGTCGGCGCCGACAGGCTCGACAAGGTGCTGCGCCTTTTCTTCGAGACGTATCGCGGCAAGGCGGCGCGCATGCAGCAGATGCTCGATCTGATCCGCAGCGAGACGGGCTTCGATGCGGGCGAGCTCGCCAAGACTTGGCTCGAATCCACCGGGCTGCCCTAGTACCTCGACATGTGCTAAGCCGCGCTCATGTCCGACGAGCCGGTTCATGGCAGCAGCAGCAGCGCCGACGCCGAAGTCGAGGCGTATCTCGCCAAGCAGAAGCGCGGCGCCAAGCTCGGCAAACCGCTGATCATCGCGATCATCGCGATCGTCGGCGCCGCGGCCATCGCTGTCGTCGTGCTGTTCCTTCGCGCGCAGAGCGAGGCCGAAGCCGAAGCCGAGCGCAAGGCGGCGCTCGAGCGCAAGAAGAAGAGCTACGGCCGACATCGCGCCAAGATCGCCGAGCTGCGCAGCCTGCTGAAGGGCTCGCCGTGCGCCAAGAAGGTCATCGTCTCGCTCGCCGAGCGCCTCAACCACGCGCGCGCCCACGACGAAGCGCTCGCCGAGTCGGCAGCCTTCTTCAAGCGCTGTGGCGAGCACCGGCGCCTGCGCTGGGCGACGTACACGGCCTACAAGCGCCTCGGTCGCGATGACGAGGCCATCGCTGAAGCGACCAAGCTCATAAACGCCGTGCCGCGCGACCGCGACTACCGCTGGTGGCGCGGCATCGTCTACGAACGCAAAGGCGACCTCGCGCGCGCCGCCGAGGACTACCGTCAGGCGCTCGCTATCGCGCCATATCTGACGCGCATCCCGTTCAACCTCGCCGCCGTGCTCGAGCGCGACCACAAGCCCTGCGAAGCACGCTTCTGGCTGGTCAACTACCTGCGCCAGGGACGGCGCGCCGTGCGGCAGCCCACCGAGCGGCTCGCCGAACGCATCAAGCGCCTCGGCGCGCTGCCCGCCTGCCAGGCTCGCCGAGGGCGCGGCGACGCGATCATCTCGCTGCCCGAGCACGCCGACGCCAAGGTCTCCGCCGCCGTCGCCATCGACGGCAAGATGGTCGACACGCCCTTCGAGGTGCGCCCCGGCGTGGTCTATTCGATGCTCTCGAGCGCCGCGGCCAAGGCGGCCGGCGTCGCTGCCGACAAGGGCGTGGCGATGATCGTCGGCGGCCCCGACGGTTATCTCGACGGGCGGCGCGTGATCGTCGGCAAGGTCGCCGTCGGCGGCGCCGAGGCGCGCGACGTCGAGTTCATCGTCGTCAACAAGCTGCCACGCGACGCGCCGGGCGTGCTCGCGCAGACGTTCCTCGGTCGCTTCGAGGTCACCAAGGACGACCAGACGCGCGCGATGCACCTCGTCGGGCGCGCGCGCTGACGCGGCGTCGGCTCCCTAGTGTTGCGATCAGGCTGCACTATCTGTGGCCACCATGGCCAGCCGACCTGCCACGGATCGCACCGCAAAGCGCAAGGATTTCAGGCCCGTCTTCTGGTCTCCATCTTGCTCTGTCCAGCGCTGACCTAGGAGGCTTGCCATGCGTACTCGTCGTTTCGTCACCACGCTCGTCGCGCTCTTCGCAGCGCTCACCTTCATCGCCGGCAGCGCGTTCGCCGGCGGTCACTGGGCCGGACACGGCAACGGCAAGTGGTCCAACCGCACGCTGACGGTCGGCCAGGCGCGGCGCGCCATCGCCCACGCCATCGCCGGCCAACACGCCAAGCTTGGCGGCCTGCGCATCAACCCCGGCGACGTCAAGGTCTCGCTCAAGCTCGGCGCGGACGGCAAGACCGCCGTCTGGCGCGCCGAGGCCAAGCCGCGCGCGCGCGACGGCCGCCTCGCCAAGCTGCTCGCCTGGGGCAACGGCGCCGGCAAGCCCATCGAGCTCAAGGGCACCATCGACATCTCGCTGCGCTCGCCCGCAAAGAGCGCCATCGACAAACGCGCCTTTCAGATCTCGCGCGGCAACCAGAAGAGCGACTGGTTTCAGGCCGAGAAGATCGCCTCGCGCTTCGGCGCCAAGCCACGCCGCTCGACCATCGCGCGCATCGCCAACCAGCTTTACCAGCGCCGCGCCGCCGGCCGCGACGCGCACTTCATCGCCGCCGAGAAGGAGCTCAAGCTCGACCTCTACAGCGGCACGCGCGTGAAGATCTCCGACAACGCCTTCCGCCAGACCACCAAGCAGCTGTTCGGCTCAGCCCAGTAGATCGCCGCCAGAATCGCCGCTATGGTCCCGGCCATGGCAATCGCGAGCCCCTTCGTCTTCGATCCCGAAGTCCTGCACGAAGTCACCCGCAGCACCGTCGGCGTGCCCCGCGAAGAGATGGCGCAGACCATCGCCGCGCGCGTCGCCGAGCACTATCCCGGGCATGTCGAGCCGCCCAGCGGCTGGATCTTCAGCTGCGCAGGCGGCTGCCTCTACTCCTTCACGGTGCTGCACGCTTCGCTCACCGAGTACCTGCTGATCTTCGGCACGCCGGTGGGCACGCGCGGCCACACCGGGCGCCACACCGCGGCCATCTGGGACTTCGTCATCGACGGCGAGCTGTGGTACTTCGACGAGTCCAATCCGCTCGAGCGCGAGGTGCACGGCGCGGGTGACGCCTATCACCTGCCGGCAGGTCAGTCGCAGGGGCTTGCCATCCCCGAGCGGGCCTGGGTGCTCGAGTACGCGCGCGGATTTATCCCGGGCCTTCTGCCCTTCGGCCTCGCCGACGCGATCAACAGCGCCCTCGACTACCGCACCGCCTACCGCACGCTCGCGATCTACTCCAAGTTCTACCTGCCGTACCTCGGCCGCCTCGCCTCGGGCCGCGCGCGCCTGGGCTAGCGACCGCCTCGACGGGCCGCTGGCAATTCACGCCTGGGTCGCGTTATAAGCGCGCCATGAGCGATCCGTACCCGCCTCGATACCCCAATGGCTGGTTCCGCGCCGCCTTCAGCCACGAAGTGGCGCGCGGCAAGCTGCTGCCGGTCAAACGCTTCGGCCGCGACCTGGTCGTCTTTCGTGGCGAGGACGGCGAGGCGCGCGTCTTCGACGCCTACTGCCCGCACCTCGGCGCGCATCTCGGCGAGGGGCAGGTGGTCGGCAACCGCGTACGCTGCGCGTTCCATCACTGGAGCTTCGACAGCAGCGGCGCCTGCGTCGACGTGCCCGGCGCCAAGAAGATCCCGCCCAGCGCGCGGCTGCGCTGCTGGCCGGTGCGCGAGGTCAACGGCGTCATCTTCGTGCACGTGCACGCGGTGCCCGGCACGGCGCCGGCGTACGAGCCGCCCGAGGTGTCGGAGCTGAGCGAGCCGGGCTGGATGCCGCTGCTGTTTCGCGGCCGCACCATCAAGACGCACCTTCAAGAGACGATGGAGAACATCGTCGACCTGGCGCACTTCCCGGCGCTGCACACCGGTGTGCTGGCGACAGGCTTTCGCGAGCTGCCCACGGTCACGCGCGTCGAGGCCGAGGACACGCGCTTCTTCGTCGAGTGGCGCACCGAGCTGAAGGTCTTCGGTCGCGACGCCGGCTCCACCGTGCGCATCACCTGTCACGGCCCCGGCTTCACCGTGGTGCGCGTGAGCTCGGTCTTCGAGGCGGCGATGATCTTCGTCACCTCGCCGGTGGACGACGAGACGATCGACTTTCGCTTCGGCGTCACGGTCAAGAAGATGAGCGTGCCGCTGGCCGCCCACGGCATGCGCCAGTTTCTCGCCTACCGCGTGATCAACGAGGTGCACCAGGACGCGCGCATCTGGGAGACCAAGACGTTCCTCGAGCGCCCGGTGTTCTCGTCGGCCGACGGTCCGATCATCAAGATCCGCCGCTGGGTCTCGCAGTTCTATCCCGAGGTCGAGCCGACGACGCCGACCGCGCTGAGCATCGGCGAGCACGAGCATCGCCCCACCGCCGTCGCCAGCTAGGCGCGCATCGCAGGCGCCATGACGGTCCGCGACTTGCTTCGGTGGGTCGCATGCACCGATGTGACTCCCTTCCGTTGCTCGTGGTCGCTATCGCGCTATTCAGCGCCTGCGGCTCCTCTCGCACCCTTGGCGGCGCTGACGGCGCCGTCGATGCGACGCCGGATCGACGGCGCGTGCCACCGTTCTATACGCTCAGCGGCAACGACGTTGACATCCTGCTGGTCGTCGACAACTCCGGCTCGATGGGCGAAGCGCAGCACAGCTTCGTCACGAACCTGCCGTCGCTGATCAACGCGCTGCGCCACCCCGACTTCGGCCCCGACGGCAGCGGCAAGGCCTGCGACGCGGCGCACCGCGCAGGTTGTCGCCTGCCCAACATGCACCTCGGCGTGATCAGCACCGACCTCGGCGCGGGCAACTACGCTTTGCCGTCGTGCGAGCAGCCGAGCGGCGACGGCGGACGGCTGCTCAACAAGGCGCGCATCGCTGGCTGCCAGCCGCCCGCCGATCGCTACGTGGCCTACATCGAGGGACTGACCAACATCCCGGGCGGGGCCAAGGATAGCGCGCAGGCCTTCATCGACAGCGCCGCCTGCATCTCGCGTCTTGGCATCGACGGCTGCGGCTTCGAGCACCCCTTCGAAGCGATGTATCGCGCGCTGCAGCCCAACGCCAACCCCGGCTTTCTGCGCGAGCACGCCTCGCTGCTGGTGATCTTCCTCGGCGACGAGGACGACTGCTCGGCCAGCCGCCAAGACCTCTTCGATCCCGCGCAGCAGTCGCCCGACAGCCCGCTCGGCCCGCTGACGTCCTTTCGCTGCTTCGAGCACGGCTTTCAGTGCGACCAGAGCGGCCGACAGCCCGGCGTGCGGACAAACTGCAAGCCCACTGGCGAGTGGCTCTACGGCGTCGACCGCTATGTCGACCTTCTGCGCGGCCTCAAGCGCGCCCCCCAAGACGTGATCGTCGGCGCCATCGCCGGGCCCAGCGACAAGATCGAGGTCGCGCTCGACGGCGAGAAGCCGCGACTCAGGGCGGCGTGCAGCAGCGCTGCCGGCAGCGCCCTGCCCGCCATCCGCACCCACGCCCTGGTCAGCGCCTTCGCACCGCACAGCCACTTCGCGAGCATCTGCGAGGCCGACTACGGCCCCGCGCTCGAGCGCATCGGCGCGCTCGTCAGCGCGCGCCTGGCGCAGCAGCGCGCGCAGGGCCCGACGCGCCCCTGAGGGCGTTGGCCTCGGGCCTCGGGCCTCGGGCCTCGGGCCTCGGGCCTCGGGCCTCGGGCCTCGGGCCTCGGGCCTCGGGCTTGACGCGCATCATTGATCCGCGCGCTGTCTCGCCTCAGAATGGACAGTCGGTCAATATGGCATTCTGTGCAAAATTAGCTGGGCTGGCTGGTCTGGCTGTCGTGCTGTTGGTTGGCTGCGACGGTGACAACACGCGCGCCGTGCAGTTGGCGCCGTGCCCCACGACGATGCTCTCTTCCGCGCAGTGCTTCGTCGGCGAGAGCTTTGCCGAGTGCCCGGGCACGCAGGCCGCGCCGCGCGCCTACTGCGGGATGTTCGGTTGCCGCTGGGTCTCGACGGGGTGTCCGTTGAAGGAACATCCCACGCCGCTCGCGTCGGATTGTCGCTGCAACGGCACGTACTGCCCCGGCGAGCTATCGCCGACGATGTCGAGCTTCTATTTGGCCTGGGGCAACAAGCCTTGGACGCGCACGCGCGCGACGAACGTGCGTGTGACGTGGAACGCGAGCACGACCTCGCCGCCTGCGATCAGCTGCTCGAAGTGCGAGGGCTCGTGCTCGGCGCAGTACGGCCTATGTGCGGGCGCCCACGTCAAGGTCTCGCGTTCCGCCCTGAGCACGAAGACAGTCAGGCTCCTCGCCACCGGCCTCCTCGCCGGCTGGTATCTATCGCTCGAGCTCGACTTTGATGCCACGCCGCCCGTCGCACGCGCCTGCCGCCTGCAGTTCACCGACGTCCACGATTGCAGCCCACCCACCGAGCCCGTCTGCGCGTCGTCGGGCAGCATCGACCTCGTTCCACTCGCTCAGCCCGACGCCGAGCTGCACGGCACGCTGAGCCTCGTGTTTCCCGACGCCGAGATGTCAGGGAGCTTCTAGCTCGAGCTCGCGGATGAAGCGCGGTGCGCGCGACCAGCCGCGCGCGTCGAAGTAGCTCACCCGGCGGTCAGTCCACGCGCCGGCGAAGAAAAAGTCGCCCGAGATCAGCACGCGCGGCTCGCTGGGGTTCTCGCGGTCACCGCGCGCGTGTGCTCGCGCGAGTAGTCGTCCCACGGCTGCCACGACGAGATGGGCACCACGCGAAGGCCGGCGCTCTCGAAGTCATCGTCTTCGATGACGAGCAGTGCTCGGAGGGGTCGATCGCTCATGTCACACGCGAGCATAGCGCTGAGTGCGTTAGACTGCGCGAGATGACCGACCCCTACGCATCGGTGAAGGCGCACTTCGAGGACGTCGAGGGCGTGATCGTCAACGCCGGCCGCGGTGCGCAGGGCCTCAAGGTGGGCAAGAAGATGTTCGCCATGTTCTACAAGGGCGACCTGCTGCTCACGCTGCCCGAGGCGCGCGTGGAAGCCCTGATCGCCGCCGGCCGCGGGCTGCCCTTCGATCCTGGCACGGGCAAGGTGATGAAGAACCGCGTGCTGATCCCGGCGAGCAAGAAGCGCACGTGGATCAAGCTCTGCGAGGAAGCCGCCGAAGCGGCAGGCTAGTCCTCATCGTCCTCCGACATGTCTAGGATCTCCGCGAACAGCCGCGAGAAGTCCGGCTGTGCGTGATAGATGCCCTTGGGCCGCGCCGGTGCGGGCGGGTCGACCACCGGCTGCGGGCGCCGGCCGCCGGTTTCGAGCGCGAGCACCTGCTCGGCGACAACCTCGACGATCACGCGTCGCACGCCGTCACGCGCGGTGAAGGCGTAGCGCCGCAGGCGTCCCTCGACGTAGACCAGCTGTCCCTTGTGCAGCTTCTCGGCGTAGCGCTCGCCGCGCGCGCCCCACACCACCACGCGATGGCGCTCGCTTTCGGCCTCGCCGGTGACGACGAAGAACGTGCAGCGCAGTCGATCGCTCTGGGTGCGGTAGAGCTGGGGATCGGCGGCGAGGCGGCCGACGAGGATCGCGCGGTTGACTGCGCCCATGGCGCCAACGGCTCCGGGTGGCGATCTCCCCGATCGACTGGCCCAGCATAGCAGCCCGCGCTGCCCGCGCGCGGCGCGTGTTCGAACGCGCCCTACTTCTTACTGAATTTGAAGGGGTAACGCACCCGCACGCTGCCCTTCTCGCCCTCGGGCATCGGAAACTTGGCCTTGGTGATCGCCGACAGCACGCAGCTCTGCAGGCGCAGGTCGGTCTCCATCGCGCCGGTGCCCGGGTTTGCCGTGCCCGTGGCGGAGCCCTTGGAGGTCGCGCTGGCGATCTCGCCCTCCTTGATGTGGCCCTGGCCGTCCTTGGCGACGATCACGAAGCTAGCGACGATGCGCCCCTGCAGCGCCTCGGACTTTTTCAGCCGCGTCTCGTAGCACTTGCGCACGTGCGGGATCACGGCGCGGATCGCCTGTCTGATCGCCTTGGGCGTGAGCTTGCCCTGCGGCACCTCGTCGTCGCCGCCGCCGCCCTTGCGGATCACGCGGCGAAGCTCGTCCTTGTCGCCCTCGCGCCGGCGCGCGCTCGGCGCGCTGCCCGTCCCCGTCGTGCCCGTCGTGCCCGCCGTGCCCGCGCCGCTCCGCCGGTCGTCCGCCGCGCCGCCGCTGCCGGCACCGCCGCTGCGCTCCACGGCCTTGCCGCCCGACGCTGCACCGCCGCCGCCGCCACCGCCGCCGCCCGCGCTGCGCGCGGCCGCGCTCGCTGCCGATCCAGCACTGTCCGAGCCCGTGCCGCTGTTGCGCAACAGGATGAACGCCATCACGCCGCCGATGACCAGCAGCGCGGCGAGGATCGCCGTCACGTTGCGACCGTGACTCACGGCGCGCGCCCGAGCGCCTGTTTGGCGACCTTGCTGAGCGCCTCCGTCAGCGCGCGCACCGCGTCGTAGCTCGGTGCCGCGCCGACGCCGAGCTCCGCCTGCGCCTGCACCAGATCGGAGCCGAAGCTCAGCCACGTGCGCGCCGGCAGCTTCGTCTGGCGCTTGCTGTAGAACGGCAGATGGCGGCTAAAGGGGACCAGCTTGATGCCGCTCTTTCTGGCAAGCTTCGCCGCCTCCGCCGCGACGCGCCGCGCGACGAAGGCCAGGCGCTTTTGCATGCGCGCGTTCTCGGCGTCGACCTTGGCCACGTTGTAGGTCGCGCGAAACGCGAAGCTGATGCCCTTGATCTGTTTCTTCAGCATCGCCGGGCGGTCGTAGCTCGGCCCCTTGTCGCTGCTGCCGGGCTCGGCGTCGAGCGCGCGCTGCAGCGCCTTGGTCAGCCGCGCGAGCTGCGCCTTGCTCAGCGCGCGTCGCAGCGCCAGCGAGACGACGTAAACGTAGCGGCTGTTCTTCTGCCGCGAAAGGCGCGCCACCTCGACCAGCGCCGGGTAGCTGCCGACCTTGCCCGGGCAGGCCTCCCCTCGCTCGCAGCTCACCACCGGCAGCGTGACCTTGATCGGCATCAGCGCCCGCGCGCCGCGTCGAAAGCGCCGCACGACCTTCGCCAACCGCGGCAGCACCGCGCGCGCGATGCCGACGAACTGCTTGCGCACGCCCTCGTAGTAGCCGCGCGAGCTGCCGCGCGCGAGGATCTTGCGGAAGGTCTGCTTGATCTCGAGCGTCAGCAGCGTGTCAGCCACCGTCACGCCCACGCTGCCGCTGGCCCGCGCGTCGCGCACGCTGGCCAGCAGCCCCGTCAACACCAGCGCGGCGACCAGCAGCGACGCGACCAGCGCGCCGCGGCCTACCACGACTCACCGAAGGGGCGCACGTCGAGCTCGAAGGTCCAGGCCGACTTGTTCTGCTGCGTGAGGTGGTAGACCACGTCGGCGATGTCGTCGGGCGCGAGGAAATGATCGTCTGACTTGTCGGCCATCATCGCGCGCGTGCGCGGCAGATCGATCACGCCGTCGACGATGACCAGCGAGACGTGGATACCCGCAGGCCCGAGGTGACGCGCCATCGACTGCGCGAGGTTGCGCTGGCTCGCCTTGGCCGAGGCGAACGCCGCGAAGCGCGCGCCGCCGCGAAGCGACGCCGTGGCCCCCGTGAACACGATATTGCCCTCGCCGCGCGCTTTCATCGCCGGGATGACCTGCTTGGCGCAGTGCACCGCGCCGAGGGTGTTGACGCGCCACGCGTTCTCGAACGCCTGCCCGTCGAGCTCCTCGATGCTGCCGAAGACGCCCGAGCCGGCGTTGTAGAGCAGCACCTCGACATCGCCGAGGTCGCGCGTGATCGACTTGAAGGTGCTCGCCACCGCCTCGCCGTTGGTGACATCGCAGCCGTAGGCGATCGCCCCGTCGAGCGAGGCGGCCAGCTCTTCGGAGTACGTCGTGCCGCGCGCGAGCAGCGCCACGGCGTAGCCCTCGTCGTTGAAGCGCCGCGCGAACGCCGCGCCGTTGCCAGGTCCGACTCCCACCACAGCACAGACAGGCTTGCTCATGTGTTCTCCCTGCGCGCGCTGGCGCGCTCGGCCACGAAGCGGCGCAGCGCCGCGCCATACGCCGCCTCGTTGACCAGTTGGATCGAGTTGTGGTCGCCGCGATCGAAGATCACCAGCTCGCCGTGCTCGCCGGCCCAGCGCGCGAGCTGCTCGCCCTGCTCGACCTCGACGATCCCGTCATGGCGCGTGTGCAGGACCAGCACCCGCGCGCCAGCCGCCGTCACCGCCTCGACCTTGGCGCGCTGATCGAAGTCGCGCGCCACGGCGGCGGCGAGCGCTTCGTCGTCGATGCCGTCGGCCGGCGTGATACGCAGACGCAGCCGCGCGAGCGTGTCGCTGATACCGCTCTCGATGACGAGCCCGAAAAGCCGTCGCGGCGCACGCTCGGCGAGCAGCGCGCCGACGTCGGTGGCAAAGAGCGACCCCGCCGAGCGTCCCATCGGCAGGATCGGCGCCGAGCTCTCGCGCAGCAGGTGATCGGCCGCCGCCCTCGCCGCCGCGCGGCAGCCCGAAAACGTCGGTGGACCGGCCGCGGCGCTCGCGCCATAGCCAGGATAGTCGACGAACATCACATCGAGCCCAGCCTCGCGCGCCCACGCCGGCCAGTGGCCGAGCTGATGCGCGATGCACTCGCCGTTGCCGTGCAGATAGAGCAGCGTTGGCGCGTCGCCGCCGAGCGGGCGCGACCAATACGCGCCGATGCCGTCGCCGAGCGAGACGGGCGCGGCGTGCAGGGCTCGCGGCAACGCCTCGCCGCCCACCGGAAAGAAGTAGCGCTGCGAGATCAGCGGGTGGTCGTAGGGCTCGGTCATGCCCGCGTCGTGGCCGCGCGCGCCAGCGCGATCAGCTGGCTGCCGGTGAGCAGCAGCAGCACGCGGCTGCCCGCCGCGATCTCGCCGCGCGCGATCAGCGCGTCGAGCGCCGCCAGCGTCGCCGCGCTCTCGTAGCCGGCGCCGACGCCCGCACGCCCGAGCTGCGCCATCGCGCGCTCGATGTCCGCCTCGCTCACCGCCACCGCGCCGCCGCCGCTCTCGCGCAGCGCGCGCATGATGCCGTGCCCCATGATCGCGCCCGGCACGTCGAGCCCGTCGGCGATGGTGCCCTGCGACGTCACCGGCTCGACGTGATCGAGCCCGCGCTCCCACGACGCGACCACCGGCGCGCAGCGCTCGGCTTGCACCGCGTAGAGCCGCGGCGCGCGCGCGCCCTGCGCCAAAAGCCCCGCCTCGCCGAGCTCGGCGAAGGCCTTGTGAATGCCCACCAGCCCCGTGCCACCGCCCGTCGGATAGACGATCGCGTCGGGCAGTGCGTCGCCCATCTGCGCCGCGATCTCGAGCCCCATCGTCTTTTTGCCCTCGAGCCGCCCCGGCTCGAAGAACGTCGACACGTCGACGATCTCGCCGCTCTGCAGCGACTCGGCGATCGCTTCGCGCATGGCGCGCCCGGTGCTCGCGATGTTGGGGCCGCCGAACGCCAGCTCGGCTCCAAACAGCGCCGCCGAGCGCTGGTAGATCGAGCCCTGATAGCCCTCGGGCATGTGCACGATGCACGGCTCGAGTCCCATGCGCCGCGAGAAGAACGCTGCCGCCACGCCGGCGTTGCCCTGCGTGGGCAGCGCCAGCCGCCGCGCGCCGCAGACGCGCGCCAGCGCCACGGCCACGGCTAGGCCGCGGTCTTTGAAGCTGCCGGTAGGGTTCTGGCTCTCGTTTTTGACCCACAGCTCCACGCCGCGCGACTCGCCGAGATCGGGCACCGGCAGACACGGCGTGCCGCCGACATCGGCCCAGTAGCCGTCGTCGACGTCGACCACCGGCAGCAGCGCCGCGAAGCGCGACATGCCGAGGGCGGCGGCGCCCGCGGGCGAGAGCGCATGCGCCAGCTCGTCGCGCGCGGCGCCCAGGTCGTAGAGCACCTCCACGGGCGCGCCCGGCGCGTCGCCCCAGGTCGAAAGGCCCACCGGGCGCCGCGCGAGGTCGACGTCGCTCGGCGCCTCGGCCCCGCTGCGCGAGCACCGCAGCGCACGGATGTAGGGATTGATCTTCATCGGCGTGTCCCTGTCTCAGCAGCTCTCGAGCGCACGAATCGCGGCGAGTCGCTGCTCGCGCGAGCGCTGTGGCTCCATGCGATAGATCAGACAGTGGCCGACCTGGTCACGCAGAAAGTGCTCGAGCGCGAGGCAGCGGCCGGCCAGATCCCGTCGCGTCGCCCGCGGCAGCGCGCCAAAGGCCCCGCGCAGCAGCACGCCACGCTCGGCGTCGTAGTCCCACATGCCGACGAGCGCACCTTCGCCGAGCAGCCCGCGCCCGTGCAGGTGCTTGACGGCCTGCAGCGTGGTGCGTCCGCTGCCCCACGACGGCGCCTGGCGGCCCCACGACGCGGGCGCCACCAGCGCCGTGACGCCGAGCCGCATGTCGAGGTGGTTGTCGCGAAAGGCGACGAACGCGACACTGGGCGCAGCTGGTGGATCGGCGAGCAGCGGCAGCAGCGACTCCGGCGCATAGCCGAGCTCGGCGCCGCCTTCGACAGCGACCGGCGCGAGTCCCAGCGTCTGCACCGCCGCCTGGCACTCGCGCAGGCCGAGGCCCGACCAGGTCGCGAAGCCGCGCACCGTCGCGGGCGCGGCCTGTCGGAAGTAGCGCGAAGCCAGCTCCATCGCGACCTGCGTGGGCTCGGGCGACCACGCCGCCAGCGGCGAGGACTCGTGCAGCGACCAGATCCAGCGCTCGTTGTCGAGCTCGCCATCAGCGGCGCGCCGGCCGATCACGCCGTCGGCCTCGAGCAAGCGCAGCGCCACCGGCAGCGTCGACGAGAGCCCGATCTTGCGCCCCACCTCGCCAAGGCTGCGTACGGCGCCCGCGGGCAGCGCGCCGCGCAGGTCGCTGGTGCTCTTGGGCGCCTCGGCCAGCGCCGCGCGCACCGCGTCGCACAGGGCCTCGACCTCGCTCGTCTCGACCTTGGCCTTGGCCAGCTCGCGCTCGGTGCGCCGGCGTGCGTCACGCGTGCCGACCAGCAGCGCCAGGCCGAGCTCTTCGCGCGGCACCAGCATCGTGCAGCCGCGCACGCCGGGCGCGATCCAGAGCCTGCCCTCGCGCAACGGATCCTCGACGTCGGCGCGCTTGAAGTCGCGCACGCGCGACCACAACGAGACGTAGCCGTCGGCGCCGCCGATAGCGTGCAGCCAGCCGGCGCGCAGCAGCGCCTCGCGCGTGTTGTTGGCCGGCTCGCCGAGCAGCTGCAGGTGCGCCCAAGCCGCGCGCGCGCGGGCCACGTCGATGCTCAGAGCGGGAGTCGTCGCGAACGCCATGGCGGGCAACCATAACAGGTGTCCGTGGGTTAAGGTGTCACGGGTGAGCACCCGATATCGACTGTTCGCCGGCGTGGCGCCCGGCCTCGAAACGTTGCTGGCCGACGAGCTCGCCGCCATCGGCGCTGACGTGGGCAAGCCGCGCGACGGCGGCGTCGAGATCGCCGGCGAGCGCGAGCTGCTCTGGCAGGTGGCGCGCGACAGCCGCCTGGTGGAGACGCTGCGCGTTCGCGTGGGCCAACCCTTCGTCGCCCAGAGCTTCGAGGAGCTCACCGATCGCGTGGCGCGCCTCGCCCTGGCGGCGTTTCTGCCGCGCGATCCCCCCGAGCTGGTGACGTTGCGCATCGAGTCGCGCAAGTCGCGCCTCTATCACGAGCGCGCCGTCGCCGAGCGCGTCATCGCGCGCCTGCGCGAGCGCGGCCTCGCAGCCGAGGAGGCCGACGCGCCTGGGCCGAACGCACCGCCGCCGCGCCCCGAGCACGCCCCGCCCACGGTGTGGCTGCGCATCGTCTCCGACCGCGTGCAGGTCAGCGTCGACGCCGGCGGCCCAGCGCTCTTCAAGCGCGGGTACCGTCGCTACGTCGGCGAGGCGCCGCTGCGCGAGACGCTCGCTGCCGCCTGCCTGCGCGCCGCCGACTACGACGGCTCGCAGCCGCTGTGGGATCCGTTCTGCGGCGCTGCGACGATCCTGCTCGAGGCGAGCGCCATCGCCAGCGGTCTCGCGCCTGGCGCAGGACGCGTCTTCGCCTTCGAACGTTGGCCAACCCACGACGCGCAGGCCTACGCCGCGTGGCGCGAGAGCCTGCCGCCGCCGCAAGCCAAGGCGCCGCCACCGCTGCTGGTGGGCAGCGACGTGGACCGCCGCGTGCTCGCCGCCGCGCGCAAGAACACCGGCGACCTCCCCGGCGGCAGCGCGCCGATCACGCTCGTGGGGCGCGACTTCGCCGCCGCGCTCGACACCGTGCCGCGCGGCGCCGCCGTCGTGACCAACCCGCCCTACGGCCACCGCCTCTCCGACGCCGGTCTCAAGCAGCTCTTTCAACGCTTCGGCAAGACGCTGCAGCGCCGCACGGACCTCGACCCGGTGGTCGTGCTCTCGGGGAATCCCACGTTCGTGCAGGCCAGCGGCCTGCGCTGGCGCCAGGTGGCGCGCACGCGCAACCGTGGGATCGGCGTCTCGTTGCTGCGACTCGAGCGTTGAGCGAGGCGCTGCGCGCGGCGCGCTACTGATCGCAGGCGATGGTGTAGCTGCCGCAGCAGGCCTTGCAGTTGCGCGGGGTGAGGTTGTAGTTGACCCACTTGTTGTTGCGACAGACCTGAGAGACGGTGGTGCCGCCGAACTCGGTGGTGAACACGCAGCGCCAGGTCTCGGCCGGCACGCCGTTGCACGGATCGTTGCCGTTGCCGGTAGCGCCCCACTTGCAGCCGCCCTGGTCTGGCGACGGACCGTCGCCGGGCGGACCGTCGCCGGGCGGGCCGTCGCTGCCGTCCGCCGCAGCGTCGACGGCGTCGGGCGCCTCGCCGTCGCGTGGGCCGTCGACGCTGGCGTCCGCCACGCGACCGTCCGCGTCGCTCGGGATGATGCTGTCGGGCACCGCGCCGTCGTCGCTGCAGACGTCGTTTTCGCGCCAAGCGAAGCTGCCGCCTTCGTTGCGGCAGATGTAGCGGATGCCCTGGCAGACCGTCGCTTGGCAGACGCTCTGCCCGTCGCAGCAGTGCGTCGACGTCGGACACCCCGGCGCGCGCAGGCAGCCGTCGCCGCCATCACAGCCATCGAACAGCAGCGCGCCGGCGACGACGAGCAGCGCGGCGGCGAGCGAGAGCGAGCGCATCACGAAGGCGTGACTATCACGATCCGCGCGCTACTGCACCACGGGCGCCACCGTGGTGACGCCCGCGCCCCACCACGGCGCCTGCGACGTACCCGACGGTGTCGCCGCGCCGGTGGTCGTGTCGATGAGCACGAACTGGCGCCCCTCGGTGAAGCCGTAGACCTTGTTCTTCCAGAAACCGAGACCCCAGATGTCGCTCACACCGGTGTCGCCGATCAGCGTGGCGACGCCCGTGTCGGGGTTGATGTTGGCGAGCCAGTCGGTGACGCTGCCCGGCCGCGTGACCGTGGCCACGGTGCCGAAGTTGCGCACCGAGACGATGTCGCCGCTGGAGCCGAGCCCGCCGCCGTAGTTGCCGATGATGACGCTCTGGCCGGTGTCTGGGTTGACGCGGTAGAGCGAGCCGTCCTGCGCCGAGGCGACGAGCACCTCGGCGCTGTCGTTGGCGGCCGAAGCGACGAACGACAGGCCGTTGAACTGGCGATCGAGCTGGCCGAGCTCGGTGCAGGCGGCTGTCTTGGGGTCGACGCGATAGACGCGGTCGAATGAGATGCCGATCATCTTGCCTTTGCGGTCGATGGCGATGTCGGTCATCTGGTCGGGGATCAGCGTCGGCCACTTGAAGAGGCCGATGCTGCGCACCTGCAGCGTGTCGGGGTTGACCTCGAACAGCTCCGAGGCGCTATGCGCGTAGACGACCTCGGTGCCGATCGGCCCCGGCGTGACCGAGCCGTCGCCAGGCACGAATTGGTCGGAGGGATTCGAGGTGCCGTCGCCGCCGACGCGGCCATCGTTATTGACGAAGCCGGTGCCGGCGCAGGCGGGAAGCGCGGCGAGCAAAAGCGAGGCGATAAGCGTGCGCATGCCTAGGTTGTAGCACCCTGAAGTAGATCAGGGCTGTGCGAGCCGCCCGCGATGCTTCGAATGACGTGCACCCGCGAGCGCGCCGCCGATCGCCCATACCCCTGAAATCACTCCGCTTCGCAAATGGCATCCCCATTGCTCTGTCATCGGGCAGCAAAGGGGACACGCCGATGTCAGCTCGACTCTCTCCAGGATGCGCGTTCAGTCAGGGTGCCGCGGCGCCGATGCGCACCACAAGCTCCATGGCCCCGATGGCCACGTGCGAGCCGTCCTTGAGCACCTTGCGGCGCACGGGCTTTCCGTCCACGCGCGTGCCGTTGAGGCTGTCGAGATCCTCGATCCAGAAGCGCGCCCCTGTCTTCGAGCGAAATATCCGGCAGTGGGTATCCGACGTCAGGCTGTCGGCGACGAGCAGCCTGCATGGCGGGCGTCTGCCGATGAGAAGCTCCTGATGCACGGCGTAGGTGCGGCCCTGCTGGCTGCCCGCGCCCTTGATCACTTCCACCTCGGCCTCGAGCTCGCGGTCAGCGCGCGTCAGGCCGCGCAGCGGCATACCGATGGAGTAACAAATGCCATGTCGGATCGGATCGGCGAGATCCTCTAAACGCCCCACGTCGAGCACCACCGTGCGGCGTCCTTGTTTGTCCATCACGCCCTGTTTTTTCCAGGCGCCCACGATCTGGGCCACGGCGCGCTCGGTGGCGCCGAGCTGCTGGGCGATGGCGCGCTGCGACAACGGATACGAGATGACGTACGTGCTGTCGTTCTCCTCGCCGAACAGGTCGGCGTAGGAGAGCACCAGGTTGGCCACGCGCTGCTCGAGCGTGGTGAAGGGGTGCGCCTCGTTGCGCGCGGCGACGCAGAAGGCGGCGCTGATGTTGCGCAGCTCCTCGAGCATCGCCGCCGGGTGCGCGAGCAGAAAGTCCATGTACGCGCGCGACGGGATGCTCGCGATGAGGCTGCGCTCCACCGCGTCGACGCTCTCGAGAAACGGCAGGTCGTGCAGCACCTCGATGTCGCCGAAGACCACCGGCGCGCGCAGCAGCTTGACCAGCAGCTCGCGCCCGTCCGGCGTGCGGTGAAAGATGCGCACCGTGCCTTCGAGCAGCACGTAGAGCGCCACGTCATCGTCGCCGGTGGCAAAGACCAGCTCGCCCACCTCGTAGCTGCGTGCCGGGTGCGCGACGGCGAGCTGCTCGCAGATGGCCTCACCGGCTGCCGCGAAGATCGGATTCTGCAGCCAGAGGTCTGGACGCTGCGTGGACACGGCCGCATCAAAGCACGCGGCTATCCGCAGCGCCAGCGAGTGGCTCGCTCGGGGGCGCGCTAGCTGGCCGCGGAGCCGTCGTCCGCGGGGATCGTCAACGCGCGCGCCAGCCGCGGCAACACGTCGCCGACGCGCGCCGCGAGCTTGAGGCGGCACAGGTCGTCGGCGCGCGTGGGCCCGAGATTGACGATCGCCACGTCGCGTCCTTCGCGCGCGGCGCGGCGCGGGAAGCGAAAGCCCGAAAACACTGCCAGCGAGGAGCCGACGACCAACAGCAGCTCGGCCTGCTCGTAGATCGCCCAGGCGCGATCGACGCGCTCGCGCGGCACCGACTCGCCAAAGAACACTACGTCGGGTTTGAGCACGCCGGCGCCGCAGGCCGCGCAGAGCGGCACGCGGAAGCGCTGCTCGTCGAGATCCTCGATGGGATCGGCGTCGCCGTCGGGCGCCAGCTCGAAGCGCGCATCCTCGACGAGGCCCGGGTTGAGCTCGAGCAGCTGCTGCTGCAGCGCCTCGCGCGCGCTCTTGGCGCCGCAGTCGACACAGCGCACGTCGGCGAGCGCGCCGTGAAGCTCGACCACCCGCTCGCTGCCGGCGGCGTGATGCAGGCGGTCGACGTTCTGCGTGATCACGCCCACCACCACGCCGGCGCGCTCGAGGCCGGCTAGCGCGTAGTGCGCCGCGTTGGGCCCGGCGGCGCAGAAGCGCGGCCAGCCGAGCGCGCTGCGCGCCCAGTAGCGCGCGCGCCCCTCGGGCGACTGGATGAACTGCCGGTACTGAATCGGGTTGCGCGCGCGGCGCAGCGTGCCGGGCCCGCGGTAGTCCGGAATGCCCGACTCGGTGCTGCAGCCCGCACCGCTGAGCACGGCGATGCGCCGGCCGGCGCACAGCGCGACGAGGTCGTCGAATGTGGCAGCCTCGAGCGCGCTCACCCCAAGCCGTCCAGCGCCGCTACGTCGAGCGTCTGGTTGAAGCGATCGAACGCTGCGCGCGCCCGCGAGAGCTCGGCGTCGCGCGTCGCTTGCTCGGTGTCGTGGCCCTCGTCTTCCCAGCCGATGAAGATGCCGCCGCGCACCGCGACGGGCGCCGCCTCGCGCTCGCGCACCAGCGCGCGCACGCCGGCGACGGCGGCGCGCAGCGAGCAGCGCGGGTGATCGGGGAAGCGCGCGCGGCTGCGCACGCTCGGGTAGTAAGGGTGTACGTTGAGGTCGACGCGCGTGCCAGCGGGCGCTGCCAGCGAGTAGACATAGCGCGCGGTGGCCGCCGCGTCGTCGGCGACGCTGCGCCCGTCGTGCGCCGCGGTGCCGGGGCCGGCGATCACCACGTTGACGTCGAGGCCGAAGCGCCCGGCGCCGTGGCGAACGCGCGCCTCGGCGATGGCCGCGACAGCGCGCTCGACGGCCGAGCGCGGCATTCGCTTTTCCAGCAGCCCGTCGCGGCGCGCGTCGTCGGCGGTCTCGAGGCCCAAGATCGGCCGCGCGATCTGGTCGGGCCGCAGCCCCTCGGCCAGCGCGTCGAGCGCGCGCGCGGTGATGTAGGGCTCGCGCGAGTCGAACGAGACCACGCACACGCGCGGCAGCGCGCGGGCAAAAGCGAGCACCAGGGCGAGCGTCTGGCGCGAGAGCTCGGCCGGGTTGAGCGTCGAGCCCGAGTTGTAGACCACCAGATGCGCCAGCTCGGGCCAGCGCTCGGCGTAGCTCGCCTCGAACCAGCGCAGCCGCGCCGCGTTGCTGGCCGTGTCGAAGGCGCGTCCCTCGCCGGCGCCGATGTCGCAGTGGTGGCAGCGGCCGGCGCGGTAGTAGGGACAGATGCCGTCTTTGGCTTCGTTGCCGAACACCAGCGCCAGACGCCAGCCGTAGACGTCGCGCACGGCGGCGAAGCGATGTTCCGCCGCGGGCACGGCCCCCGCGGCCGCGACCTCAGCGCTCGGCCCGTCGTCAGCGATCGACAAGGCGATCACCCAGAAACAGACAGTCGATCTCGGTGCGCGAGTAGGTCGCCAGCGCGTCGTCGGGCGAGCAGACGATCGGCTCCTGGTCGTTGAACGAGGTGTTGAGCACCAGCGGCACGCCGGTCAGCTCGCCGAAGCGCGCGATCAGGGCGTGGTAGGTCGGCTGGCGCTCGCGCTCGACGGTCTGGATGCGGCAGGTGCGATCGGCGTGCACGACGGCCGGAATCTGCGCTGCGCGCGGCGCGTCGACCGGATAGGCGAGGAGCATCAGCTCGCGCGAGCTCTCGGCGCCGGCGCGCCCGCGCGGGGGCTCGAACCAATCGTCGAGCGCCTCGGCGAGCACTGACGCGGCGAAGGGACGGTAGAGCTCGCGATGTTTGACGCGTTCGTTGAGGCGCTGGCGCGTGGCGCGCTGGCGCGGATCGGCGAGCAGCGAGCGCTGCCCCAGCGCGCGTGGGCCCAGCTCGAGGCGCCCCTCGAACCAGCCGACCACCTCGCCGGCGGCGATGCGCTCGGCGGCGAGCGAGGCCGGGTTGTCCACCACGCGCGGCGTGACGCCGGCGCGA
>JAGQIK010000068.1 GCA_020431405.1 Myxococcales bacterium
CACCGCGTGGCGCTGCCCATTCGCGACAGCGCCGGCAAGCTGCGCGGCTACGCCCTCGTCGGTCACGACCCGCACGCCACGCTGGGACAGATCCTGACCAAGCTCGGCGTGGTGTTGCTCGTGCTCGCCTTCGGATCGTGGCCGCTGGTCAAGTACATCGTCTCGCCCATCAGCCGCCTCACCGAGACGATCAACCGCGTCGCCGACGGTGACCTCTCGGCGCGCACCGGCATCACGCGCCGAGACGAGGTCGGCCAGCTCGCGGCGGCCTTCGACACCATGGTGGCGCGCCTCGAGACGCTGGTGACACAGGAGCGCGAGCTGATCGCCAACGTCTCGCACGAGCTGCGCACGCCGCTGGCGCGCATCCGCGTGGCGCTCGAGCTGGCGGAAGAAGGCAACGACGAAGAGGCGCGCCGCTACCTGCGCGACATCGCCGCCGACCTCGGCGAGCTCGAGACGCTGGTCAGCGACCTGCTCACCAGCGCGCGTCTCGACCTCTCGCGCGGCGCCGACGCGCTGTCGGGCAGCACGCTGCTAGACGCCGATGGTCTCGCCGAGGCCGCGGCCGAGCGCTTCGAGCGCCGCTTTCCCGACGCGTCGCTCTCCGTGCGCGCGCTCGGCAGCGAGCACACTCTGCGCGGCGACGAGGTGCTGCTGCGTCGCGTGCTCGACAACCTGCTCTGCAACGCGCAGCAGCACGGCGGCGGCGAAGCGATCGAGCTCTCGCTCGCAATCGAGGACGGCGGCGACCGCGTACGTTTCTCCGTGCGTGACCACGGAGGCGGCATCGACTCCGAGGACCTGCCGCGCGTGTTCGAGCCGTTCTTTCGGGGCGAGCGCAGCCGCTCGCGCGAGCTCGGCGGCGTGGGCCTCGGCCTCGCGCTCTGCAAGCGCATCGTCGAGGCCCACGGTGGCGAGATCGAAGCGCAGAGCGACGTCGGTGACGGCACCACCGTCGCCTTCTGGCTGCCGCTCGAGCGCGCTAGCGCCGCGAATTGATCAGCGCTAGCCCTGCTTGAGGCTCTTGCACGCCTCGAGGGCCGTCGCCTGCTGGGCGGCGTTCTTGACGTTGGCGTTGCACATCCAGATCGTCTTACCGAAGGTCAGGCGCGCCTGGACCATGTACATCGTGCCGATGGGCGCCTTGTTGATGTACGTGATCGCCCAGCCGTTGCCGAATTTGACCGTCTTGAAGGCCGAGGCGCCCTTGTAGCTGCTCTTGACCTCTTTGACGGCCTTGTCGACCTCGGCCTCCTGGATCGGGCTCGGCTTGCCGAGCGTGATCATCGAGGCGTCGGGAAACTTCACCGCCGGGTCGCCGAGCATGTCGATGACCTGACTGCCCTTGGGCGCGGTGACCTTGAGCTTGGCCTTGGCGATCGGCAGCTCGGCCGTGCCGCCACCGCCGCCGCCACCACCGCCGCCACCGCCGCCGCCGCCGGCCGCGCCGCCCTTGCTCTTGCTGCATCCCACGCTGACGATAAGCGCCGCGGCGCACGCGGCCGCGATGATCCACTTGTTGGTCTTGTTGGCTCGCATCCTGGCTGCCCTCCTTTAGGCGTCGCGCGACTATTACGCACGCGCGGCGAGGGCCTTCCCTGCGAGATTCGGCGTGTTGCGCGAGCGCTACCCCGCCGGTGCGGGCGCAACGCCTCGTAGCTTCGCGCGGCGCTAGCGAACGGTGTGCGACGCTTCGAGCGCGCTGACCGCGGTGTCGAGCTGCCCGTAAAGTGACGTCAGCGATCCGCTGCCGCTCTTGCTGCGCAGCGCTTCGACCTTGGTGTGCAGCGCCTGGTAGAGCTCGACCGCTTCCTGCTCGCGCTCGTCGCGCACCTCGCGGTAGCGCTTGACCTCGCCGTCGAGCTCGTCGATGTGCTCTTGGCGCTCCTGGGCGAGCTGCTCGGTGCTGCGCGTCAGCTCGGAGATCTGATACTCGAGGTCGGCCATCTGGCCCTGCAGCGCAACCGCCTCGGCCGGGTTGGCCTCGAGGCGCCCGCCGATCTGCGCGCGGCTCATGTTGAGATCGAGCATGGCGTAGCGCAGGCGCTTTTCGCGCTGGCCGAACTCGAATCGGATGCGATCGAAGTTCTGCTCCGACAGCGCGATGGTGCCCGTCAGCGAGGCGACCTCCTCTTCGATGACGAGCAGGCGCTCGAGCGCCTCGCTGATCTCGCGCCCGGCGACGGCCTCTTGCACCAGCCCGATGGCCAGCTGTCGCAGCGCCACGTGATAGTTATCGTGCAGCTGCTCGGGCGACGCGGTGACGGGGAGATCGGTCTGCGAGAGGCGCCCGCCGCTGCTCGGCACGGCCCCCATCGGGCCCGTGTCGGCAAAGATCGACGGCACGCGCCCGCCGAGCGCCTGCCAGCCGTCGGTGAGCGCCTTGCGCGGCACCGTCGCCATCGAGCCCGTGTTGGCGCGCTCGCGCGACGCGCGCTCGGCGCTCATGCTGTAGAGCGTGGCGCGCGTCTTGAGCAGGTCCTGCCGCAGCTCGGCGCCGCTCTGATAGCGGTCCACCGGTTCCTTGGCGAGACAGCGCAGGATCAGCGCGTCCACCGCCGGCGGGATGGGGTGGTCTTTCAGCCGCGTCGAGGGCGCCGAGACGGGGTCGTTGACGTGCGCCTGCAGCACGCGCACGGCCGGACCGAGGAACGGCGGGTTGCCCGTGATCATCTCGTAGGCCAGACAGCCGAGCGCGTAGATGTCGGAGCGCCCGTCGGTCGGCTCGCCGGTGGCCTGCTCGGGCGACATGTACTCGGCCGTGCCGAAGACCTGACCCTGCATGGTCAGCGACTCCATGTCGCCGTACTCGGCGCTCTTCACCTTGGCGATGCCGAAGTCGAGGATCTTGACGTAGTCCTTCTGACCGCGCACCTCGGTGAGCAGGATGTTCTCGGGCTTGAGGTCGCGATGAACGACGGCCATCTGGTGGGCGTGATCGAGCGCGTCGGCGAGCTGCGCCAGGATCGGCAGTGCGCGGTGCAGCGGCAGCCGGATGTTGCGCGAGAGCACCTCGTCGAGCCCGATGCCCTCGAGATATTCCATCACCAGATACACCAGGCTGCGCTCCTCGGTGCGGCCGTAGTCGGTGATGTAGATGACGTTGGGGTGCTCGATGCGCGCCGCCGCGATCGCCTCGCGCCGGAAGCGCTCGACAAAATCGGGGTTGTTGGCCAGCTCGCGGCGCAAGATCTTGATCGCGAACTTACGCGGCAACGTCAGATGCCGCGCCTCGAACACGGTGCCCATGCCGCCCTGACCGATGGCGCGCACAACCTCGAATCGTCCGCCGACGATCTTGCCGACGAGATCGTGATTGTCGGTCAAGAGTCCCCTCTATCTCGTGCTAGTCAGGCTCGTGCTAGTCAGGATCGTGTTAGTCAGGATCTTCACGCTGTAGATAGCCAGCAGCGCTGCGGACATTATCACCATCCTCTGTCCGGTGGACAAGGCGCACGACCTTCCCCGCCCCAGCGTCGACCTCGACACGCTCGCCCTGTCGGATCGCCCACAGGCCGGCGCCCACACCGACAACAGCAGGCACGCCCAGCTCGCGCGCTAGACAGGCCGCGTGCGAGAGGCTGCCGCCCGCCTCGCTGACCAGCGCCGCCGCCCGCGAGAGCAGCGGCGCCGCCCCCGGCAGCAG
>JAGQIK010000069.1 GCA_020431405.1 Myxococcales bacterium
CCCACGTCGCGAGGCGTCTCGCCACGGCCCGCGAAAGGCACGCCCGCGCACCCTCCGCGCTCCGCCTACGCGCGCCAAACGCCTCGCAGGCCCGCAAACCTCCCATCCCGTCAATAGCCCAGCCGCGACCGAACGCGCCCGAACCACCAACGCAGGAGGCGTCCACACCACGCTCGCGCCGCGCCGGCACCGCCGCGGCCCGGCGTTCAGTGCTGTAGCTCAGCTGGACAGCGAAGACCCGCCGCCGCTCACTTGGCCGCCTGCACGCGCGGCGGGGCGGCGTCTTGCTTCGCGGTGCTGCCGGCGCTCTTCACCGACAGCACGCCGCTGAGCAGTGCCACCAGCAGTACGATGGCGATGGCGACGGCGGCGAGGGCGGCGGCCCCGGCGCGGCGGCTGGGGCGCGAGAGCGCCGGAAGGTCGACCTCTACCGTGTCGAGCGTGGTCTCCGTCTCGTCGTCGGCCGCGCTGTCGCGCGCCGCGAGCGCTCGCGTGAGCTCGTCGAGCGAGGGGCGGCGTTGGGGGTCCTTTTCGAGACAGCGGTCGACCAGAGCGATCACCTCGCGCGGTAGGTCTGGCCGTGCTGTGGCCAGCGAGGGAGGCGCGTCGCGCAGGTGCTGCGCGACGAGCGCCATCGCCGAGCGCGCTCGGAACGGCGGCTTGCCGGCGAGCATGTGATAGAGCATCACGCCGAAGGCATAGACATCCGTGGCGGGCCCAACGCGGTGGTTTTCGCCGGCAGCCTGCTCGGGCGCGATGGTCAGCGGCGTGCCCATCACGGCGCCCTCGATGGTCAGGCCAGCGTCGTCGGGCGCGTCGATGAGCTTGGCGATGCCGAAGTCGACGAGCTTGACGCGCGGCGGCTCGCCCGGCGGCGTGTCGCAGACGAAGACGTTCTGCGGCTTGAGGTCACGATGCACGACGCCGTTTTCGTGCGCCACGGCGAGGGCGCGGGCGATCTGGTCGGCGTAGGGCCGCACCTCGGCGAGGGTCAGCGGCGCGCGCGTCTTGATCACCTCGGTCAGCTCGCTGCCCTCGAGCAGCTCCATGATGCAGTACAGCTCGCCGCTCTCGGTGCTGCCGAAGTCGTAGATCTCGACCACGTTGGGGTGCTGGATGCGCGCGATGGCGCGCGCCTCGGCGACGAAGCGTTCGGCGGCGCCGCGCTTGAGCGCGTGGCGTCCGCGGATCACTTTCACCGCCACCTGGCGCTTGATCTGCGGGTGCTCGGCGCGAAAGACCGCGCCCATGCTGCCCGAGCCGAGCTGCTCGACGAGGATGTAGTTGCCGACGCTGCGCCCGAGCAGCTCGAGGGTGCAACGCGGCGGCCGCGGTGTGTCGTGTCGCTGCCTGCGCGCGGCCAGCGCAGCCGATGGCCCAGCCGCGTCGACCGTCACGTCGCTGGCGGCCAAACGGTCGTCGGCACCCGCGTTCGGCGGCATCGACGCCGTCGCGACGTCGGCCGGGTTTGGCGCCGGGGCTGGCGCCGGGGCTGGCGGCGCCGCGGGCTCCGCGAGCACCGTCTCGGCCGAGGCCGGCGCCTCCGCGCCCAGGGTCTCGACGGCGAGGTCTTCGGCCGAGACCTCGAGGTTCGGGTGGCTCGCCGCGCCCGGCCCCACGTGCTCGCGCGTCGCCTCGTAGCTGGTGCGCAGCGCGTCGACCTGCAGCTGCAGCGCCTGCTTCCAGCGCTTGGCCTCGCGCGCGCTGCGCCCGATGCCCCACTGCTCGAGCCCGTCGACCACGCGCCGGTAGTACAGCTCGAACGCGCTGAGGTGCCGCTCGCCGCGCTTGATCAGCGATCCTCGGGCGTTGCGGCTGCGCACGGCCTGCAGCCAGCTGCACAGCCGCCCGCGCGCGAGGTGAAAGCGCCGCGCCCGCTCCAGCGTCGGCTCGACGCTCGGTCCCCAATAGACCGCGAGCCGCTCGCAAAGCCGAGTGTAGGGTGCCTCCTCGAGGTCGAGGTTCTGTGGCTCGAAGGGATTCGGGCGCATGAGGATCGCGGGTCCACCCTCTCGATCGACCGAAAGGCCGGATCATTAACGCCCGGGCGACATCGCCGAGCACCCGCGAAGGTGGTGCAACACCACGGCGTTTTGCGTACCATCGGCCTTCCCGCGTCCACGATCATGCGCTCCGGAAAGCCCCTGCCCCATAACCGCGAGGCGGAAGACTCCGTCCTCGGCGGCATCCTGCTCAACCCGGGCGAGGCGCTCAACCAGGTGCTCGAGGCCGTGCGCGAGGAGGACTTCTACGTCCCCGCCAACCAGCTCATCTTCGCCGCGTGCATCAAGCTCGAGGAGGCGGGCAAGCCCATCGACGTGATCACGCTCGAGGAGCAGCTGCGCGCCGACGACGCGCTGCAGAAGGCCGGCGGCACGGCGCGCCTCGCCGAGCTCGCCAGCAAGGTCCCCACCGCCGAAAACATCGGCTACCACGCGCGCATCGTGCGCGAGAAGGCCACGCTGCGGCGACTGATCCAGGCCGCCTCCGAGGTCGCGTCCGAGGCCTACAACGATCCCGAGGCCGTCGACGACTTCATCGACGGCGCCGAGCAGCGCATCTTCGAGCTGGCGCAGCGCTCTGGGCGCAGCGGCTACGTGCACGCCAAGGACATGCTCGTCGGTGTCTTCAACGCCATCGAGCAGCGCTACGAGAAGAAGGAGACGGTCACCGGCGTGCCCACCGGCTTCGTCGACTTCGACGAGATGACCGGCGGGCTGCAGCGCTCCGACCTGATCATCCTCGCGGCGCGCCCCTCGGTGGGCAAGACGGCGCTGTGTCTGAACATGGCGCAGCACGCATCGGTGCAGCACCACATCCCGGTGCTCGTCTTCTCGCTCGAGATGAGCAAGGAGTCGCTGATCGAGCGCGTGTTGTGCTCCGAGGCGCGCGTCGACTCGTCGCGCCTGCGCAGCGGCCACCTCGATCAGAACGACTGGATGAACCTCACGCGCGCGGCGAGCCGCATCGGCGAGGCGCCGATCTATATCGACGACACGGCGGCGCCCACGGTGCTCGAGATGCGCGCCAAGGCGCGGCGCTTTCGCTCGGACAAGTCGATCTTCTCGGATCCCGATCAGATGGGGCTCATCATCGTCGACTACCTGCAGCTGGCGCGCTCCCATCGCCAGTACAACAGCCGCGAGCAGGAGGTCTCGGAGGTCAGCCGCGGGCTCAAGGCGCTGGCCAAGGAAGTGCGCCTGCCGGTGATGGCGCTCTCGCAGCTGCGCCGCGCCGCCGAGGACCGCCGCGGCGACGGCCGCCCGCAGCTCTCCGACCTGCGCGAATCGGGCGCCATCGAGCAGGACGCCGACGTGATCGCCTTCATCCATCGCCCCCGCGCCAAGGAGGAAGGCGAAGAAGGGGCGCTTTATCGGCCATCTGTCATGGAGCTGATCATCGGCAAGCAGCGAAACGGCCCCGTTGGTATCGTTGAGCTGGTATTCCTTTCGCGGTACACGCGCTTCGAGAGCCAGGCGCGCGCCGCGCCGCCCGATCAACCCTAAGCGCGCTCAGAGCGAACGCGGAGAGCACACGCACGTGGCAGAGATCGTCCCCGGCACGCTGATCGGTCGCTACGAGGTGGTGCGCCACCTCGGCACCGGCGCCATGGGGGACGTGTTTCTCGCGGCCGACGACAAGCTCAAGCGCAAGGTCGCGATCAAGCTGCTGCGCACCGAGCACGGCGCGCGCTCGGACCTCAAGAAGCGCTTCAAGCGCGAAGCGCGCGCGGTGGCGAACATCAACCACGCCAACGTGGTGCAGGTCTTCGACATCGACGAGCACGACGGGCGGCCCTACTACGTGATGGAGTACCTCACGGGCAAGGACACCGACCTGATGCTCGAGGAGCTCGGCCCGCTGCCGGCCGGGCTCGTCGCCGCCATCGGGCTCGGCGCCGCGCGCGGCCTGCAGGCGGCCTGGGAGGTCGGCGTCGTGCACCGCGACATCAAGCCGGCCAACCTGCTCGTCACCGATGACGACGAGGTCAAGGTGATGGACTTCGGCCTCGCCAAGGCCACGCGCACGGTGGACACCAGCGCCAACCTGACGATCAGCGGCACCACCCTCGGCACGCCCGACTACATGTCGCCCGAGCAGGCGCGCGGAGAGAGCGTCGATCAGTTCGCCGACATCTACAGCCTCGGCTGCACGCTGTTTCAGCTCACCGCGGGGCGGCTGCCGTTCCGCGAGTACGACGAGAAGATCGCCTACATGGAGGTCATCTCGCGTCACGTGCAGGCGGACATCCCGCGCATCGATCAGTTCGAGCGCGACACGCCGCGCGAGCTGTGCGACCTCGTCGAGCGCATGATGGCCAAGAAGGCCAAGCACCGCCCCGACTACGACGAGATCATCAGCAAGCTCAAAGCGCTCAGCCGCGGCCAGCGCCCCAGCACGACGTACCATCCGGTGATCCGACGCGACGCCAATCGCCGCGGTGGGGGCAGCGACTCGGGCGGCGGCGGCGGCAGCAGCAACCGCTCGGGGGACACGGGCTCGCTGGCGGCGGCGCCGCAGCGCACGGTGTTGGCGCGCGTGTTTTTTCTCGTCGGCGTGGCGGTGCTCTCGGCGGGCGCGGCGTTCGCCACCTATCACTTCGCGCTGCGCGGCGACGACGGCAAGAAGCGCAGCGGCCGCGGCTCGGCGGCGAACAAGAGGGCCGTCGCCAGCGGGCGCGGCGGATCCGCGGCCGGCAGCGGCGCGACAAACAGCAGCTCGGGCTCGGCAGCGGCGGCCTCGGCCGTCACCGTCGACATGGAGCCGGTGCGGGTCAACGTGGTGCTCACGGTGGCGCCCGAGCAGAAGCAGCGGCTGACCAAGCTCGGCCCGCAAGCGCCGGCCCGCGGGCTGACCTTCACCGAGGCCAAGCAGATCAGCGCGCGCCTCGGCGCGCGGCTTCCGACCTATCAGGAATATCGCGAGCGCGTCATCGGCCACGAGGCCATCAAGCGCCACGAGAAGCTGTGCGAGTGGGTCGACAAGCAGGCCGCCGGCCGCAAGCCGCGCGTGTTCTGCGTCAAGGGCGACAAGCTCTCGCCGCGGCGCCCCGACAAACGCTACCCCGACACCATATTCCGCCTCGTCAACACCAAGCGCTGACGGTAAATTCACGGCCCCATGGATCAAGAGCTCGAGCGCATCGCAGATATCGTCGCCGCCCGCGTGCGAGAGCACATCGGGTCGGCTGGCCCCGTCACGCAGTCGTGCGTGCTCGACTGCACGCAGTGCGGCCAGTGCGTGCTCAAGCTCGAGCGCGACGTGCGCGCGATCAAGAGCACCGGCGCCGTACGCGTCAGCGCCGCCGCCGGCCTCGAGGGGGCGCCCGCGCCGGACCTCGCCGGCCTGATCGACCACACGCTGCTCAAGGCCGACGCCACGCGCGAAGAGGTCGAGAAGCTCTGCGAGGAGGCGCGCAAGTACACCTTCGCCTCGGTGTGCGTCAACAGCGCCAACGTCGCGCGCGCCAAGGCGATGCTGCGCGGCGCGCCCGTGATGGTCTGCGCTGTGGTGGGTTTTCCGCTGGGCGCCATGTCGCCGAGCGCCAAGGCCTTCGAGGCGCGCGAGGCCGTGCGCGCCGGCGCGCAAGAGATCGACATGGTGATCAACATCGGCGCGCTCAAAGACGGTGACTACGCGCTCGTCGCCGAGGACATCTCGCGCGTGGTCGCCGCGGCCGCGCCGGCGAAGGTCAAGGTCATCATCGAGACCGCGCTGCTCGACGAGGAGCAGAAGGTCGCCGCCTGCACGCTGTCGAAGCTCGCGGGCGCTCACTTCGTCAAGACATCGACGGGCTTTTCCACATCCGGCGCCACCGTCGGCGACGTGGCGCTGATGCGGCGCGTGGTCGGCGGCGCGCTCGGCGTCAAGGCGTCGGGTGGCGTGCGCAGCGCCGAGGACGTCAAGAACATGGTCGCCGCCGGCGCCACGCGAGTTGGCGCGAGCGCCAGCGTGGCCATCGTCACCGGCAAGCAAGGCACCTCCAAGTACTGAGATGCGAGCACAGGACCTGATCCGAACCAAGCGCGACGGCCGCGAGCTGTCCGAGTCCGAGATCCGCGCGTTCATCGCCGGCGTCACCGACGGCAGCGTGCCCGACTATCAAGCGTCGGCGCTGCTGATGGCGGTCTTCTTCAAGGGCCTCAGCGAGGGCGAGCTCTCGGTGTGGGCCGACGCGATGACCAACTCCGGTCGCGTGCTCGACCTCGCGCGCGTACCGGGCGCGAAGATCGACAAGCACTCCACCGGCGGCGTGGGCGACAAGGTCTCGCTCTGCCTGGCGCCGCTCGTCGCGGCGTGCGGCGTGCCGGTGCCGATGATCTCGGGGCGCGGCCTCGGCCACACCGGCGGCACGCTGGACAAGCTCGAGGCGATCCCGGGCTTCTCCACGGCGCTGAGCGTGGACCGCTTCATCGAGGTGGTCAGCGAGGCGGGGCTGTCGTTGATCGGCCAGACCGACGACCTCGCCCCCGCCGATCGCAAGCTCTACGCGCTGCGCGACGTGACGTCGACGGTGGAGTCGATCCCGCTCATCGCGTCGTCGATCATGAGCAAGAAGCTCGCCGAGGGCATCGACGGCCTGGTGCTCGACGTCAAGGTCGGCAGCGGCGCCTTCATGAAGGAGCTCGGTCGCGCGCGCGAGCTGGCTCGTACGCTGCTCGGCATCGGCCAGCGCGCCGGAAAGCGCGTCACCGCGTTCATCACCGACATGAACCAGCCGCTGGGGCGCGAGATCGGCAACGCCAACGAGACGCGCGAGGCGATCGACGTGCTCAAGGGCGAAGGCCCCGACGATCTCGTCGACATCACGCTGCAGCTCGGCGCCGAGATGCTGCTGCTCGGCGGCGTCTGCCAGGAGCAGGACGAAGCGCTGCAGCGCATGCGCGCCGCGCGCAAAGACGGCAGCGGCCTCGCCGCGCTGGCCAAGTGCGTCGAGATGCAGGGCGGCGATCCGGCCGCCGTGCACGACACGTCGAAGCTGCCGCAGGCCAAGTGGTCGCGCCCGGTGCTCACCGATCGCGACGCGGTGCTGACCAGCGTCGACACCGAACGCGTCGGCATCGCGGCGATGGTGCTCGGCGCTGGCCGCGAGACGGTCGACGACGTGATCGACCACAGCGTCGGCGTGACGATGAACGTGCGGCTGGGTGATCGCGTCAAGCGCGGCGATACGCTCGCCACGCTCTGGTACAACGACGAAGAGCGCTCGCAGCGCTCGGAGCAGATGCTGCGCGGCGCGCTCGAGTGGTCGGACCAGGAAGTGCCGCCGCCGCCGCTGGTCTACGAAGTGCTGCGCTAGCCCACCCGCAGCCACTCCTGCCGCAAGTCCTCTCCCGCCGCCACAGCCTTGTGGTTGCCTCCCGTCAGGTCCTGGACACCTGTGCGCGGCGGCCACGCGCCGTCGCGTAGCCAGCGCCGCAAGCTCCCGCCATCACGCAGCGCGCGCGCTGGTATGACGGTTGCTCTAGCCACGCGCACGCAAGGGAGGCTCTATGATCTACCGCTTCGTGCTCGTCACCGCCTGTGCCGCGACGCTCTTCGGCTGCTCGATCGGCACCGATTGCTGGACCGCGACCACCAACGCCACCGCGAGCTTCATCTCGCCCGACGGCAGCGAGGATCTCACCTTCTGGTGGTCGCACTCGTCGCCGAGCGGCTCGAGCGGCTCGAGTGGGTCCTCGACGCCGCTCGACCTCGAGAACACGCGCGAGCTGACGCTGGTCACGCAGCAGGACTGCCCCGGCAACGCCTTTCGGCTCGGGCTCGACGGCTCGCTCGCGTCGCCGGGCATCGTGGCCGTGCGATCGGGCTGGATGAACCCCTGCAAGCGCGGCGAGTCGTCGCCGGCGTTCAACACCGCCGCGTGGCAGGTCTCGGGCAAGGTCATCATCGACGAGATCGACGAGAGCTCGGCGGCGCACGCGCAGATCGCGCGCGGTCGCTTCGACGCGCGGCTGACCTACGAGGACGGGCGCGTCTTTCAGCTCGTCGACGGCAAGCTCACCATCGCGGTCGACGCCTACCGCTGCCTGCCGGGCGTCACGCCCTAGCGCCGCGCCCGAGCGGCTATCCGCACTTCCAGTAGAACGTCAGGCAGCGGTCGGACTTGCACTCGGCGTCGCGCGCGCACGGCGCGCCCTGGCCGCCCGGCTCGCCGCAGCGCCACTCCTTGAGGTTGCAGAGATCGGACTTGCACTCCCCGTCGCGCGAGCACGGATCGCCCTGCGCGCCGAGCTCGGCGCAGCGCCACTGCTTGAGGTTGCAGAGGTCGGAGACGCACTCCTTGTCGCGCGAGCAGTCGGCGCCGAGACCGCCCGGCTGCGCGCAGCGCCACAGCTTGAGGTTGCAGAGCCCCGTGGGGCACTCCTTGTCGCGCGCGCACTTGATGTCGGAAGGCGGTGGCGGCGGCGGTGGCGGCGGCGGCGAGGGAGGCGACGTCTGGTCGTGCGCGAGCAGGTCGGCGTGCGCCGGCGCGCTGTCGCCGCGCGGCCCAGGCCGCACGTCGTCGCTCGCACCCGCGTCGTCTGTCTGCCTCAGATAGCTCGGGTTGGGCGCTGTACAGCCCGCTAGCAACGCCAGCAGCGCCATCGTCGTGACGATCGGCTTCACGAATCACTCCTCGGCGGCGAACGGCGGCGACTATACGCCAGCGCGCGCGAGAGGTCGCGTGACAACGCGCACAGTTCAACGTTGACCCCTCCCCGTGCCCAATTGGTATTCTCGCTAGGTGACCCACCCTGACGGCGCTCGCCGTTCTCCACTTCTCATCGTCCTCGTCGCGTGCGCGCTGCTCGCGTTTGTCGTCGTGCCCGCGTTCGCCCAGAGCGGCAGTGGTACTAGCGGCAGCGGCAGCGCGAGCGGCAGCGGCAGCAGCGCTAGCGGCAGTGGCAGCGCAGCGTCCACCAGCGAGAAGGCTCCGGCCAAGACGAGCGACGGCGGCGCGATGACGCGCGGCAGCAAGCTCAAGCCGAGCCCCGGCGGCATCGCGCGCTTCAAGGGGCTGCTCGGCTACGCGCTGGTGCTGGTGATCTGCTTCGCGCTGTCGAACAACCGCAGCAAGATCAACTGGCGCACCGTCGGTTGGGGGCTGGCGCTGCAAGCAGCCTTCGCGCTGATCGTGCTCAACCCGGTGGTCGGCCAGTTCTTCTTCGACAACGTCGACGCCGGCGTGCGCAAGCTGCTCGGATTCGCCGACAGAGGCATCGACTTTCTGTTCCAGTCGACGACGCCACACAAGATGACGTTCGTCAACGACGCCGGCAAGATGGTCACCGATACGTTCATCGGCCGCATGAGCCCGGCGCTCAAGTCGGTGGCCTTTTCGGTGCTGCCGACGGTGATCTTCTTCTCGTCGATCATCACGCTGCTCTACCACCTCGGCGTGATGCAGTTCGTCGTCAAGGGCATGGCGCGCGCCTTTGCCTTCCTCACGCGAACCAGCGGCGCCGAGTCGCTCTCTTGCACGGCGAACATCTTCGTCGGACAGACCGAGGCGCCGCTCCTGATCAAGCCGTTCATCCACGACATGACCAAGAGCGAGCTGATGACGGTGATGACGGGCGGCTTCGCCACCGTCGCCGGCGGCATCCTCGCCATCTACGTCGGCATGCTGCGCAGCATCAAGGGCATCGCCGGCCATCTGGTGACCGCCTCGCTGATGGCGGCGCCGGCATCGCTCGCCGTCTCCAAGCTGCTCTACCCCGAGACCGAGCAGCCGACCACCGCCGGCACGGTCGCCGTCAGCGTCGAGCGCCCCGACTCCAACGCCATCGAGGCCGCCGCGCGCGGCGCCAGCGAAGGCATGACGCTGTTTCTCAACATCGCCGCCATGCTGATCGCGTTCGTCGGCATCATGGCCATGATCAACGCCTTCCTCGGCCTCTTCGGGCTCAGCGTCGAGCTGCTGCTGGGCTGGATCCTCTCGCCGCTGGCCTGGGCGATGGGCACGCCGTGGGAGGACGCGACCAAGCTCGGCCAGCTGCTCGGCAAGAAGCTCGTGCTCACCGAGCTGCTCGCGTATCTCGATCTGAAGAGCATGGTCTCGGGCGCCACCGCCGTGCTCAGCGCGCGCACCGCCGTCATCGCGTCGTACGCGCTGTGCGGCTTCGCCAACGTCGCCTCTATCGGCATTCAGATCGGCGGCATCGGCGCGATGGCGCCCTCTCGGCGCGGCGACCTCGCCCGTCTCGGCATCCGCGCCATGTTCGCGGGTGCGCTCGTCTCGTGTCTGTCCGGTGCCGTGGCAGGCATGCTCGTCTAGCCCCATAGAAAGGAGAGCCCCGATGTCCGTCTACGACGCGGTGCAAGAAGCAGCCGCGGCTATCGTGCGCGCCATCGCGCCGCGCCTACCCAAGGTCGGCCTGGTGCTCGGATCGGGGCTCGGCGCGTTTGCCGACGGCCTCGAGGCGCCGGCAGCCGTGGCCTACAAAGACATCCCCGGCTTCGCCAGCAGCAGCGTCGTCGGACACGCAGGGCAGCTGGTTGCAGGCAAGAGCGGCGGCCGCGAGGTGCTCTGCATGCAGGGGCGCGTGCACGCCTACGAGGGGCATCCGCTGGCGCAGGTGGTCTTGCCCGTGCGCGCGATGATCGCCGCCGGCTGCAAGGTCCTGATCATCACCAACGCCGCGGGCGGCATCCGCCACGACTACAACCCGGGCGACCTGGTGCTGATCGCCGACCACATCAACCTGTCGGGCGACAACCCGCTCATCGGCGAGAACGACGAGCGCCTCGGACCACGCTTTCCGGACATGTCTACGGCCTACGACCCGGAGCTGCGCATGATCGCGCACCAGCAAGCCTACGCCGAGGGGCTGGTGCTCAAAGAGGGCGTCTACGCCTGGCTCAAGGGTCCGAGCTACGAGACGCCGGCAGAGATCCGCATGCTGCGCACCATGGGCGCCGACCTGTGCGGCATGTCCACCGCGCCCGAGGTGATCGTCGCCAACCACATGGGCGTGCGTGTGCTCGGCATCTCGTGCGTCACCAACAAGGCGGCCGGCCTCGGCGGCAAGCTCTCGCACGACGAGGTCAAAGAGACGGCCGAGCGCGTGCGCCCGCAGTTCGTCGGGCTGCTCAGCCGCCTCTGCGCCACGCTGGCCCCGTGAAGCACCGCGGCGACCTCATCGACGGTCGCTTCGTTCGCGCGCGCGGCGACGGCGACGGCGCGCTCGAGGCGCGCGACGCCGACAGCGGCGAGGTCTTCGCCAGCTATCCGATCCGCCGCGAGTCGGTGCACGAGGCGCTCGAAGCGGCGCGACGCGCGGCGCCACGCTGGGGTGAGAGTGACGCCGAGCAGCGCGCCGCCGGCTTCAAGCGCCTCGAGGCGCAGCTGCGCAACCGCGCCGACGAGCTCGCGCGCGCGATCACGCGCGAGGTCGGGCTGCCGGCGTGGGAGGCGCACGCCGAGGTGGCGCAGGCGCTCGGTCGGGCCGCCGTCGAGGCCAGCGCG
>JAGQIK010000560.1 GCA_020431405.1 Myxococcales bacterium
CGATCTCTGCGGCCTCGATCGGCACTTCGTCTGGTCGGCGCTCGCTCATGACTGCAGCACCTCGCGCAGCATGCGCAGCCCGCGATGCACGTTGACCCGCACCGACTTCGGCGTCAGCCCCGTGCGCTCGGCGATCTCGTCGCTGCTCATGCCCTCCACCAGTCGCATGATCAGCGTCTCGTGATATGCCGCGGGCAGCGAGTGGATCGCCTCGAGCGCGCGCCGCGCTTGCAGCGCCTGCGGCGCGCTGGCGGTGGCGCTGGCGCCCACACCGTGGCGCTGCTCGTCCAGCGGTGTGACGACGCGCCGCCGCTGGCGCAGGCCCGACATGGCGCGATTGCGCGCGATGGTCGCGAGCCAGCCGCCGAACGCGTCAGGGTCGCGCAGTGTGGCCAGCCGCGTGATCGCTTGCACGAAGGTATCTTGCACCACGTCCTGCGCCTCGCTCGGCGATACGCGCGCGAGCGCGATGGCGTGGACCATCGGTGCGAAGTCGTCGTGCAGCTTGGCCATGGCGTCACGCTCGCCGCGCCGCGCCGCTTCGACGAGCTTGGCGAGCTCGCTCACGCTGACAGGGACGCGCGAGGTTGACGCGTGTTAACCACGTCGCCGCGGTTATCACACAAGTCGGCCAGATCGCTAGCGTTAGCCCCGTCGCTCTAGGGACGCTTGCTGAACGAACGGTGTGGCGTGCCCCGAAAGCAGCCCATCACCCACGGGTAGCTGCTCGTGACGTAGTAGCCGTAGCTGCCGTTGCGGGTCATGCCGTTGCACGCGTCGAGATCGCCGGCGCCCGCCTTCCACTCGTAGTCGTCTCTGAACGTGCCGTCGTAGTCGCCAGCGGGGAAGGCGCCCTCGCCGCTCTGGCTCGCGCGCGCGCCGCTGCGCAGCACATACCCCGACGTCACTTTGCGGATGGTGCCGTTGTCGTCGATGTAGGGTCCATAGATCGGATAGCCGTCGGCGGCGAAGCCGATCACGCCGGACGCCTTCTGGCCGGCGTCGTCGTACATTGCACGCGGATCGCCGTGGTAGTGGTAGGCGCCGTCGGGCTGCGTGTGTGCGTTGTTGTGGTCGGTGCCAAAGCTGTTGCCCGCAAACATCGGGTCGTAGCGCCAGGGCGTGCCCTCGGTAAAGCAGCCGATCTTCTCGCGCCCGAGCGGCTCGTTGCCGACGCCGTAGCAGGCGGCGGCGAGCTGGTCGAGCTTGACGCCGTTGAGAAACACCGCGTTGTCGTACTGCAGCGACAGCGGTGTCGTCGACGACGCCTCCGCAGGCACCGGGATCGTGAACGACTCGCTGACCTCCGCCGTGACGTTGGCGAAGGCGCCCATGTTGTTGAAGTCGTGATTGGGGATCGAGTTGCTCGAGATCGTGCACGTGCCGTCGGCGTTGGACGTCACTTGCACCGACGCGGCGAACACGATGTTGCGCCCGACATCGGTCACCGAGGCGCGATAGCGTCCGGCGTACACGGCGCACGAAGGGTCGGTGCGCGAAAAGACCGCGCCTGTGATGTCCACCAGCCCGCTGGCGTCCGCACCGAGATCCGAGGCGTCGTCGCGTGCCGAGTCGCTGTTCTGGCTGCTGTGGTCGCTGCAGCCGGCAGCGAGCAGCGTGACGCCGCACACGGCGACGAGTGCGAGGAAACGTGGAGGCATGCTCATTACTTCCACCGTACCAAGGCGGCGCGCGCGCGGCGGTTGTCAGCGATTGCAATCGGTACTGCGGCGGGCCCCTATCTGACCTCGCGCCCTTGCGCGGGTCCCGATCGACACCAGACTTGCTTCACCATGTCGCGCGCGCTCGTCATCATCACCGCCCTGCAGCTACTGCCTGCCGGGGCCGTGGCCAGCGAAGGCTACGTGGTCATCGCGCAGCTCGAGGTCTCGCAGCGCGGCGATGGCTGCGACCTGCCTAGCGCGCCGCATCACGACACGCTCGAAGCCGGCGGCGCCTGTGCCGACACCGGCCTACACAGCTGGCAGGCGCTATGCGCGCCGAGCACGCGCGCCATCGCGAGCCCCGCGGCCGGTCGCGCACCGGCGACGACCAGCGGCCCAGCGCCACGCGCGCCGACCCGCCGCGCGCGCGCACGTGCACCGCCTGCCGCGCGCTAGCTCGCGAGTCTCGAGATCCACAGACATCTATCGCGTATCGACGGCGATGCGGCCCAGGCCGCCGCCGAGAGGGAGACCTTCATGTCCACCAACCCGGCCATGACTCGATGGCTGAGCAGCACGATCACCGCGCTGCTGCTGTTTAGCGCGCTGACGAGCGATCCGACGCGCGCTGCAGCCGCAGCGCCCGGCTTCGCGTCGCATCACGCCGAGCGCGACGAGCGACGACATCTCGACGACCTGCGCCAGCTGCTGCTGCGCAGCGCGCAGCAGGCCAACGTCGCCGTGCAGGTCGTGCGGCGCGGTCGCAAGCTGCTGGTCAAGCCGCTCGGCCCACCGCGACAAAGCCTCGCTACCGTCAAACGACGTGTGCTCATCGATGGCGTGCTCGAGATCGCCGCGCAGCGCGACGACATCGCCGACTCGCGCGGCCGATTCGGACAGCGCGCACGTCAGCAGCAGCAGGCGCGAGCGCACGCGGCGCGTGTGGATGTGCGCGCGCGCCAGCACGCCGAGCGAGCCCTCGCGCAGCAGCAGCGCGCCGTGCAAGACGGCGGCAGCGCGGCGGCAAAAGCGCGTGCAGCGCGCACACGGGGAGCACGCAGTGCGTCATAGCCTGTAAGGGACGGCGCACGGCTGCGTTTCGGGCGGGCACATAACGGGAGTTGCCCTATGAAACGACTTAGCCATACCGCCGCCCTGACCACACTCGCACTAACGTTGTCGACCGGTTGCGCGGGCACACGCGTCTACAGCCCCGCCAGCGCCGCCGGCTTCGACCTCTCACCGGGTCGCGAGATCGACGACGCCGCCATCGAGCGCGCCTTCAAGGCCCGCCCGCAGCTGCGCGTCCCTGCCCGCGTGGCCTTCTACTCCTTCGACCCCAGCCGCACCGATCAGATCGCCGAGCAGCTCGAGCAGCTGCCGCAGGTCAAGTCGACCTACGCCATCCCGCCCTTCATCATGACGGGACAGCGCCGCTTCGACGAGCGCGCGCCGCGCCAGCGCCCACCCAGCCTCAAGAAGATGCGCCTGCTCGCCGCGCGCGCGCGCTGCGACCTGCTGCTGATCTTCGACTACGGCCACCGAATCAAGCGCACGCTCAACTGGCTCAGCGCCTTCACCGTGTTCATCGTGCCCACGCTGTTTCTGCCGTATCTCGACGAAGAGGTGGAGAGCTACCTGACCGCCTACGTCATCGACGTGCGCAACGGCTATCTCTACGGCCAGGTCACGTCGGACAAGAAGCGCGGCAAGGCCTACAGCAGCATCTACTCCGACTGGGGCACCGAGACGACCAAAGCCTTCTGGAGCAAGCTGCTCGGCGACACACGCGGCGCGCTCGACAAGCTGCTGGCGCGCCGCGATCTACGCGAAGGCGCCGCCGGCAAGACGGCGCCCTAAGCCCCTCCCAGCCGCGTTTTGTCATTGTGCTCTGTGGGGCCTGTGATCGCGCGGCCTTAGAGATCGGAGAGTGACCCCGTGCCGCCGATGGGCCAGATGTCGAGCTGGCTGGAGAGCTGGCGCTTGTCGGCGAGCGCGGCGAGCCAGGCGGGCGGCTCGCCGGGCGGCTCGTCGGAGAGGCGAAACGTGCCCCAGTGGATCGGCCACAGGCGCGCGCCGTCGAGCCGCTCGATGGCGTCGAGCGCCTCGCTTGGCTCGCAGTGTTGCGGCTGCATGAACCAGCGCGGCGCGTAGGCACCGATGGGCATCATCACCGCGCGCGGCTTGAAGCGTTGCGCCACGCGCTCGACCACGCCCGCGTACTGCTCTGACCAGCCGGTGTCGCCCGTGTAGTAGATGCAGTGCTTGTCGGTCTCGACGACGAAGCCGCCCCACAGGCTCTTGTTCTCGTCGCCGATCCCGCGCCGCGACCAGTGCTGCGCCGGCACGAACGTGATACGCCCGGCGTCGCACTCGACCGAGTCCCACCAGTCGAGCTCGAGCACGCGCTCGCGCCGCGCGCGCCGCATCCACTCGCCCATGCCCACCGGCACGATCACCAGCACGTCACGCGCGATCTGCGCGATGCTGCGGCGGTCGAGGTGGTCGCGGTGGTTGTGCGAGATCAAGACCGCGTCGAGCCGCGGCAGCTGCTCGGGCAGTAGCGCCGGCGCGGCGAGGCGCGGCGTACGCGGTAGCGCAGTGAAGATCGGATCGGTGAGCAGGCTCAGCCCGTCGAGGTGCATCAACATCGTCGCGTGGCCGATCCACGTCACGCCAGGCGCGGCCTTGCAGCGCTTGCCGGCCGCGTCGCGCAGCGCGCTGTTGACCGCGACCACCGGGATGTCGTCGAGGCGCGGACGCTCCTCGTGCGGGTCGCCCGGCACGTTGCCGAAGCGCCAGCGCAGAAACTGTTTGATCGACGAGCGGTGTGCCCCGCCGAGGTTGGCGTAGCGTCCTTGCTCGTCGCGCGGCGCGTGGTCTGCGGCGTCGGCGGCCTGCAATCGAAAGATCATCCGCCGAGAGCGTACTGTAAGCAGCCGCGCCTGCCACCGTTTGACCCCACATGAAACGCTTGACGTTGCTGCTCGCCGCCATCCCCGTAAGTCTTGCCAACCTCGGAGCCCACTGCGACGGCTCGCCGCGCTTCAAGCCCTACCAGCAGGGACAAGCTGTGTGCGAGGTGCCCGGCTTCACGCCGCAGTGCCCGTCGGGCACGCGCCTCGAGGTGCGCCGCAGCGGCAGCCGCGAGTGCGAGATCGCCTGCCGCGACGCCTCGCGTCGCTACCACGGCCCCTACGGCCGCTACTACCGCTACTCCTACGGCGCCAGTCTGATCGAGATCGGCGCCTTCCAGCTCGGCCGGCGCCACGGCACGTTTCGCACGACGCACGTGCCGCGCCCGCGCAGCGGCGGCGTTCGGCTCGTCAACGAGACGAGCTATCGGGCCGGCAAGCTGCATGGCACCTTGCGCCAGATCCGCGGCGGCATGCTGATCAGCCTCTCGACCTATCGCCATGGGCTGCTCCACGGCCGCTACGCGACCTGGCAGCACCCTTCAGGACAGCTGACCTACTCGCACCACTACCGCGATGGACACCTGCACGGTCCATGGATCCAGCGCCGCGGCCACGTGCTGATCAAAGGCGCCTACCGCGACGGCCTGCCCCACGGCCACTTCATCGTCGTCTCGGCGTCGGGCAAGCAGGTCGGAACCTTCGACTTCGAGGACGGCCGCGGCGCCTGGAAGCGTTTCCTGCTCGATGGCACCGTCATCGAGAGCACCGAGATGCGCTTCGGCATGAAGCACGGCGCCTATCGGACCTACCACCCCGACGGCAGCCTGAGCCAGCTCGGGCAATATCACCGCAACAGCGCCGACGGGCTGTGGTGCACCTACAACCAGCGCGGCGCGGTCATGTACAGTCGACCGATGCGCGGCGGCGGCGGCACCAACAACCCCGACGATGTCCGTCGCTGCGAGCAGCTGCGCGGCCAGCAGCGCCAAGCGCAGCCTGCTACCGCCGGCCAGCAGCAGCAGCAGCAGCAGCAGCAGCAGCAGCAGCGCCCCGCCGCTTCGTCTTCGCGCGGCGGCTCGTCTTCCTAGGCTTCCTAGGCTTGTGGGGCTGCAGCGTCGGCGATTGGATCAGCGGGCCCTTCTCGAGCAGGAACTCGCTCATGCGGTCCTTGAAGGTCAGCACCACGCTCAGCCGCGTGCTGCCGCGCGCCGCCGGAAAGCGAACGCTGCGCACCTGCTTGACCGCGCAGCGCTCCACCGACCGCAGCCGCAGGCTGCTGCGCGTCATATAGGCCCGCGCCCGGCCGCCCGCCGAGAGGCGCACCGCCAGCCACGTCGTGCCGTTGACCAGCCGCCGCGGCGGCACCCCATCGGCGCAGCGCTCCACCAAGTCGCGCACCTTGAGCATGTGCTCGGCGACCTCGGCCGCCAGCAGCGCCCCGCGCGCGCGCACTTTGGCCACGTCGACCAGGATCGGCCGCCGCCCGATCAGCACGTTGCGCTTGGGCGTGGTCGAGGCCTTGCTGATGACCACCGGCCCGCCGCCGCTGGCCGCGGCGAGGCCGGGTGCGGCGAGCAGCATCAGGGCGGCGAATAGCTGAGCTACGCTGGGGACACGTGTCGACATACGGCATCATTGTACGCCGAGCCGCACCGGCGTCACCCCAGCTCCGCGAGCTCGGCCTCGATCGTCTGTTTTTGCGATTGATAGCCGGCCAGGCGCTGGCGCTGCTCTTCGACTACATCCGCCGGCGCCCGCTCTACAAATTTGGTATTGCTTAGCTTTTTCTCGCAGATGGTAATCTCTTTGCCAACCCGCCCGAGCTCCTCCTGGAGGCGCTTTCGCTCGCTGTCGTCGTCGATAATGTCGTGCACGTAGAGCTGCACCGAGGCGATCAGCTTCGCCGCCGCCCCCGCCGGACGCGTCGCGGCCGGGTCAACGCTGAGACTCTCGACCCCAGCGAGGTGCGCCACGATGTGGGCCTGCGCCTCGAGCGCCGCCGCGCGGTCGGCCGGCGGCTTGATCGTCACGGTCAGCGGCTGGCGCGGCGAGATCCCCGCCGAGGCGCGCGCCTCGCGCACCCCGCGCGTCACCGCCTGCAGGTCGGCGAACACCGGGCGCAGCGGCTCGGCCTGGTGGCGGTCATCGGGCCGCGGCCAGTCGGCGTTGATCAGCTGCGGCGCCGCCGGCGCCGCCGCCAGCTTGCCCAGCCCGCGCTCGGGCACCACCTCGCCGAGGCGCTGCCACAGGTACTCGCTGATGAACGGCACGAAGGGGTGCAGCAGGCGCAGCACCTGGTCGAGGCAGTAGGCGAGGACCTGCCGCGCCAGCGCGCCGCTCTCGGCGTCGGCGCCCTCGGCAAGCCGCGGCTTGATCAGCTCGAGGTACCAGTCGCACAGCTCTGACCAGAAGAAGTCGCGCGCCGCGTTGATCGCCGCGCTGGGGTTGTAGTCATCGAGGCCGGCCTGCACGGCGCGCTTGGCGCAGTCGAGGCGGTCGAGGATCCAGCGGTCTTCGATGTGAAGCTCGTCGTAGCTGCGCTCGCGCGCCGCCACGCCGCCTTCGAGGTTCATCAGCGCGAAGCGCACCGAGTTCCACAGCTTGGTGCAGAACGAGCGCCCCGAGTCGAAGCGCTCGGAAAACGGCGTCGCCTTGGGCAGCGTCTCGAGCGTGCCGAGCACGTCGAACTCCTTGCCGCAGCCCTTCTTCTTTTCGGCAGGGTTGGTGCCGCAGACGTAGGTGAAGAGGTTTTCCTGGCCCGACGCCGTCCTGCCGTGGTGCGTCTCGGCGAGCTTGTTGGGGTGCCCGCAGCTCGGGCAGACCGCCGTCACCGGCAGGCGGATGTCCTGCGAGCCGGTCTGCATGTCGCACAGCACGTAGCGCATGGCGTCGGCGCCGTAGCGATCGATGATGTCGACGGGGTCGATGCCGTTGCCCTTCGACTTGCTCATGCGCTCGCCCTTGCCGTCTTGGATGTTGGCGTGGATGAACACGTCGGAGAACGGGATGTCGCCCAGACAGTAGAGGCCGGCGAGCACCATGCGCGCGACCCACAGGGTGATGATGTCGCGGCCGGTGACGAGACAGCCGCCGGGGTAGTAGTAGCTCAGCGCGTCTTCGATACCGGCGCGCTCGGCGAGCGAGATCTGTCCATCGTTTACCGGCGCGCTCGCCGGGTCGGGCCAACCGAGCGTGGAAAACGGCCACAGCGCCGACGAGAACCACGTGTCGAGCACGTCGGGATCGCGCGCGAAGCCTTGCCCCTCGAGCGCTGCGATGGCGGCCTCGTCGTCGTCGAGCAGACACACGTCGAGCACCCACGTCTCGTCGTCGCCGAGCGGCGCGGCGTCGCCGGCCAGCGCGCCGCCGGCCACGGCGAAGGTCGCGTCGCGGTCGCGCACGAACACCCGCGCCAGCGCGCCCTCCGATGGCAACGCCGACGGTAGATCGCGGCCGCTGCCCTCCTTCGACCACACCGGGATGCGGTGCCCCCACCACAGCTGGCGGCTGATCGGCCAGTCGCGCTTTTCGCCGAGCCAGTCGAGGTACGTCTTGGTGTAGCGCTCGGGATGGATCGAAACACGGCCCGACGTCACCGCGTCCATCGCCGCTTGCACGAGCCCCGCGGCGCGATGCTCCTTCTGCGTGCCGCGCCCCATCACCACGCCGCCCTCGACGTCGCCCATGCGCACGTACCACTGGTCCGAGAGGAACGGCTCGATGGGCGTCTTGCTGCGATCGCTGTGGCCGATGTCGGTCTCGCGCTCTTCGACGCGCTCGAGCAGCCCCAGCCCATCGAGGTCGGCGACAACCTTGTCGCGCGCGGCGAAACGATCGAGCCCGGCGTAGCTGCCCGCGGTCTCGGCGAGCGTCCCGTCGGCCAGCAAGATGTTGATGATGTCGATGTGGTCCTTGTGGCGCTGCCAGACGTCGTAGTCGTTGGGATCGTGCGCGGGCGTGATCTTGACGCAGCCCGAGCCGAGCGCCGGCTTGGCCCACTCGTCACAGATGAGCGGGATCTCGCGCTCCATCAGCGGCAGGCGCACCTTGCGCCCGTCGCGCGCCATCTCTGCGAGCTGCACCAGCCGCGGAAGCATGTCGCGCTGGCGCGCGCGCAGCGCCTCGAGCGCCTCCTCGGCGCCCGCGCGCTCCTTGTCCGACGCGCGCTCGAGCGCCGCCTCGGCCTTCTGCACTTCCGCGGCGAGCGCCGCCGCGGGATCGGGGTGCACGGCCACCGCCGTGTCGCCGAGCATCGTCTCGGGGCGCGTCGTCGCCACCACCACGTGCGCCGGTTCACCCGGCTTGGCGTCGATCACCGGGTAGCGCAGGTGCCAGAAGTGGCCCGCCACCGTCTGGTGATACACCTCGTCGTCCGAGACGCTGGTCTGCAGAAACACGTCCCAGTTGACGAGCCGCTTGCCGCGGAAGATCAGCCCGTCGCCGAACATGTGAAAGAACGCGTGACGCACCGCGCGCGCGCAGACCTCGTCCATGGTGAAGCGATGGCGCCGCCAGTCACAGCTGCAGCCCATGCGCTGCTGCTGCTCGATGATGCGGCGCTCGTACTGGTCCTTCCAGCGCCAGATGCGCTCGACCAGCCCGTCGCGGCCCACGTCGTGTCGCGTCTTGCCCTCGAGCTCCTTGAGCCGCTTTTCGATGACGGCCTGCGTGGCGATGCCGGCGTGGTCCGTGCCGGGCTGCCACAGCGTGTTGTGGCCCATCATGCGATGCCAGCGGATCAGCAGATCCTGCATCACGTTGTCCATCGCGTGGCCCATGTGCAGCGCGCCCGTGACGTTGGGCAGCGGCATCATGATCACGTAGCGCGCGTCGTGGCCGCGGCTATCGGGGTCGGCGTCGAACGCGTTGGCCTCGAGCCACAGCTCGTAGGTGCTCTGCTCGATATCGGAATGCTCGTAGTTCTTGGGCAGCGTGGCCATCGAAGCTCTCTCTTTGGGATGTCGGGCGCGGCGGCGGCGCGAAGGCCGCGGCGTGGCTTAGGGCTGGCAGAGCATACTGAAGACGCGGTCTTGCTGCTTGCTCTGATATGTGACGTGGCCGGCGTAGTAGATCTCGAGCGAGCCGTCGCTCCTGGCGAGCAGCTCGGGGCCCGAGCCGCTGACGAAGTTGCTCGGCGTCGTGCTGTGCACGAGCTTGTAGGTGCCGGTCGGGTCACGGCGCCAGATATTGACGCCCGCTTTGGTCGTGACAAGGGTCTGACCGTCGTCGCTGAGCACGACGTCGTCGGCGTCGATCTCGGTGGGCTGCAGCGCCTCCGCCTGCCAGCTGACGATCAGGCCCGACACGGCGGGCCGCGCCATCAAGACGCGGCGATTGGCGTCGAAGTAGCTGATGGTCATGCGCAGCTCGCCGTTGATCGTCGCCACCGACGGACCGTCGATGTCGCCGGTGATCGTCTGCCCATCGAGGGTGACGACGAGCTCTTGGCAGGTGGGCACCGTCGTGTCGCTGAACGGACCGATGCAGACCCACAGCGAGCGCGCCGATGCCGTCTTGGTGCGCGCAGCAAAAGCGTGCTCGGTGCCGTTGATATCGACGAACGTCAGGTCCTGTGCCCAGACGGGTAGCGCGTTGGTCTTGCGCCAGTGTGTCCACACACCGCCCATCAGCCGAACCGAGACGTAAACGCCGTCGGTGGTCTGCGCGTACATGCGGCTGCCGTCGGCGCTCAGCGCGGGCTCGTTGATCGGCAGATCCGCGGTGCCGACCTCGCCTAGCTCGGTGCAGGCGTACGGCGCGCTCGCGCCGTCGCCGGCCGCGTCGTCACCGCCAGCGTCCGGCGGCGGCCCGCCTTCGGGTCCTGTCGCGCTGTCGGCTCCGCCGTCGCCCGCCGCCGTGTCGGCCCCCGCCTCGCCGCTGAAAGGCGTGGCTCCGCCGTTGAAGACGCGCGAGCAGCCCGCCGCCAGCGTGAGCGCGAGGAGCAGACTTAGGGGTGTGCGCACATGATAACTGTATCAGCCCTCACGACTTTTCGCATCGATAGGCAATGCAACGACAAACGTCGCGCCGGCTGGTGACCTATCTCCGGGCCACAGCGACGGCTCGGCCAGCGTCAGCTCGCCGCCGTGCGCGCGCGCCACGCGGTAGGCGATGGCGAGCCCGAGCCCCGCGCCAACACCGACGCCGCGCGTGGTGAAGCCCGGATCGAAGATGCGGGCACGGTCTCGCTGCGGCACGCCGGGCCCGTTGTCGCTGATAGCGATCGCGATCACGCCGTCCTCGTCATCTTGTCGGGCGCGCACCGAGATGCGCCGCTCGCCCTCTCGCTCCGCCACGGCCTGAAGCGCGTTATCGAGCAGCTGCCTGAGCAGCACCACCAGCTGCCGACGGTGGCCGGTGAGCGGCGAGACATCGGCGAGGCCTTCACGCTCGAGCTGCACGCCGGCCGCGGCGAAGCGCCCTTCGAGCAGCTGCACGGCGCCATCGACGAGCTCTTCGACCTGCAGCGTCTCGTTCTGCGGCGCCTCCACGCGAGCGAACTGCGCCAGCCGCTCCGCGATCGCCGCCACCCGCTGGCCCCCGTCGTCGATGACGCGCGCCGCCTCGGTGAGCGCGGCCAGCGAACGCTGCAGCCGGCGGTCGTCGCACGCGGCCGCAGAGCTCGCGAGCGCCGCTGTCAGTGCGGCGTGCGCGCGCTGCAGCTCGTCGGCGCGCTGGACGATATGCGCCACCGGCTCGTCCATCTCGCGCGCGACGCCGTCGACGAGCTCGCCGAGCGACGCCAGCTTCTCTGTCTGCACCAGCTGCGCCTGCGTGCGCGAGAGCTCCTTGTTGGCGTGGTCGAGCGCGTCGACCGCCTCCTGTCGCTTGCGCGCCTCGACCAGCGACAGCTCGCGCTGCTTGTTGGCGGCCGCCGCCGCATCACGTGCCAGCCGCTCTTCAGCAGCCTCGCGCTCGCGCTCGAGCGTCTGCTGCGAGAGGCGCTGTATCTCGGCCAGCTGCTCGGCGAGCGAGCGTTTGTCGAGCGCGATCTCGCGCGCCAGATGCACCGACATCGACGCCGAGAGCGCGAGGAAGCCGTAGAGGAACATGTCGGGGTTGCCGCCGAAGTAACCCAGGTCAACGAAGATCGTGAACGTCGTCAGCACCGCCGCGGCCACGCCGCCAGCGGCGATGATGCCCGAGCCGCGCTTGCGCGCCAGCACGGCGCGCCCGAGGGTCAGCAGCTGCTCGGCGAACGACGCCAGCGCGTAGCCGTAGAGCGCCGAAAACGGGATCCAGTAGGCGCCGGCGACGATGCCCGCCCCGGCCAGCACGAACAGTATGTAGTAGCGAGGCGGCCGCTCGAGGAAGCTCTCGTAGTAGAAACGCTGGCTGAAGACGCAGGCCATCGCTGCGCTGGCGTTGAACAGCGCGTTGCCGTGCACGATGCCGCTCGCCGTCTGCGCCACGCTCGACATCTCGATGCCGCGCGCGAGCATGCCGATAGAGGCCGCGGCGACGGCGAAGTAGAGGTTGGCCGGCCGCTCGCGATAGAAGATGAAGAGCAGAAAGTGCAGCGTCGCCAGGCCCATGGTCACGCCGTAGAAGAAGACGTGAAGGCGTGCCACCTGGCCCCATAGTCCCTCCCAGTAACGCTTGAGCTTGGCTCGCTCGCCGACGGCGATGGAGACGCCGCCGCCGAAGCCGAGGCCAGCGAGCCGGCGCGCCCACGTGCTCTCGAAGCGCACGGCGATGACGTGCGACGCGCCACCAAAGGTCACGCGCACGACCCTCGGGTGGAAGCACGCGACGATGGGCGGCTCGCTCGATGGACGGCCGAAGCGTCCGAAGCGCGCGATCCGATCGCCGTCGACGTAGATCTCCACCGCGCCGCGATAGCGCAACGCCAGCGCCAGCGGTCGGCCCTGAAGCGACTCCGGCACGATCACACGCATGCGAAACCAGCCGCGTGCAGGAAAGTCCGGCGGCACCTTGCCCATCATCGAGTGCCACGGCTTGCCCATCGAGACGCCGGAGGGCAGCTCGCGCGCGGCGAGACGGGTGTCATCGCCGGGAAAGAAGCGCCACTCGCCGTCGAGCGCCTGCCCCTTTTCGGAGAGCACCTTCGCGGCGCGCAGGGTGATCTCGCCGGCCGCGTGGGCGCCGGAGGTGTATCCGATGGCCCGCTGCGCGCGCGCGACGCTTCCGCTGCTCGCGAGCAGCAGCGCCGCCGCCGCGACGGCCCGAGCGAAGCCGCAGCGCCTCACGCGCGCGCCTCGTCGATAGGCAAGCGCAGCTCGAAGGTCGCGCCGCCCTCGTCGCGGTCGTCGCTGACGTGCTCGATGCTGCCGCCGTGCTCGGCCGCGATGCGACGGCAGACGGCGAGGCCGAGGCCAGAGCCGCCGCCGCGCCCGACGCGCGGCTCGAACAGCCGCTCGCGCAGGTCGGCGGGCACGCCGGGGCCGTTGTCGCGCACGCGCACTACGATCGCCTTGGCGTCGCTGTCGTGGCGCGCGTTGACCCAGATCGTGCCGTCGTCGACGCCCTCGAGCGCCTGGCCAGCGTTGACCAGCAGGTGCAGAAACAGCTGTCCGAGCTGACGCGGGTAGCAGCGCAGCTTGGGAAGCTCGCCGATGTCGCGCTCTACCGTGACGTCGGGGCCGATCTGGTGGCGCGCCAGCGCCAGCGCGTCATCGATGGTCTCGGCGACGTCCACCGCCTTGAGCGCCGCCTGGTCGAGGCGCGCGAAGCTGCGCAGGCGCTTGACGATCTCTTCGATGCGGTCGGCCTCGCGTGCGATCGCCGCACGCGCGGCGGCCACGCTCGCCAGCGACTCGGAGACGGCCGCGTCGCTCGCCAGCGCCGGATGATCGGCGGCGAGCTGCTGCGTCAGGCGCGCCAGCGCGCGCGAGAGCGAGTCCTGCATGCTGCGGATGGCGCCCATCGGCGTGTTGACCTCGTGCGCCACGCCGGCGACGAGGCCGCCGAGCGCCGCCATCTTCTCCGACTGCACGAGCATGCCCGTAGCGTCGCGCAGCTCGCGGTTGACCTGCTCGACCTCGGCGTAGAGTGCCGCGCGCGTCTCGGCCTCGGCGAGCTGCAGCTTCTTGCGCTCCGACTCGGCTTCGAGCGCCTGGCGCGCCACGCGCTCGAGCGACAGCTCGCGCTGCTGCGCCAGCGTCGACTCGGACAGCTCGCGGATCTCGAGCAGCTGTCGCGCCAGGTCGCGGCGGTCGCGCGCGGCGCTGCGTGCCAGCGTCAGCGAGACGCTGCCGATCAGCGTCAGGAAGCCATACAGATAGACGTAAGGCGGCATCTGCTCGAACGAGAGCACCTGGCTATCGATCAGCATCGAGACCGCCGACAGCCCGGCCCAGACCAACGCGCCGATGGCGATGGTCAGCGCGCCGCGCGAGTGCGCGATGAGCGCACGCAGCAGCACCAGCGTCTGATCGACGAGCGTCAGACCGACCGCGACGTAGAGCACCGTGCGCGGAATCCAAGGGCTGAGCAGCGCCGTCGGCAGCATCAGCGCGAAGAAGAGCCAGAAGCGCTGGCGCGCGCTGCCGTATGGCGCCTTGGCGGCGTCGGGATAGAGCGCGTAGATCATGCGGATGCCGCCGAGCACCGCGACGGCCACGCCCACCGAGAAGGCATACATGTAGCGCATCAGCTGCGGCACCGTGGGACCGCTGGCGCTGGTGATCGTCGAGTAGGCCATCACCACGACGCCGACGATCGCGATCGCGTGGTAGAGGTTGACGCGCACCGCCTCGGGCGTCGGCCCATCGCCGCCTGACACGAGCCGCTCCTCGCGCCGGATGAAGATGAACAGCAGCAGGTGGATCAGCGCCATGGCGCTGGCGAGCCCGATCGCGAAGTAGTGCAGCCGCCGCCCGCCGGCGCGAATGTTCGACCACCAGCGCGCCGTCTTCGGCGTGCAGACTGAAAACGCCACGCCGCTGTAGCCGAACATGCGCGCCAGCTTGACGCTGTAGCGCGTGCGCAGGCGAATCGCCACGACGTGCTCGCTGCGCCGAAAACGCACCCACACCGGCGTCTCGCCCCACATCTCGCGATCGCGAAAGTCGGCGAGCCGACGGCCATCGAGATAGACGCGCAGCGGCTCGAAGTGCGCGACGATCACCGCTAGCGCGCGACCGAACAGCGCCTTGTCCACCGTGAGGTGCAGCCGCAGCCACACCACGCGCTCGCTTTCGCCGGCACGCGGCAGGCCCTCCGGCAAGCGCAGGTCGAGCGTGGGCCACTTGCTGTCGTCGACGCCGGGCGCTGCGAAGCGCGCGCCGTCGTCCTCGGCAGCGTCGGTGGGCGCGTCGATGGTCTTGTAGCGCCAGCGCGCGGGCAGCCCGAGGAAGTTGTCGCTGCCTGCGCTCAGCGTCTGCGGCGTGAGGCGGAACGTGCCCGGCGCGAGGTCGCGCGGGACGGGACGATCACGCCGGCAGCCGCTCGCGCTGAGAAGCGCGACGACGAACACGAGCGGCGCGACGGTGCGCGCGGCGGGCGGCGCGGAGGCGGCGCGAGACACGCGGGGAGTCTAACGCGCTAGGCGTTCATGGACACGTCCCGTTGGGCGCAGGCACCACCGGCACGTCGCCCGCGGCGAACGTCGACAGAAAGCAGCGATACTGCGCCTTGGGCTCGTCGCGTTGAAACATCACCTCGTGCCCATCCTCAACACCGTCCTCGGCGTGCTGCGTTACCACCGTGGTCGCCGCGAAGTCACCCGCCTGGCGGTTGCCGCTCGCTGGCAGCGTGATCGCCTTGGCGCCCCCGTATGCCAGCACATCGTTGGCGCTGCGGAAGGCGCCGAGCTCGGGGTGCCCCACGTCGAGCGCCGTGCCGGCGAGGTCGAGGCCGAGCGAGATCGTCAGCGCGTTGGCGATGGGCGGCAGGATATAGCGGTCGACGATGCCCTGAAACATCAGCACGTGACGTGGGCCGCCGACCACGTCGCTGCCGGTGATGCGGCGCGCGTAGATCGGCGTGTCGGCCGGCTCGCCGGCCCACTGCAGCAGATTGAGGAACGGGTCGTGTCGCGAGAGCTTGCTTCGCACCAGCGCCTCGGCGATGGGGCGCACCTCGAGCGGCTCGAGCTTGAACATCACGTTCTCGATCCAGCTGCCGCCCGCGCCGCTTACCACCAGCGCCTTGAAGTCTGGCTGCTCGGCCATCACCAGCGGCGCGATGGTGGCGCCCATGGAGTGGCCCATCAGCACCAGCTTGTCGACGTCGGCGCGATAGCGCGCCGTGCCGCCACCCGCCGCCGCGTCCACCGCGCAGTCGCCGAGATCGAGCGACAGCGCGCGCAACATCTCGGGAAGCAGCGTCAGCTCGGCCGCCGACTGGCGCAGGTTGTCGCGCAGCGCCGTCGGGTTGGAGATGTTGAAGACCAGAAACTGCTCGTCAGCGCCGCTCTTGTTGCGCAGCGGGCCGCCGTGCGGTCCGTCGATGCTGACGCCGGCAAAGCCCGCGCGCGCCAGCTCGAGCGCCGGGCCGCTGCCGGGCTCGACGGCGCTGCCGCCCGCCTGCGCGCGGCGGCCGCGATCGATCAGCGGCCGGTCACCGCCGCCGCCGGTGCGGATGAAGACTGCCGTCGGCCAGCCAGAGAGCGGCATCGCGCGCTTGCGCGGCACGGTGAGAAACAGCCGCGCCGCCGCCACGCGCACCAGCCTGGGCGCGGCGGTCTCGTCGTGCTCGCTGGTCACGGTGCCGTCGCCTCGGACGAACTCGAAGCCGCCGCCTTCGGCGAGGTACGGCGGCGTCCCCGTCTGATAGACGGGAAGCTCGTAGCGCGCCTCGTAGACGCAGTAGTCGTCGAAGACGTCGCGCCGCGTGAAAGCCATCGTCGGCGCCGGCAGCGGGCGCGCGCGCATCGCCTTGACCACCTCCGCGAGACCGCGCGTGGGATCGCCGGTGGTGAAGACGGCCAGACCGGCGATGTCCTCGCGCAGCTCGCCGAGCGCCTCGAGCCGATCGAGCGCGGCGCGATAGCGCGCGAAGGCGGCCGCGCTCATGCCCTCCGGTCGCACGCCGTCGCGGATGTCGCGCAGCTCGGGCCCCGCAGCCAGCGCCTTGCCGTCACCATCGCGCACGCGCGTGGTGACGACGGCGGCGTAGCGGCGCCGCGGCAGGAGCGGCACGCCCTGCAGCGGCAGCAGCGAGAGCAGCCCCGAGGCGCCGAACTTGCTCGGCCCGGCGCTAAAGCTGACATCTATTGGGTAGCGCCGCCCCACATCATCGGCGCCTTGCTCGATGGCGATCAGATAGACCGACGCACCCGCCTGCGTCGACGCGGCGAGATCCGGCAGCGACGCCGCGTCGAGCGTCGCGCCGTCGGGTCCGATGCGCAGAAACACGGCCGCCGTCGTGGAAAAGCCGCGCGCCTTCTGGTGCAGCAGCCCCAGCGACTGGCCGACGATCTTGATGTTGCCAGGGTTGGGAAAGCCCTGCAGGTTGACGCGACCCTCGCCGTCGAGGCGATGGTCGCTGGGCATCGGCGCGTCCCAGAAGCTGCTCGCGCTGCCGAAGCGCATCATCACGCGCGTCGCGCTCGGCGCGGCGTCGGGCGGCGGTGACTCTGGCGGCGCAGCGTCGCTCGGCGGCGGCGACGCGTCGCTGCATCCCACCACGAGCACGCTCAGTGCTAGCAATGCCCCTTTCACGCGCCGATGCTATCATCTGCGCGACTTACCGATGAGCCCCTCGCGCTACGCCACCGCATCGCTCGCCGCGGCGCTCGCCGCGCTGCTCGCCGTGGCGGGCTGCACGTCGAAGCCCTCCTCGGCGAGCGGCAGCGCGGCCGCGGGCGCTCAGAGCCGCGTGCCGGTCAAGGTGCTCGCGCTCGCCAAGCGCACCCTGCGCCCCAGCGTACGCGTCGTCGCTGACGTGGCGCCGTGGCGCAAGGTCACCGTCGCCGCCGAGGCGGCCGGACGCGTGCGCTTGCTCGACGCCAAGGTCGGCGAGGTCGTCAAAGCCGGCGCGCTGCTCGTCCGTGTCGATGCGAGCAAGGTCGGCGACAACCTGCGGCTCACGCGCGCGCAGCGCGACCAGGCGCAAGCCACGCTCGATCTGGCGCGCCGCCAGCTGACGCGCATCGAAAAGCTCGCGCGCCGCGGCATCGTCTCCGACGCCACGCTCGACGCGGCGAAGAACCGCGTGCGCGTCGCCGAGGCGAGCCTCGCGGCCGCGCGTGCGCAGCAGCGGCTGACCGGCCGGCGCCACGCCGACAGCCGCATCCGCGCGCCCTTCGCCGCCACCGTCGCCAAACGCCACGTCGAGCTCGGCGACTACCTCGCGCCCGGGCGCCCGGTGGTCACGCTGATCGACGTCTCGCGCGTCAAGGTCAAGGCCGCCGTGGCGCTCGCCGACGCGCTCGCGATCAAGCGCGGCCAGCGCTGCGAGGTGCGCATCAAGCTGCTCGGCGAGCACAAGCCGCTCGCTGGCGTGGTGCACACCGTAGGTGCCGCCGCCGATCCGCGCAGCCGCCGCGTGGAGATCGAGGTCGCCCTCGACAATGCCGACGGCAAGCTCAAGCCGGGCCTCATCGCCGAGGTGCGCTTTTTCCTCGGCGCGGCGCGCAGCGCGCTGCTGGTGCCCAACGCCGCCATCGTCGAGCAGTTCGAGGTGCCCTACGCCTTCGTCGTCGAGCGCACCGACAGCGCTGGCCTCGGCCACGCGCGGCGGCGCCGCCTCGAGCTCGGCCGCCGCGTCGGCCTCGAGACCGTCGTCAAGCGCGGCCTCGCCGTGGGCGAGCGGCTCGTCGTCGTCGGTCAGGAAGGCCTCGCCGACGGCACGCCGGTCAAGGTCGTCACCACGGCGTCGGCCTCCAAGACCGCCAAACGGTAGACCGCCGCTATGCTGGGCAAGCTGGTGCGCCACCCGGTGCTGGTCAACCTGATGATGGTCGGCATCGTCGCCTTCGGCATCATCTACTACCGCGCCAACATCAAAGAGCAGATGCCCGAGGTGCGCATCAACGCGGCCTGGGTGGCGACCTACTACCCCGGCACGTCAGCCGCCGACATGGAAGAGCTGATCACGCGCAAGATCGAAGAAGCGGTCAAGACGCTCGAGGGCGTCGACCACTACACCTCGACCACCACCGAGGGGCGCTCCTTCGTGTGGGTCGAGTTCCGCCAGGACATCGCGAGCATGACCAAGGCCGTGCTCGACCTGCAAAACGCCGTCAACCGCGTCAACGATCTGCCCGAGGACGCCAAGAAGCCGGTGGTCTCGCAAGCCAAGGTGCGCATGCCGGCCATCATCGTCGCGCTCAAAGGCGGCAAGCAGCCCGAGCGCGTCACGCGCGAGGTCGGCCGCAAGCTCAAGCAGAAGCTCACCGATCTGCGCGACGTCGGCGACGTGTGGTCCACCGGCATCCGCGATCGCCAGGTCGAGGTCGAGCTCGACCCGGCGCGCCTCGAAGCGCACAGCGTCACCGTCGCGCACGTCGCACGCGCGCTGCGGACACGGCTGCGCGACGTGCCGGGCGGCACCATCACCTTCGGCCGCTCCGAGCTGGCGCTGCGCGTCAAGGCCGAGATGCGCACGCTCGACGACATCCGCCGCCTCGTCGTGCTGCCCTCGCCGAGCGGCAAACACGTGCGCATCAGCGACGTCGCACGCGTCAAGCTCGCCTTCGGCGAGACGCTGCAGATCGGCCAGATCGACGGCCAGCGCGGCGTGATCCTGACCGTCATGAAGGAGTACGGCGGCGACATCCTGCGCCTCAGCCGCGAGGTGCACGCGCTGCTCGACACCTTCCGCAAGCAGCTGCCCGCCGGCATGAGCATCCGCACCATGGGCGACGGCGCGCGCGTGGTGAAGAGCGGCCTCGAGACGCTCTACTCCAACGGCGCCATCGGCATGGCGCTGGTGCTGATCTGCCTGTGGGTTTTTATGGGCGGCCGCAACGCGCTGATGGCCTCGCTCGGCCTGCCGGTGGCGCTGCTCGGCGCGACGATCGTGATGTATCTGCTCGGCGTGACGGTCAGCCTGCCGGCGCTGTTCTCGTTGATCCTCTGCGTGGGCATCGTCGTCGACGACGCGATCGTCATCATCGAGAACATCTACCGCCACCTCGAGCTCGGCGCCACGCCGCTGCGCGCCGCCATCGACGGCACGCGCGAGGTGATGTGGCCTGTGGTCTCGTCGGTGCTCACCACCTGCGCCGCGTTTCTGCCGCTGCTGTTGATGACCGGCATCATGGGCAAGTTCTTCTCGATCATCCCCAAGGTGGTCGTCGCGGCGCTGCTCGTCTCGCTGCTCGAGGCGCTGCTGATTCTGCCCTCGCACATGGCCGACTTCGGCCGCGTGGCGCGCGGGCGCCATCAAAGCGCCGACACGCGGCTGGTGCGCTTCGCCTCACGCGTTCTGGGGCTCTATCGCCACGTGCTCGAGCGCGTGGTGCGCTGGCCGATCCTGGTCTCGGCAAGCGCGGTGCTCTTGTGCGTGCTGATGGTCGGGCTCGCCTTCGCCACCAAGGAGGTCGTGCTGCTCGCCGACGAAGACATCCAAGTCTTCGACGTACGCGTCAAGATGCCGCGCGGCTCGTCGCTCGAAGAGACCATGGGCGTGCTGCAGACCATGCAGCAGCGCCTCATCGCCGCGCTGCCCGCCAAAGAGCGCGAAGGCATCGTCGCGCAGGCCGGATGGACGCGAACGCGCGTATTTCCCGAGCGCGGCAAGCACCTCGGGATGGTCACGATCTTTCTAGTGCGCACGGCGCAGCGCGAGCGGCGCGGCAAGCAGATCCTCGAGCACGCGCGGCGCGCCGTCGCCGGCATCCCGGGGCCGCTCTCGGTTGAGCTCGCCGCGGTGGTCTTCTCGCCGCCCAAGGGCATGCCCATCGCCGTGCGCATCAGCGGCGACAAGTACCCCACGCTCAAGCGCCTCGCCGATCGCGTCAAGGCCGAGATGCGCAAGGTCTCGGGCATCGTCAGCATCCAGGACGACTTCGATCTCGGAAAGCGCGAGCTGCGCCTTCACGTCGACATGCAGCGCGCCGCGATGCACGGCCTCTCGCACGCGGACATCGGCCAGTTCGTGCGCGCCGCCTACGGCGGGCTGCCGGTGACGAAGTTTCGCCACGGCGACGAAGAGCTCGACGTGCTCGTGCGCTACGACCCCGCCGTGCGCCGCGACCCGGCGCGCCTGCGCTCGATCCAGATCGGCACGCGCGCCGGCGGGCGCGTCGCGCTCGGCGACGTCACGCGCGTCGAGGGCGGGCGCTCGCTGGCGGCGATCCGCCACCGCAACAGCAAACGCTCGGTCAAGGTCGCCGCCGACGTGGCCGGCGATCTGACCTCGTCAGAGGCCAACCGCCGCATCAAGGCGCGCATCGCGGCGCTGGCCCGCGCCAACCCCGAGGTCACGTTCGAGCTCGGCGGCGAGTGGGAGAAGACCGCCGAGTCGCTCAACTCGCTCGTGCGCGCGGCGATCCTGGCGGTGGCGCTGATGTTCACCATCCTCGCGGCGCAGTTTCGCAGCGTCTCGCAGGTCTTCGTGGTGCTGCTCGCCGTGCCGCTCTCTCTGATCGGCGTGGTGACGGGCTTCTTCGTCAGCGGCGAGCCCGTCGGCATGGTGGCGCTGGTCGGCGTGGTCGGGCTGGCCGGCATCGCCGTCAACGACGCCACCGTGATGCTCGACTTCATCAACAAGCGCCGCCGCGCCGGCATGCCGCGCGACCAAGCCGTCGTCGAGGGCTGTGTGCTGCGCGTGCGGCCCGTCCTGCTGACCAGCATCACCACGGTGGCGGGGCTCTTCCCGCTCGCCATGGGCTGGGGTGGCACCGCCGAGTCGCTCAAGCCGATGGCCCTCGCCATCGTCTGGGGCCTCAGCTTCTGCACCGTGCTGACGCTGCTGGTGGTGCCTTGTATGTACATCACGCTGACGCGCCTCGGCGCGGCGCTGTTTCCGGCTAGACTGCGCCACGCGTTGATCAATCAGCACGACGAGCAGGAGGAAAGCGATGAGCGAGCAGATCAAGATCGAACGTAAGGCCGGCGACCAGCGCCTTTCGCAGCTCGGCGTCAAGTCGTGGCCGATCTGGACCAAGGAGCCGTCGGAGTTTCCGTGGAGCTACGACGCCGCCGAGACCTGCTACCTGCTCGAAGGCGACGTCGAGGTCACGCCCGACGGCGGCGGCGAGACCGTGCGCTTCGGCGCGGGCGACCTCGTCACCTTCGCGCGCGGCCTGTCGTGCACCTGGAAGATCCACGTCGCCGTGCGCAAGCACTACACGTTCGAGTAGTCTGCGTGTAGGCTACTGCATGCTTTACAAACGTATTAGTAGCCTACTTCTCGCCACGTCTCTTGCCCTCGCGCTGGCCGCCTGCGGCGACAGCACCCCGCCGGCCGGCGACCTGCCGCCCTCCGGAGGCGACAGCACCGTCGACGGCAGCACGCCCAACCCAGACCTCACCAGCGATGGCGTCGCGCCCGACGGTCCGCAGGACGGCACGCCCGGCGACACCACCAGCGATGGCATCGCACCCGACATCTCGGCCGACGGCCCGCCGCTGCCCGACACCGCCGGCGCCACGCCCACGGCGTTTCGCGTCAACACGCTCAGCCTCGCCGACCCGCACATCTATCTCGGCTGCGCCATCGACCTGTCGTCGACGGTCGACGGCTTGATCTCCGATCAGATCACCAAGGACGGCGACGCCGACAACCTGCTCGATCTGAGCCTGTTGATCGTGTTCCGCCCGCTCTCGCAGGGCACGGCGATGGGCACGGTCGAGCTCGCGCAGGGCGACTGCGCGCCGCCGCACCCGCCGAGCAGCTGCTCGCGCACGCTCGCCACGCAGCCCGCGCTCGGCATCTCGACGTACAACAACCAAACCACCGGCATGTGCCTCACGCGCACGCACAACGGCGTCAACGTCTCGCGCCACAACGCGGGCGAGACCTCGGCGCCTTGCTTCGTCTCGACCGCGCGCTCGGTGACGCTGCAGCTCGCGGGCATCAGTATCCCGCTGCGCGACCTGCAGATCGCCGGCCGCTACACGGGCAACCCAGCGACCGGCCTCGATCAGGGCCTGCTGCGCGGCTTCCTCAGCAAGACCGCCGCGGCGCAGGTGCTGTTGCCGGCCACGCTGCCGCTGGTCGGCGGCATGCCGCTTTCGTCGATCCTCTGCGACTCGGGCACCAACGACGACACCGACACGCACCCCACTTTCGGCGCCGGCTGGTGGTTCTTCATCAACTACACGGCCAGCCAAGTGACGTACACCGAGCAGTAGCACCGCGACGTAACAGATCTGCAGCGGCAACCGGGACGGTCTACGCCACCCTTGACCGACGTCAGGGTGGCGCGCCGCGCAAGTAGATGTAATCGCGCATCCCGCATTTGGCGCCGTGCTTGCTAGCGCTTGGCTAGCATGAAGACCGCCGCCCCACTCCTGCTGGCCCTCAGCTGTGCGCTCGCCGCCTGCGGCGACGCCTCCCCCACCAACGGCGATACCTCGGCCCCCGGTCTCGAGACCGGCACCACGCCGGGGCGCGACGCCGCCCCCTCCGACGCCCCGGTCGCGCCAGGCGACGATAGCGCTCCCACCGAGGGTGGCGCGCCCGCGGGCGACTCCAACCCCCCCGGCCCCGACCTGCCGCCGCCGCCGAGCTGCGCCGACGAGTGCTTCGTCGGCCAGACGCGAAGCAGCGGCAGCACCACGCAGACATGCGCGCTGTACTCGGACACGTCCAAGGCGTTCATCGCGCTCGGCGGCTCGCTGCGCGATCGCGCGCGCCGCCACGAAGGCTGGATGCGTCGCTTCCACCTGCCCAACGGCTACGTCGCCGAGGCGTTTTACGCGGACAGCAACCACGACAAGGTCGTCACCTACGGTGGCTACAGCGACGCGGCGATCTGGACCGGTACCTACCTCGCCGCCGAAGCGCTGCGCTATCAGGTCACGCGCTCGTCCGACGCGCTGGCCAACGTCAAACGCCTCGTGGCCAAGATCGACGAGCTGTTCGAGCTCACCGGACACCCTGGCTACATGGCGCGCTTCTGGGCGCCGACGCAGAGCGGCGACGCGGCCATCGACGGCCTCTATAACGCGAGCAACGGACGCCATCACGCGGCGAGCTACAAAGGGCAGCCGATGTTCTGGGACGGCAACACCAGCCGCGATCAGTACCAGGGCGTGTGGCTCGGCTGGTCGTACGCCTATCAGGCCCTCGCCAGCGCGCCGGCCGAGCGCGAGCTGATCCGCAAGCGCGCCGTCGCGATCGTCGAGGAGCTGATGAAGGTGCGCAAGCAGGTGCCGGTGACGTTGCGCTTCAAGCTGGGCGGGTCGTGGCAGGAGCTGCCGCTCAAGCTCGACATGCAGTACGCGATCATGAACCCCACCGAGTACAAGAACGGCGGCCCCTTCATCGAGGTCGGCTCGTCGTCGGGCGGCGGCGGCGACTTCGAATCTTCGACCATGACGGGGCTGCGCGAGTTCATCCCCGACCTCGCCGCCGTGCTCAAGCAGGTGCCGATCCTCGGCGCGCTGGTGCCCGCCTCGCTGCCGCGCTCGGGCAGCGCACTGATGACGGCGTCGATCTTTCGCATCGCGCTGCAGGTCACCGACGGCGTGGCCGGCTACGCCGCGCGGCGCGCCGCGATCAAGAGCTTCTACGACAGCCACATCGCGGGCTGGCAGACGCTGGCCAAGCAGTACGTGCAGCTCAACGACGCGGGTCAGTGCTGGAAGTCCTACTACGCCTTCAACATCGCCTTCGAGCCGCTGCTCACGTTGCTGCAGCTCGAGCGCGGCAACGCGGCGGCACACGCGACGTGGGCGCGCGACGTGCTCGGCGCCAAGATGTGGCCCTACGTTAAGGACCACAAGAACGTGTTCTTCGGCTACATCGCGGCCACGCACGGCAGCGGCCTCGTCAGCGCGGCGCAGCTAGCCGAGCTCAACAAGCAGCTCGGCCAGTTCCCCGAGCCGCCGAAGATCGCGCGCGCCGTCAACAACGCCGGCAAGTACCCGATGAACAGCAAGTGCGCCGGGCAGACGGCCGTCGCCGTCGACGTGGCCGACCGCGTGATGAGCGACTTCATCTGGCAGCGCGATCCCTTCGGCGCCAGCGCCGGCGGCGACCCGCGGCGCGGGTACCCGGGCGTCGACTATCTGATGGCCTACTGGCTTGGCCGCCGCGATGGTCACCTCGCCGACGACAACGCAGGCACCTGCTTGCGCTTCAAATAGCGCGGGCAAGCGACGGCGGGCCGGGCGGGGAAAACCCGCTAAACTTCCCGTAGGCATTTACACATCGGGGAAAACGACTTAGGTTTCCCGCGACGCAGGGCTCGCCCCGCCAAAATGCCAATGAATCCATCGCTGTTATGAACCCCTGGCTGCTTCTCATCGTCGTCGTGATCTTCCTGTGGCTCTACTTCTCGAGCCGCAAGGGCGGGTCCACGCAACGTGGCGTGCTGTCGTTCGGCAAAAGCCGCGCACGCGAGGTGGCCGACGAGACAGCGACCTTCGCCGACGTCGCGGGTGTCGACGAGGCGGTCGACGAGCTCAAAGAGATCGTCGATTTTCTGCGCCAGCCGGAGCGCTACGCGAGCATCGGCGCGCGCATCCCCAAGGGTGTGCTGCTCGTCGGCCCGCCCGGCACGGGCAAGACGCTGCTCGCGCGCGCTGTCGCCGGCGAGGCAAGCGTGCCGTTCTATCAGATGTCCGGCTCCGACTTCGTCGAGATGTTTGTCGGCGTCGGCGCCTCGCGCGTGCGCGATCTGTTCGAGAAGGCGCGCCAGTCCGCGCCATGCATCGTGTTCATCGACGAGCTCGATGCGCTCGGGCGCGCACGCGGCTCGGGCGCGATGGCGCACGAAGAGCGCGAGCAAACGCTCAACCAGCTGCTCGTCGAGATGGACGGCTTCGACGCCTCCACCGGCGTGATCATCATGGCGGCCACCAACCGCCCCGAGATCCTCGACGGCGCGCTGCTGCGCGCGGGGCGCTTCGATCGGCAGGTCTCGGTGGATCCGCCCGAGCGCGACGGCCGGCGCGCGATCCTCGACATCCACACGCGCGACGTACAGATGGACCCCGACGTCGACCTCGACCGCATCGCCGCGCGCACGCCCGGCTTCGCCGGCGCCGACCTGGCCAACCTCGTCAACGAAGCGGCGCTGCTCGCGGCACGCCGCAACAAGCCAAAGGTCGGCAAAGAAGAGCTCGACGAAGCCATCGAGCGCGCCACGCTGGGGCTCGAGAAGAAGGGCCGCCTGCGCACCGAGGAAGAGAAGCGCTTCGTCGCCTACCACGAGCTGGGGCATGCGGTGGTGGCCGAGGTGCTGCCCGGCGCGCACCCGGTGGAGAAGGTCACGATCATCCCGCGCGGCATGAGCCTCGGCACGACGTGGCACATGCCGCAGAACGACGGTCACCTCGCCAAGCGCTCGCAGCTGACCGACATCATCGCCTCGATCCTCGGCGGACGCGCCGCCGAGATGGTCTTCATCGGCGAGCCGCTCGCCGGCGCGCACAGCGACCTATCCAAGGCCACCGAGCTGGCCAGCGACATGGTGCGCAAGTACGGCATGAGCGAGCTCGGCATCCGCACCTTCGAGCCGGCGCGCAAAGCGGTGCTCGGCGACTTCGGCGCCAGCCCGGCAGACCATGGCGCGGCCACCGCCGATCAGATCGATCAGGCGGTGGATGGCATCGTCAAGGAAGGCCTGCAGCGAGCGATCAAAGTGCTCGAGGAGCATCGCGATGCCGTCGAGAAGCTCACCGACGAGCTGCTCGCCAAAGACTCGCTCGACGGCCACGTGATCCGCGAGATGCTGGGCCTGCCCCCGCGCGAAAACACCGAGGGCCTCACCATCGGCCCCGGCGACGCGCCCGAGAGCGCGAAGGCCACCAGCAGCGACGCGGCGACCAAGAGCGACGCTGCCGCCACCGCCGCCGACGCATCTGCAGACGCCCCAGGCGACGAGCCCGCCACCGCCTGACGCGACTGGCGGCGACATGAACGCCCGCGGCGAGCGCGACAACAGAGCGGGCCATGACCACACGCACGCTTCTCACGCGCCTCGCTCTCGCCGCGTTGTTGTTGGTCTGCGGCTGCGATAGCAAAAGCTCTAGCTCCACCGACGGCTCGACGCCCGACGCGCGCGGCGGCGACGCCGCGAACAGTGACGTCGCTCACGCGGACGGCGGTGGCGGCACGGACGGTGCGCCCACCGATGGGCCGGCGGCCGATATCGCCACGGCGCCGGTCAACTGGACCATCGCCGCCGAGATCAGCACCGACGTCGGCTGGGAAAACGGCATGCTGGCCACGCATCCGACGCAGCCGAGCACCATCGCGGTCAAGCGCGAGGTCTCGCCCTTCGAGCCCGACATCGTGGTGATGGTCAGCCCCGATCTGGGCAAAAGCCGCACGCCGGCGACGGTCAAGACCTACGCCAATCCAGGGCCCGGCCACTACGACATGCCCTACGGCTTCGGCTTCGATCCGGCCGATGGCAGCCGGCTGGCGCTGCTGACCATGATGCCGCCGAGCAACCCGAACAACCCTGGCCCCGAGCCCGAATGGGACACGCTGGTCTTCGCCACCTCGAGCGACAGCGGCGCGAGCTTCGACGTCGCCGACCTGCGCACCAACCCGTGGCCGCCCGACGGCATGAAGCTGGTCGGCGGCAAGGCGCCGCGGCTGGCGATCCGCTCGCAGCACGTGCTCTACGTCTCGGGCGACCAAGGCACGACCCTCGATACCGTCTTCGACGACAGCAAGCAGTGTCTCGCTCACGGCGACTTCGCCGTCAGCCCCGTCGACGAGCCGCTGACGTTCCTGATGGCCTGCAACGACAAGCTGCTGCGCTGCGAGCTCGCCAAAGGCGCGACCAAGCCAGCCTGCGCCGCGGCGACGCTGCCGTCGGGCTTCATCGCCGAGCGCGTCGAGTTCGCGCCCAACGATCCGCAGCGCGTGATCGCCGCCAGCGACGGCCTCGCCTACTCCACCGACGGCGGCAAGACGTTCCAAAGCGCCAACCTCGGCACCACCGGCCTTCACCACGTGCGCAAGATCGTCTTCGACGCGCGCCCCGGCCAGACCACCGTCTACGTCCACATCCCAGCCAACAACAAGGTCTACCGCTCGCTCGACGGCGGCCGCACCTATCAAGACGTCACGCCGCCGACCACGCTCAAGCCGCCCATCGGCACCTACGCGCGCGACATCGCCGTCGCCGCCGACGGCGCGCTCGTCGCCCTCGGCCACCCCGGCGTCCTTCGTCTCGCGCCACCTCCCTAGGAAAAAACAACCGGGGTAGAGTCGGCGCATGACTGACCTGCCTCAGAGCGCCCGCGTCGTCGTCGTTGGCGGCGGCATCATCGGCTGCTCCGTCGCCTACCACCTCGGCCACCTCGGCGAGCGCGACGTGCTCGTGCTCGAGCGCGACCAGCTCACGTCGGGGACGACGTGGCACGCCGCCGGCCTGATGACGACCTTCGGCTCCACCTCGGAGACCGCGGTCAAGATGCGCATGTACACGCGCGAGCTCTACGCGCGCCTCGAAGCGGAGACCGAGCTCTCCACCGGCTTCGATCGCCTCGGCTTCATCGAGCTCGCCGCCGACGCTGACCGTCTCGAAGAGTATCGACGCGTCGCCGCGTTCAACCGGCTGATGGAAAACCCGGTCGAAGAGATCTCGGCGGCCGAGTGCAAGCGCCTCTTTCCGCTCGCCGAGGTCGACGACGTGCTGGCCGGCTTCTACCTGCCGCAGGACGGCCGCGTGAATCCGGTCGACGCGACGATGGCGCTGGCCAAGGGCGCGCGCCAGCAGGGCGTGCGCTTCGCCTCCGGCGTCTCGCTGACGGGCGTCGTCGCCACCAACGGCCGCGTCAGCGCGGTGCAGACAGACCAGGGCGAGATCGCCTGCGAGGTGCTCGTCAACTGCGCCGGCATGTGGGCGCGGCAGCTCGGCGCGCGCTCGGGCGTGACGATCCCCAACCAGGCTGCCGAGCACTACTACCTCATCACCGAGCCCATCGACGGCGTGACGCGCGAGCTGCCGATCATCGAAGACCCGTCGTCGCACGGCTACTACCGCGAGGAAGGCGGCGGCCTGATGATCGGCCTCTTCGAGCCGGTGTGCGCGCCGTGGAAGGTCGAAGGCATCCCCGCAGACTTTTCCTTCGGCGAGATCCCGCCCGACTGGGACCGCATGATGCCGTTTCTCGAGACCGCCATGAATCGCGTGCCGGTCACGCGCGAAGCCGGCATCAAGAAGTTCTTCTGCGGGCCCGAGAGCTTCACACCCGACATGGGGCCGGCCTTCGGCGAGGCGCCGGAGCTTCGCAACTACTTCGTCTGCGCCGGCATGAACTCGGTGGGCATCATCACCGGCGGCGGGCTCGGCCAGGCGCTGGCGCAATGGATCGTCAGCGGCGACCCCGGCGTCGACATCACGCCGATCAACATCGACCGCTTCCACCCCTACCAGTGCAACCCCGAGTACCTGCAGACGCGCGTGGTCGAGACGCTCGGGTTGGTCTACGCCTGCCACTACCCGACGCGCTCGCCCAAGACGGCACGCGGCGCGCGGCGCTCGCCGTTTCACGATCGGCTCGCCGCGCGCGGCGCCTACTTCAAAGACGTCAGCGGCTGGGAGTCACCGGACTGGTACGCGCCCGAGGGACGCGAGGCCAAGATCGAAAAGCTCTCCTGGGGGCGGCAGCACTGGTTCGACTACTGGCGCGCCGAGCACGAAGCCTGCCGCGAGGGCGTGATCGCGATGGACATGTCGTTCATGTCCAAGTTCTCGGTGGTCGGCCGCGACGCGGGCAAGGTGCTCGACCACATCTCGGCCAACAGCGTCGATGGCCCGTACGAGACGATCACTTATACGCAGTGGCTCAACGAGGGCGGCAAGCTCGAAGCTGACCTCACCGTGATGAAGCTCGCGCCCGAGCGTTACATGGTCGTCGCCACCGACACCATGCACCGTCACGTCGAGACGTGGCTCGCGCGTCATATCCCGGCCGACGCGCACTGCTTCGCCTCCGACGTCACCAACCGCTTCGGCCAGCTCAACCTGCAGGGCCCGCGCTCGCGCGAGCTACTCGCCACGCTGACCAGCGCCGACCTCGGCGACGAGGCCTTCCCGTTTCGTACGGCGCGCGAGATCGACATCGGCTTCGCGCGCGTTTTGTGCGTACGCATCACCTACGTCGGCGAGCTCGGCTACGAGCTCTACATCCCCGCCGAGCACGCCGTGCACGTCTACGACCGCATCGTCGAGGCAGGCGCCGCGGTCGGGCTGCGGCACGCCGGCCTCAAGGCGCTCTCGAGCCTGCGCATGGAGAAGGCCTACCGCGACTACGGTCACGACATCGACAACACCGACGACCCCTTCGAGGTTGGCCTCGGCTTCGCCGTCGATCTCGACAAGGCCGACTTCATCGGCAAGGCGCCTTGTCTCGAGAAGAAGGCGCAAGGCCCGGCGTACGATCGGCGCCTGCTGCAGATCCTCGTCAAAGACCCCGAGCCGCTGCTCTATCACGGCGAGGTGATCTACCGCGATGGCGTCGCCGTCGGCTACAACCGCGTCGGCTCCTACGGCTTCACCGTCGGCGGCGCGGTGGGCCTGGCGATGATCGAAGCCGGCGAGCCCGTCGACCGCGCCTACATGAAGAACGGCAGCTGGGAGATCGACATCGCCGGCACGCGCTATCCGCTGAAGGTCGGATTGCCCGCGCGCCCGTTCTACGACCCCAAGATGAAACGCATCAAAGGCTAGTAGGACGCTGGGCCTATGCCGCCGAAAGCGATAGGCGTGCTGGCGATCGTCTTCGGTGCTTTGGCGCTGCCCGGCACGGTCGTCTGCGCCTACGTTGTCGACAACGCCACCACCTGCGCGAAGAAGCCACGCCACGACGCCCGGCGCGACCAGGGCGTAGACCGCTGCAGAAGACGAAGGGCCGTGGCAGAGAAGTGGGCCACCTCGATCGGCGGGGCGTGGGCCGCGTTCGGCGTGCTGCTGTTGCTCAGCGGCGTCGGCCTCGTGCGCCGGAAGCGCTGGGGCGTCGTCGTGGGCTACGCGTGGGCCATCGGCGCGCTCGGCGCGACCGTGGTCTCGCTGGTGCTGCTGATCAAGGACGGTGACGGCGCAGAGGTCCTCTTCGGGGGGCTGGCGCTCGCCGTCGCACCGGCGCTGATGCTCGTCGCGCTGACGCGCAGAGGCACGCGTGACGCACTCGACGCAGCCGCGGCGCGGCGGTCGAGGCGCTAGTCAACGAGATCGTTGTAGGCCGACGTCTTCACCGCCGAAAAACCGGTGATGGTGAAAGGGTAGACCTCCGACACGGTGCGACCGCGCTTGACGGTGAAGCCGAGCAGCGCGCGGCGCAGGCGGCTGGTCAGCGACGCGGAGAGCTTCGGCGAGGCGGCGACGACGTCAGAAGGGACCGCGCCGGTGATGGCCAGCACCTGTAGCGTCGCGCGAGAGATGCCAAGGCGATCGGCGCGCAGGTAGGCCTCGGAGAACACCGCGCCGAGATCGCATCGGCCCGCGACCAGGTCGCGCAGCACCTGCGGGTGCGTACCCGAGTAGCGCACCGCGCTGAACGACTTGTCGGGATCGATCCCACGCGCGCGCAGGAAGCGTCTCGGCAGCAAATAGCCGCTGGTGGAGCCCTTCTCGACGTAGCAGACGCGCTTGCCGCGCGCGCTGGCGAGATCGCGCACAGCGCTCGACGCGCGCGCGACCAGATAGCCCTGGCTCGCGCCCTCGTAGCGATGCGCCGCCAGCGCGCGCACGCGTGCACGTGCGAGGGCGAACTGCAGCGGCGGCAGCGTGGCGAAGTCGAGCTCTCCGCGCAGCAGCGCGCGCCTCAGCGCGCCGTAGCTCTTCGGCGTGACGACGATGATGCGGCGCCGCAGCACGCGCCGCAGCTGTAGAAGCAGCGGCGCCAGCTCGCGCCGCACCACCTCGGCCTGCACCGCCGGAAAGAGGCCGTAGCGCAGCGGCGGCCCGCTGACAGGAGGCAGTGCCGCGCCTCGTGGTTGACGACGCGACGTGGCGGCGACAAAGAAGGCGGCGACCGCTAGCGCGGCGATGCCCGCGACGGCTCCGACCCGGGCGAGCCACGCGCGGCGCGCGCTCGCAGCTCGCGGCGGTATCGACGCCTCGGCAGACTGCGCCTCGGCCTCGGCAGGCTGCGCCTCGGCCTCGGCAGGCTGCGCCTCGGTCTGCGCCTCGGCCGCCGTGGGCCGCGGCTCCGCCTGCAGCGTGCGCAGAATGTCTGCCACCTCGGCCGCATCCGGACGCGCGTCGGGGTCCTTGTGCAGGCAGCGATCGATCAGCGCCGACAGCGCATCGGGCAGTGGTTCGGGCGCCACGCGCGCGATGGGCGGGACGCGCGTGGGGCTCATGACCTCGACCATCAGGCTGCGAACTGTCGGCAGCTCGTCGTAGGGACGATAGCCACAGGCGAGCTGGTAGAGGATCATGCCGAGCGCCCAGACGTCGGTGGCAGGGCTGACTTGCGTGGCGCGCCACTGCTCGGGCGCCATGTATGTCGGCGTGCCGAAGCAGCCACTAGGCGCCACCTCGAGGTCAGCTGCGTCGATGCCGGCGCCCGGCTCGACGGCATCGCCTTCAGCGTGCGGCTCGCGCGCCGCCGTCACCGCGCGCGAGAGCCCGAAGTCGAGCACGCGCAGACGACCACCGGCGTCGATCATCACGTTGCTCGGCTTGAGGTCGCGGTGCAGAACGCCGCGCCGGTGCGCTTCGGCGAGCGCCTCGGCGATGGGCATGCCAAGCTGCACCGTGCGCTCGACGCTCGGCGGGCGCCGCGACATCAGCTGCGCGAGCGTCTCGCCGTGCAGATACTCGAGGGCCATGTAGGGCTGACCCTCGTGCTCGCCCACGGCGTGGATCGCCACGATGTGCGGATGGCTGAAACGCGCCGTCGTGCGCGCCTCCTCCATGAAGCGGTCGTAGGCCTCGGGCGTCGTCAGAAGCTCCGCCGAGATCAGCTTCAGCGCCACCGAGCGCTCGAGCTTGCTGTCGCGGGCCAGATAGACCTCGCCCATGCCGCCGCGCCCGATCAACCGCTGCACCACGAAGTTGTCGACGCGCGCGCCCGGCTCGAGCGCTCGGCGACGCCGCCCAGGCGGCCTGCGCGCCACGGATTTGATCGTCGGCGGCGCGTCGTCGATGGCGGCAGCGCCCGCTTCGCTCGCCGGCCGCGCGATGACCAGCGCCGCCAGCAGCTGGCGACACGGCTCGCAGGCGTCGATGTGCTCGTCGAGCGCGCGCACCTCGTCGTCCGAGAGCTGCCCCTCGAGCATGCGCTGCAGCGTGCTGTCGTCGGGGTGCTCCGTCATGCAATCCTAGTTTCGCATGGGTCATCCGCCCGACGAGCCACCGACGATAACCGAGCGCCTGCGCGCCGCGCGCGCACGCTGGCCCGACGTCTCCGTCGATGACGATCACTTCGCACGCTACCTCGCGGCGCGCGCCGGCGACGACCTCTCCATCGACGCGCTCAACACTGACGATCTATACCTGGCCTGCGCTTGCGCCGCCGGCGACGACGCCGCGCTGCGCACCTTCGAGCGCGAGCTGCTGCCGACCATCGACGGCGCGCTGCGCCGCATGAGCCTCGCCCCGTCTATCGCCGACGACGTCAAACAATCGCTGCGCACGCAGCTGTTCGTCGCGGCGGCCGGCGACGAGCCCGGCATCACCAAATACAGCGGCCGCGGCGATCTGCGCGGCTGGCTGCGCGTCACCGCCGTGCGCGCGGCGCTCAAGGCGCTGCGCCCCTACCGCCGCGCGCCCGACTTCGACGACGACGAGCTGCTGCTCGAGGTCGCCGACGATCAGACCGATCCCGAGCTGGCCCACGTCAAGCGCGTCTACCGCGGCCAGCTCAAGCACGCCGTCGCCGCCGCCTGCGCCAAGCTGAGCGCGCGCGAGCGCAACCTGCTGCGCCTGAGCACCATCGACCAGCTCAGCATCGACCAGATCGGCGAGCTCTATCGCGTGCACCGCGCCACCAGCGCGCGCTGGCTCAACCGCGCGCGCGAGCGACTGGTGGTATTGACGCGCGAGCTGCTCGAGGCGCAGCTTCGACTCTCGCGCACCGAGCAGCAGCACGTCGTCGCGCTGGTGCGCAGCCAGCTCGACCTGTCGCTGCCACGCGTGCTCAGCGCCGGCGACAAAGACGAGCCGTCAGCGGGCGAATGACATGCTGCTGCTGCTGGTGATCACCTTCTTGGGGCCGCCATCGAGCACGCACTGCAGGCGCCGGCGCGTCGGGCAGCTGCAGTTGAAGAACGTCGCGGTGCAGCCGCACTTGGTGCAGATGTCGCGCGTGGTCGTGGGCGTGCCGTTGACGGCTTGAGCGGTGCGCACGCCGTCCTCGCTGGCGAGGTCCACGTCGACGATGTCGTCTGGCTGCGCGACGCCTTCGCCGCAGGCGACGGTGACGAGGGCGGCGGCGACGACGAGCGTGATCACGAGCGCGAGCTTCTTGATGGGCATGAGGTTCTCCTTTGGTCTTTCCTCTTCCTCGAAGGGGAGAGCCACCCACGCCACGCCGTGTCGCACGCTCGCTACGAAAAACTTGCTGCGCGCCGAGATCAGCTAACAAACAGGGTCTTTCGAAATAGGACAATTCAGAGTCGAATTGATCTTGACTGACACGTCAGTCTAATAGTCCTTGCGTTGCTCTTCGCCTGCTCTCACCATCGCTTCTCGACGCCACCCGTTCGACTGACATCTGTCACCTCACGAGGAGCCCGCGACCATGGAGCACCAGGTCCCGCAGCAAGATAAGGCCATCGAAGAGATCCTCCGCGCCGAGCGCGCTCGGCTCGAAGCCGAGGCGGGCCTCGATAAGAAGGTCGAGCACTTCAAGCGCCCCACCGAGCACAAGTTCACCGCCGCGCAGCGCCCGCACACCACGATCCTCGTCGGCGGCCTGTCGCTGCGTCACGACATCCTGATCTCCGCCGCCTGGCGCGGCCTCGGATACAACATCGAGCAGGTCCACGTGCCGACCAAAGCCGACTTTCAAGCCGGCAAGGAGTACGGCAACAACGGCCAGTGCAACCCGACCTACTTCACCGTCGGCGCGCTGGTGAACTACCTCAAGAACCTGCGCGACAACGAGGGCATGTCCTCCGAGTACATCGTCAACAACTACGTGTTCATGACGGCCGGCGCGTGTGGTCCCTGCCGCTTCGGTATGTACGAAGCGGAGTTTCGCCTGGCGCTGCGCAACTCGGGCTTCGAAGGCTTCCGCGTGCTGCTGTTCCAGCAGTCGGGCGGGCTCGACCAAGCCAGCGGCGACGACGGCCTACAGATGAACCTCGAGTTCTTCTTCGGCCTGGTCAACGGCATCCTCATCGGCGATCTGCTCAACGAGGTCTACCACCAGGTGCGGCCCTTCGAGACGGCGCCCGGACAGACCGACGCCCTCTACCAGAAGCTGATGGCGCACTGCTGCAAGTACATGCAGCACAAGCAGTACGCCAAGAAGGGCGGCATCCTCGCGCAGGCGCTCGCCAAGATCGCGCCGCTCAAGGACGACGCCGAGGCCGAGAAGTTCCTCGATCAGCTCTTTGGCGACTACTACACCAAGATGCTCGAAGAGTGCGTCGAGATCGCCAATCGCGAGATGGTGGTCGACTACACCCAGCCCAAGCCGATCGTGAAGATCACCGGCGAGTTCTGGGCGCAGACCACCGAGGGCGACGGCAACTTCAACATGTTCCCGTTCCTCGAGAACGAGGGCGCGGAGATCATCGTCGAGCCGGTCGTCACCTGGCTCAACTACCTGCTGCACCAGGCGCGGCTGTTCGTCAAAGACAAGCGCGGCCTCAACGAGGGCGGCGAGCCGATCAAGAGCTGGGATCTGATGGGCCGCCTCAAGCGCGAGGTCGAGTACCGCAAGAACCACCTGCTGCTCACCGTCGCCGAGAAGATCATCCTGCGCGAGTACGAGCGACTGCGCCTCGCCTTCGGCGGCACCGCGCACAAGCCGGTCAACCAGCTCGAGCTCGAGCGCATGGGCCACCCGTTCTACAACACGCGCTCGGGCGGCGGCGAAGGCCACCTCGAAGTCGCGAAGAACATCTACTACTCGACCAAGGGCATGGCGCACATGGTGCTCTCGGTCAAACCGTTTGGCTGCATGCCCTCGACGCAGTCTGACGGCGCGCAAGCGGCGGTCATCAGCCACTACCCCGACATGATCTATCTGCCCATCGAGACGTCGGGCGAGGGCGACATCAACGCCCACAGCCGCACGCAGATGGCGCTCGGCGAGGCCAAGGTCAAAGCCAAGGCCGAGTTCAAGGACGTGCTCGAGCGCACTGGCAAGTCCATCGAAGACATCCGCGCCTACGTCGACAAGCACCCCGAGCTGCGTCGTCCGATCCAGACGATGCCGCACTACGAGGGTGTCGTCGGACGCGCGGCCAACTTCGTGCTGCACGTCAGCGAGCTGATGGACGCCGATCCGGCCTACGCAAACTAGAGGTTCTGCTATGTCCAGCCGCGACAAGCCCACGCCACCCCCGGCTATCTTCGAGGGCACGGCGAAGTATCGTGAAGGTCTGATCGTCGGCATCGACGTCGGCAGCACCACCGTCAAGGCGGTGGTAGTCGACCCTGTCAGCGACGAGATCCTGTGGAAGGACTATCAGCGCCACGACACCAAGCAGCCCGAGAAGTGTCTCGACTTCTTGCGCCGCATCAGCGCTGAGTTCCCCGATGTCCCGCGTCAGGCGTTTCGTCTCTTCATGACGGGCTCGGGCGGCTCGGGCATCGGCAAGCACATCGGCGCGAAGTTCGTGCAAGAGGTCAACGCCGTCTCGCTCGCCGTCGAGAAGGAGTACCCGGAGGTCCAGAGCGTCGTCGAGCTGGGCGGCCAGGACGCCAAGATCATCGTCTTCAAGGAAGACCCCGAGAGCGGCAAGAAGAAGAAGATCCCGTCGATGAATGACAAGTGCGCCGGAGGCACCGGCGCCGTCATCGACAAGATCAACGCCAAGCTCAAGATCCCGGCCGACAAGCTGTGCGAGATGGGTCACGCCGGGCTGCGTCTGCATCCGGTGGCCGGCAAGTGCGGCGTCTTCGCCGAGACCGACATCAACGGTCTGCAGAAGCAGGGAGTGCCGCCCGACGAGCTGATGGCCTCGCTGTTCGAGTCGATCATCCAGCAGAACCTCTCGGTGCTGACGCGCGGCCACACGCTGCGCCCCACCGTGATGCTGCTCGGCGGCCCCAACTGCTACATCAAGGGCATGCGCGAGGCGTGGTACGCCAACATCCCGCCGATCTGGGCCGAGCGCGGCGTCGAGCTCCCCGCGGGTAAGACCACCGAAGAGCTCATCATCGTGCCCGACAACGCGCAGTACTTCGCCGCCATCGGCGCGGTGGAGTTCGCCAAGATCGAGCTCGAAGACAACCCCAACTTCGGCGTGTATCTCGGCACCGAGTCGCTCGAGTGGTACCTCGACGTCGGCCGCATCATCGAAAAACAGAAGGCTGGCGCGAAAGGCCTCTCCGCCACCGACCACGAGCTTTCGCAGTTCAAGAGCAAGTACACCAAGGCCAAGTGGTCGGCCAAGAAGTACCCGCCCGGCAGCGTCGTGCGGGGCTTCGTCGGCGTCGACGGCGGCTCGACCTCGACCAAGGCCGTGCTCGTCGATCACGACAAAGAGATCGTCTGCAAGGCCTACCAGCTGTCCAAGGGCAACCCCATCGAAGACACGATGGAGATGTTCGCCGCCCTCGAGGAGCAGGTCACCGAGATGGGCTGCACGCTCGAAGTCGAGGGCGTCGGCACCACCGGATACGCCAAAGACATCCTCAAGGACGTGCTCAAGGCCGACGTGGCGCTTGTCGAGACCGTCGCACACACGGAGGCAGGCCTGCACTTCTATCCGGGCACCGACGTGATCGTCGACGTCGGCGGCCAGGACATCAAGGTCATCATCCTCAACAACGGCCAGGTCAAAGACTTCAAGCTCAACACGCAGTGCAGCGCCGGCAACGGCTACTTCCTGCAGTCGACGGCGGCGGGCTTCGGACACTCGGTCTACGACTACGCCGACCTCGCCTTCTCCGCCAAGGCGATGCCCGAGTTTGGCTACGGCTGCGCGGTGTTCATGCAGTCCGACATCGTCGACTTCCAGCGCCAGGGCTGGCGCGATGTCGAGATCATGGCCGGCCTCGCCGCCGTGCTGCCCAAGAACATCTGGCTCTACGTCTCGCAGATCCCCAATCTGCCCAAGCTCGGCAGCAAGTTCCTGCTGCAGGGCGGCACGCAGCACAATCTGGCCGCGGTCAAATCGCAGGTCGACTTCATCAGCTCGCGCTTCAAAGGCACGGGCATCGAGCCCGAGATCCTGGTGCACATGCACTGCGGCGAGTCGGGCGCCATCGGCTGCGCTTTCGAAGCGCACCGCATGTACCACGAGCTCGACCACCGCACCGATTTCATCGGCCTCGAGCGCGTGCGCAACATCGGCTACCGCACCACGCGCGACGAGAACACGCGCTGCTACTTCTGCAAGAACAAGTGCCTGCGCACCTTCATCGACGTGCGCACCGGCGGCGAGCAGAAGCCGGCAGAGGCGCCGCTCGTCGAGCCGGCGCTGACCGAGCCGCTGGCGGCGACGGGCATCCTCGCCGAGGAGGAGGCCGGACGCCGTCTCGCCGAGCAGCAGATCGCAGCCGACGAAGGGCGCGAAGACACCAGGCTGTCCGCGGTGCGCGCCGAGACCGCGGAAGCGGCGCTCAAGAAGACCACCAAGAAGCCGTTCAAGTCGAAGGTGCCGATGCAGGAGGGCGAGCAGCGCCTGATCATCGCCACCTGCGAGAAGGGCGAGGTCGAGGACATCCAGTCGATGCGCTCGATCAAGGCCGGCCTCGACGAGGCCAAGAAGGCCTACCCCAACCTCGTCGACATCGCGGCCCACGACGCTTTCAAGTGGCCGTCGCCGGAGGTGGTGGCCGACGAGCCGCCGTCGCTCGACGTCAAGAGCGCCGCCCAGCAAGCCGGCAAGGCGTTGCTCTCGCGCGCGTCGTCAGGCCTCAAGGGTCTGTTCGGTCGCAAAAACAAGAGCGAGGAGCGCAAGCTGCTGCTCGAGGAGATCGCCACCTCGGTCAAGCCGCTCTACGACGCCACGCGCGGGCGCGAGGAGCTCGAGAAGCGCCGCGAGCTGATGCTCAAGCGCAAGGACGTGCGTATCGGATTCCCGCGTGTGCTCAACATGTACTCGCAGGCGCCGTTCTTCTTGGGCTACTTCGGCGCGCTCGGCCTCGACCGCAAGCAGCTGGTCTTCTCCGACTTCACCAACGAGGAGCTCTACAAAGAGGGCGCCAAGCGCGGCGCCATCGACCCTTGCTTCCCGTCGAAGCTCGGCATCCCGCACGTGCACAACCTGCTGATGGAGGTGCACAAGAAGAAGCCGCTGACGCACATCTTCTTCCCGATGGTCGACTCCTATCCAACGTGGCTTCACAACGTGCAGGACTCGCGCGCCTGTCCGACGGTGGTCAACACCGCCGAGGCGACGCACGCGGCGTTCACCAAGGAGAGCGACCTCTTCAACGACATGGGGATCGTCTTCAAGAAGACGTTCCTCAACCTCAACAAGCCGCAGCTGGCGGCGCGTCAGATGTACGAAGACTGGGCCGACGAGCTCGGCATCACCGAGGAGGAGTCCTATCGCGCCATGGTCGTCGGGCTGCGGGCGATGGAGGACTTCTACATCGGGCTGCGCCGTCAGTCGCGCGAGGTCATCGATCAGCTCGAGCAGCAAGACCGCGTCGGCGTGGTGCTGCTGGCGCGCTCGTATCACAACGACCCGGGCGTCAACCACGAGATCTGCGACGAGTTTCAGAAGCTCGGCTATCCGGTGCTGTGGGAGGACGCGCTGCCGCTCGACGAGGACCTCAACGAGCGCCTCTTCGGCGAGGAGATCGCGGCCGGCGAGATCGAAAGCCCGTTCGACATCGGCGACGTCTGGAAGAACAGCTACAGCGAGAACACCAGCCGCAAGGTCTGGGCGGCCAAGTACACCGCGCGGCATCCCAACCTGGTGGCCCTCGAGCTGTCGAGCTTCAAGTGCGGCCACGACGCGCCGATCTACACGGTGATCGAGGAGATCATCGAAAACAGCGGCACGCCGTACTTCTGCTTCAAGGACATCGACGAGAACAAGCCCAGCGGCGCGATCAAGATCCGCATCGAGACCATCGCCTACTTCCTGCGCCGCCACCGCGAGAAGCTCGTCAAGCAGCGCAGAAAGCACGTCGAGATCGACCGCAAGGTCGCCGAGCTGGAGGCGCGTCTGCGCCGCCAGCAGCGCGCGGCCGAGCGCGCCGCGGCGGCCGGCAGCAGCGCCGGCGGTGCCAACGCGCCGCACTCGCGAGGCGAGGCGCCGCACGTCACGCCGCAGGCGCTGCTCAAGAAGTAGCCGCGCTTCCTACTGCCCTCCGCCAGGGGGGTGCGCTCCGCAGTCGAGGGGTGCGCCCCCACCCACACCTACATCCCGCGCGAAAATTCCCCAAGACTATCGGCGCGTAGCCTGCTGGCGTAGCCGTTGCTTTGCCTCTCCACGTCGAACCCCTGGAGAGGATTCTGCGATGAAGCGCGGCGCGGTCATCAGCACGGTCATTAGCCTCAGCCTGCTCGTCGCCTGCGGTGGTGCTGCGCAGGACGAGGAGATCTCGCGGCGCACGCAGGCCGTCTCCGGCGAGCAGCCCGTCGACGCGCTCTTCGGCTCGGTGGGCACGCTGATGAAGGGCCGCAGCGAGGCGCTCTGCTCGGCGACGCTGGTCGGCGCGCAGACGGTGCTCGCCAGCGCGCGCTGCGCCGAGAACGCGACGCACTTCGTGATCTTCGACGGCGACCAGATGGCGCGCTTCTTCATCGAGACCAAGCGCCTGCACCCGCAGTTCGACGCGACGCAGCCGGCCTACGACGTGGCGCTGCTGCGCCTCGCCGAGCAGCCCGCGTCGGTGCGGCCCAGCGCGCTGTTGACGACGTCGCCGCAGATCGGCCTGAGCCTGCAGATCCCCAATCGCAAGCCGACCGCCCAAGAGCTCGAGAACAACCGCGCGACGCTGCCGCTGGCGCCGCTGGTCGACGCGCGCGTGGCGACGCTCGGCCCGCTGCTGCTGCAGACCAGCGTCGCGGCCGTCGACCGCGCTGGCAGCTGCCCTGCGCCGCGCGGCATGCCCGTCTTCGCGGACCTCGGCAAGGGCCGGCGGCGCGTCCTCGTCGGGCTCACGTCCGAGTCGCCCGGCGCCGCGTGCGGCCTCGCGCTGCGCCTCGACGCGGTGCTGGCGTGGCTGACGCAGGCGAGCCAGGGCGAGATCGAGATCGCCGATCTCGTCGCGCCGACCCTCGCCATCGATCGCCCCAACGAAGGCGAGCGCGTGGTGGACAAGGTGCAGGTGCTCGCCTTCGCCAACGACGACCGCAAGCTCGAGAGCGTCACGCTGCGCGTCGACGACCAGCTCGCTGGCGTGAGCGACAGCGGCGACGTGCGCATGACGCTCGAGCTCGCCCCGGGCATACACGTCATCGAGCTCGAGGCGCGCGACCAGGCCGGCAACAAGACCACCGAGCGCGTCACCGTCACCGTCTACGGCGGCGCAGTGCCCGACACGCAGTCGCCTGGGCTCAAGCAGATCGAGTCCAACCTCGGCACCACGCCCGGCAGCCGCGTGACCACGATCTACGGCGGCTGCAGCGCAGCGGGCGCGCCCTCGGCGAGCGGCGGGCTGGCGTGGATCACGCTGCTGCTGGCGCTGGTGCTGCTGCGGCGCAGGCGGCGTTAGCGGCAACGCTGCTAGACTTGCCGGGTGATCGGCAAGACCACCACGCTTGCCCTCGTCGCGCTGCTGTTGCTCGGCGGCTGCGATCGAATCGCCGACTTCTTTGGCGGCCCAGCAGCCCCGACACCCGAGCGCGGTGCTGATCTCGCGTCCGATCTCGACGGGCCCAGCGGCGGCGATGCCGACGGCCAAGCCAAAGACGACATGCTGCCGGCCGATCGCTGCTCGACCTCGAGCCGTCAGCTCGCCGCGCTCGGCGACGCGCGCGCAGCCGCGATGGCGATCGACCCCAGCGGCCAGATCTATCTCGTCGGCGCGGCAGCCAACACGCCCTTCACGGTGCACCAGTTCAACGCCACCACCTGGAGCACGATCCCGGGCCCATCCACGGTGGGCTCCATCACGGCGCTTGGTGCCGCTGTTGCCGGTGGCCGGCTGTACGTCGCCCAAGGCGCCGGCGACACGCTCGACGTGCAGTCGGCACCGCTCGGAGACACGAGATCGTGGCGGCAGGAGACGCAAGCGCCGCTCGGCTCGGCGGAGATCGAGCTGGCGCTCGCCGCTACGGCGAGCAACACGTACGGCATCGCGACGACCAACGTGTTCGTGTCCCGCTCGATCCAAGGCTTCGCGGTGCCCGGCTCGCTGTGCCCGGCGACGACGTTCCCCGTCCTCGCGCGCTCGTTTCCGAACATCGCCGCCAGCGCGCAGGTCGTGGTTGCGACCAACCTCGAGAGCCCTAGCGCCCATCGGATGTGGGTCTCGGACGGCAGCTGCACGGCGGGCAGCGTGCCGTTGGTGGGTGCGGTGCTGGCGGGTCCGGCCGCTGTGATTGTCTCGGGCGGCGAGGCCGACCTCTGGCGCGTCAACACAGGAAAGCTCGAGCGCCTGCGTGGCCAGGCCAGCACGCTCGTTTCGGGCGCTTTTGCGCCGTGGACGGCGAGCAACCTGCCCCATTCCGATCAGCTCGACCCTTCGATGCTCGCGCTGGCGCACGACGTCGCTGGGCATGTCGTGCTCGTCTATCGCGAGGGCGACGACGTGCGCTTCAACGTCGAGGCGCAGCCGGGTGTGTGGCGCTTCAGCAGCGGGCGCCTGCTGCAGCCCGCGCCCGACGGTGTGCGCGTGCAGGCCGCGGTGTTCGGCACGGAGCTGCACGTGCTGATCGTCGAGGCGACCAACGGCATGCCCACCGCGACCTATCGCTGCGCCGCACTGTAGCGGCGGGTGACTTAGTGCGAGCGGCTCAGCGCTGGTGCTGGCGTCGGCGACGCGCCAACAGCGCGAGCAGCGCGAACAACACGAGCGCTAGCAACAGCGGCGTGCCGCTGGCGATGCCGCGACCTGAAACGGCGCAGCCGCTGCTGTCGTCTTTGTTGTTGCTGTCGCCGCCGCTCGATGTCCCGTCGCCGCTCGCGCCGCCGTCGCCGCCCGCCTCGGAGACGGCGGCGTCCGGCTCGGGCACGTAGGCCTTGAGCCAGGCGGGCGGCTCGATGCCGCCCGACTTGATGGCGGCAAGCGCGGCCGTGATGACGAGATCCTTGTTGGAGGCCACGTCGCCATAGACCGACGAGCTGCAGCCTTGCGGACCGCGCGAGAGCACGCCGAAGACGCGCCCTTGGCTGTCGAGGGCGGGCCCGCCCGAGTCGCCCTGACAGGTCGGCGCGTCGGTGCCGAACTCCTTGTCGGTGACGAAGGCCGCCGTGCAGCCGCTCTTGGTGCAGACGATCTTGCGGCCGTCGATGCGCATGCGCGTGCCGGACGTGGCGCCCGAGTCGGGCCCGCCGCCGGCGGCCGTGAGGCCGTAACCCACCGCCGACATGGTCTCGCCCGTTTGGGCGGTCTCTTCGATGCGCGGCTCGATGGGAACCGCCTCGCTGGCCGGGATGCCCTTGCCCTCGAGCATGATCAGCGCCACGTCGAAGCCGCAGATGTCGTTGGCAGCCTTGTCGACGAAGACCTTGCCGATGCCCTTGTAGAACTCGCCCCCGCCCGTGTCCTGTTCGGGTCGCTTGGTCAGCGTGGTCGCGCGAAAGATCTCGCCTGGCCCCTGCAACGTGAACTGCGTCTTTCCGCAAACGACGCTGCCTTGCTGGCCCGGCGACTGTGTCAGCGCCACGCAGTGGCGCGCCGTCAGGATCAGGTTGGGCAGGATCAACGTGCCCGTGCAGTGGCCGAAGAAGAAGTTGTTGATGCCCACGCCGAGCCCGACGACGGCCTTGGAGCTGTCGTCGACGGTGCCGCCGACGACGGCGCCCTGCCGCGAGGAGACGCGCGATGGCGCCGGATCGGGCGCGCTGCAGGCGGCGATGGTGGTCAGGCTAAGGGCGATAAGAACGACGCGGGTACGGCTCATAGCTGGGGAGCATAGCACCCGCGCGGCTCGGCGTAGCTGCGCTACTTCTCGGCGATCCAGGTGAAGGAGCCACCGGGCGGGTCGATGACCGTGAGGGTCGTTCCGTTGACGCAATAGTCGGCCATGTACGAGTTGCTGCTGCCGTTCTTGGTGCGCGTCAGCACGTTGCCGGCCGTGCTGTAGGTGCCCATCTCGGGCGGAAACATGTCCGTGCGCTCACCCACGCCGACGCAGCGCGTGCCTTCGTCGTTGAAGAATGGAATGTCGGCGTTGGCGAGCTCCGCGCAGGTCGAGACGTTGAAAACCGAGAAGCAGGTCTTGGGTACGATGCGCGTCGAGCGCGTGATCAGCGAGATGTCCCAGATGTAGTTGCCAGCGTTGAAGGTCGCCTTGCCCTTGAGCTCCTGGGCGATGCTCATCGTCGCCGCGGGGCACAGCGGGTCTGGACCGCCGCCGGGATCGGTGTAGATGCAGTTGTCGGTGATGGTCCACACGCCGCTGATGTCGCCGCCGCACCCCGAAAACTTGCCGCTGGGGCAGAGCGTTCCTGCCATGCGAGGGTCGGCGATGATCCACAGCACCGCGTAGACCGAGAAGCTCGTGGTGGTCGCCTTCACCGCGCTCCCGTTGACCGCCGAGTCTGAAAGCGGCTTCCACGCGCCGCCTTCGAGCTTGGCGATCATCGGCGTCGCGTTGGTCGGCGCAGTCCCTTGGAAGTCGATGGTGAGCGTCACGGGCGCGCTAAACTGCGTTCCATCGGGTCCGAGATCGTAGACGCGGCTGGCGATGTTCGCCTCGTCCGGCAGCCCTGACTTGGACAACTCGGCGACGGTGATGGTCGTGTCGCTCGCCAGCGCGCCGGCGGGAATCTCGATCACGATGCCGTTGCCAGGATCAACCGTGCCACCTGCGGCCGCGCTGATGTTCTGCGAGAACGCGCCGCTGGCATCGGCATCGCCGCCGCCGCCGCCGCCATCGCCGCCGTCGCCCGTGTTGCCCACGTCCGCGGCCGCGTCTGCGCCGCCATCCGCCTTGCTGGTGTCATCTCCCGAGCATGCAAACGCGCCGAGGAGCATCGCACCAACCAGCGCCCGCGCGATCCATCGTCTTGCCATCATCGTCGTTATTCTCCAGCGATAAGCTTGTTGCTCGAGGCAAGCGTATCAGCGCAACCGTCGCGGGCGTAGTGCGCAGGCCACACGCCGTATCGCCTCGTCGATCTCGACCTCGTCGAGGGGCGCGAAGCCGAGGCGCACGTAGGGGCGGCGACCGCTCGAGAACAGAAACGAGCTGGCGGGGTCGAAGCGCGCGCCGAGCTCGGCGGCGCGCTGGCACCAGGCGTCGACGTCGACACCGCGCGCGCGGCACCACAGCGCCAGGCCGCCGGCCGGAAGCTCGTAGCTCAGCACTTCTGCCAGCTCGCGCGACAGCGCGGCTTGCAGCACGGCGCGCCGCTCGCTGTAGACGCGACGCATGCGGCGCGCGTGCCGTGCGACCTCGCCGTCTTCGAGCAGCTCGGCGACGGCGTGCTCCACCGCGAGATCGCCCTGCCGATCGATGCCGAGGCGCAGGCGCGCCAGGCGCTCGATGACCTGCGGCGTGGCGACGACCCAGGCGATGCGCAGGCCCGGGGCGAAGATCTTCGACAAGGTCCCGACGTAGAGCACCACACCGCGCTCGTCAGCGCTCGCCAGCGGCAGCAGCGGCGCGCCGCTGAAGTGAAACTCGTGATCGTAGTCGTCTTCGATGACGGCCATACGGCGGCGCGCCGCCAGCTCGAGCAATCGAAGCCGGCGCGCCGGCGCCAGCGGTACGGTGGTCGGATACTGGTGATGCGGCGTCAGGTAGACGGCGCGTACGGGGCGCGACTCGGCGAGCGCTGCCAGCGCTTCGACGTCGAGCCCGTGCGCGTCGACGGGCAGCGGCACCAGCTCGGCGCCGCCGCTGGCCAGCGCCTCCCAGGCGGGGGGATAGCCGTAGCGCTCGACGGCGATGACGGGCCGCTCGCGCGCGCCGCGCGGGGAGCGCCCGAGCAGCTGCCCGACGAGATGCAGCCCCATCTGCGCGCCACGCGTGACCAGCAGCGCCTCGGGCGCCGCCACCACGCCGCGCGTGGCGGCCAGCATCTGCGCGATGGCCTGGCGCAGGCGCAGCGACCCGCGCGGATCGCCATAGCTCAACACCTCGCGCGCCGAGCGGCGCAGGGCGCGGCGGTACGCGCGCGCGAGCAGATCGGCGGGCACCAGGCGCGTGTCGGGCAAACCGCCGGCGAGCATCAGCGTGCCCGGCTGCGGCTCGTCGCGGCGCGCGCGTCGATAGCGCTCGCTGGGGCCGCGTGCTTCGCGCGGCAGATCGAAGCCGGGCGTCAGCGCGTGAGAAGACGTGGCGGCGCCCGCGCGCCCGGGCGTGGCTGGTGGCAGGTCGGAGGCGATGAAGGTGCCGCGCGCCGGCACGCGTACGATCCAGCCCTGGGCGCTCAGCTCGTCGAGCGCGGCGAGCACGGTGTTGCGGTGCACGCCGAGGTCGTCGGCCAGCGTGCGGCTGCCGGGCAGGCGCTGTCCTGGGCGCAGCCGTCCGCGGCGCACGTCGCGGCGCAAGGCGTCGCTGATGCGCAGATACAGCGGGCGCGCCCCACCTTCGTCGACAGCGATACGCGGCTCCCAGCCGTCCTGGTCGTGCATCAGCTACTGGTCTATCACATATGTCAGAACTGGTACTACTTGATAGACCACTGGCGCGCTATCTGTTGCTCATGAGCTTCGAAGGGATCACCCGCGACGAAACCCTGACACTGCTGCGCCAGGCGCACGTCGTCCGCTTCGCCGGCACCACCGAGTCGGGCCTTCCGCTGATGCGCACCGTGCACCCCTGCGTGGCCGGCGGCTGGCTGCTCTTTCACGCCGGCCCGCGCGGCGAGAAGAACGCCTGCCTCGGAAGGCCCGTCGTCTTCTGCACCGAGCGCGTGATCGCGCGCATCCCGAGCTACTTCATCGACGAGCGACGCGCCTGTCCGGCGACGACCTACTACGAGAGCGTGATCGTCGAGGGGCTGCTCGAGCGCGTCGACGACCACGCGCTCAAGACCGCGTCGCTCGCTGCGCTGATGGCGCAGCTGCAGCCGGAAGGCGGCCACGTGCCGCTCGAGCCCGACGAGCCGCTCTACCGCAAGACCATCGAAGGGCTGCTGGTGGCGGGCGTGCGGCTCGACGCGGCGCAGATCGGCGGCAAGCGCAAGCTGGGGCAACATCTCGCGCCCGCGCGCCGCCAGGCCGTGCTCGAAGGCCTCTGGCGCCGCGGCGACGCCGGAGACGCCGCCGCCATCGAGGAGATCCGCCGCGCCGCGCCCGATGCCGCGCCGCCCGCCTTCGCCGCCGCTCCGCGAGAGGGCGTCTCGCTGCACGTTCACCTCTTCGACGAGGATCTGCCCGCCGCGATCGCGCTGGTGCAGCACGAGTACTGGAACGACGGCCGCTATGACGGCGCGGCCCTCGCGCGCGCGTTTCGCGGGTCGGCGGTTTGGGTCGGCGCACGCGACGCGGCCGGCGCGCTGATCGCCACGGCCCGCGCCATTAGCGACGGCGTCAAGCTCGCGTATGTCGGCGACGTGGCGGTGGCGCCCGCCTATCGCGGAAGCGGCGTCGGGCGCGCCTTGATGGCGTTGCTGCTCGATCACCCCCGCGTGCGCACGACCGGCTGCGTGCGCCTCGCGACGCGCGACGCGCACGGCTTCTATCGCGGACTGGGCTTCGAGATGGCGGGCGAGCTGCCGCTGACGCCGCAGATGGCGCTGGTAAGATGGCCGCGCCGGCCGCTACCAGGAGAACAGAAAGCCGTCGGTATCGCCTGAAGAGAGGTGCCAGTTGTTGGCGTCGAGCACGAATGACTCGGGCGGGCCGTCCTTCTTGCCGATACCGCCGATGATGAAATACTCGGGCTCGCTCGTCTCGGCGAAGAGGAAGCGCTTGAACACGCGCGCGTAGCGCGGGTCGCTGACGATGCTCTCGACGAGCGCCACGTCGCTGCTGTGGAAGTGCTGCACCGCGGCGCCGGCGATGGTGGCGATCGCTTCCTCGTCGTCGGGCATGGCGAGAAAGTCGACGATGGCGCCGACCGACTGCTCGCCGCGGTCGCTGCGCCCGACCACGACCCACCCGCGCAGGTCGCCGCCCTTCTCGATGGCGTAGCAGGTTTTCTGATTGTAGGGGCGGTCGATGTACTTCCAGTTGAGCAGCTTGGCCGGCTTGTAGGGCTGGATCGCGGCGCTGGGGATCACGCGGTCGGCGAGCGCGTCGAAGCGCGCGTCGAAGCGATCGATCTTGTCGACGCGCATGCCGCGGCCGAGCACGGCGCGCGCTCCCCGATCGAAGAGCACCATCGCGCTATCGGCGGCGAAGGCGAAGGCCTCGCCGAGCGCGCCCTCGGCGAGAAACGGCACCTTCTCGCGCACGCGATGAAGCTGCGACTTGGCGCGGATCACACGCGCCATGCGCCGCGCGCCGCCGGTGTCCTTGTAGTGTTTGCGCGCGCTCTGCAGCTCGCGGTTCTCGGGGCTCGACCAGATGATCGGAAACACGTGCGAGGTCTCTGCCTCGACGAGCTTGTACATCTTGGCGCAGATGAAGAACGCCAGACCGGACGCGCGCAGCTCGGGATGTACGAACAGATCGTGCGGCACCGCCATCTCGACGAGCTTGCCCTGCACGATGTAGGTCGTGGGCGTGATGCCGAAGTAGCCCATCACGCGCTGAGATTCGTCGACGGCGACCCAGTAGCGCGGGTTCTCCGGCTTGGCCATCGGGTTCTCGAAGGCCATGTACTCGACGAGCACGCGCCGCACGCGCGGCTCTTGCGGCATCTCGCGGTATTGCAGCAGCTCCTCGAAGCTGTCCATGTCCTCGCGTCGGATCGGGCGGTATTCGAGCTTGGGACGCGCCATCGCAGATCCTCTCGTAGCTAGGCGCAGCACTATCGCCTGCCGCCTCGCGGCCGGTCAATCGCCGCGAAGGCTCACGGCGCCGGCGCCGGCAGCACGATCAGGCGGCGCCGCAGATAGGCCAGGTTGAGCGGGTTGAAGCGGGCTGCGCCGAGAAACTGCGCGATGTTGATAGAGACGCCAGGCGCCGACGAGGGCCCCGCCTCCATGATGTTGAAGCCGTCGGTGTCGATGTGGCCTGGCGTGGTGCGCGGCCCGGTAAACTCGGCCTTGGCCGCGCCGCCGAAGAGGCCGAAAGGCGGCGCGTGCTCGGCCACGAGACCGAGCGCGTGCCCCACCTCGTGCGCCGTCAGCGCGCCGACCAGACGCCCCAACGTCTGGATCACGGTGGCGAGCTTGCGCGCGCGCACCACCGCGAGCGGGGGCGCCGTCTTTTCGTCGTAGGCCTCGTCGAGCAGCAGCCCATCGTGCGGGTGCTCGCCGACCGCTACGCCCCCGGCGCCGAGCGCGGCGATGAAGTCGCCGAGCAGCACCGTGGCGAGCGACTTGCTCGTCGGATCGCCGGCGATCAGCCCGGCGACGGTGCTGAGCGCCTTGCTGGTAAAGACGCCGTAGCCGGGGCCGATGTTGTCCTCGGTCTGCAGGTTGTTGCGGTCCACCGTACGAGACCGCCCGAGAAACGGCTCGGCGAGATCGCCGCCGCCGATGGCGATCACCGAGAAGCCGCGCGTGCTCTCGCTGCCGTCGAGCTTCTGGTAGACGTAGTCGGCGAGCTTCGGCGCACCGGCCTCGTCCTCGCGCACGAAGCGAATGCCCACCGAGTCGGCGTCGCGCGCGCCGTCGACGGCGATGCCGTAGGCCGCGCGCAGGTTGGTCAGGATCTCGCGCTTCATCCACTCGGCGACGATGGCGCTGGCGCCGGTCACGCCGTAGCGCGTCGCCGCCTTGGCGGCTGCGGTCTCGTTTTCGCTGCCGAGGCCGGCGGCGCGCAGGTCTTCGAGAAAGTCGGCCACGCCGTTGGGTTTGGCCTCGCTGGCGACGCGCCACTCGCCGGCGCTGTCGCGCTCGCTGCGGATCGTGTAGAGGTCCTGGCTGAACAGCACCAGCCAGCGGTCCTCGAGGCGGAACGGATCGAGCTCGGGCCGCAGCTCGCCGACGTCGAAGGAGACGGTCGCGTCGCGCTGGGAGCCGTCGAGATCGGCGATGCGGGCGGTGAACGTGACGGCGCCATCGGGCGCGGCGCGCTCGGCGGGCAGCCGCAGCTGCGCGCGCCCGTCTTTGTCGCTGCGCGAGAAGAGGTCGACGAGCTCGCTGCCAGCGGCGCGATCGCCGAGCGCCACGTCGGCCTTGATGCTCAGCGTGGCGCCGTCGGCGCGCGTGCCGCGCCAGCTGACATCGACGGTGAAACCCGCGCGCGGCACCAGCACGCGGAAGCGCTTGCTGCTGCCGTCTTCGTCGGTGTAGGGCGTGCTGCCGTCAAACGTCGCGCCGAGCTCGTCGACCGTGATCGACAGCGCCAGCGGCACGAACACGTCGGGCTTGATCGTGTCGGCCGCGGCATCGCTGGGCGCGTCCGATGACACGTCGGAGGCACCGATGTCGCGCGTGCGTACGTCGCGCGGCGGCGTGCGACACCCCGCGGCGCTCGCGGCGGTGAGAGCGACGAGGACGGCGAAGGCCAGCGGCCGGAGCGGCGAGCGCAGCACGGGCGAAGCATAGCCTGCCGCGGCGTATACTGTGCGCATCGTGTACGGGCTGACAAAGGCGCCGCTGGTGCTCGCGCTGCTGGTCGCGCTCGTCGGAGTGCTCGCAGGCGGCTGCGACCGCATCGCGCGTTACTACGGCTACGACGCCGGCGCACGTCCCGAGGACGCCGCCAAAGACGCGACCGGCGATCTCGATGCACCATCGGAGATGCGCGTCGGCGATCTTCCCATCGACGGCCCACCCGGCGACACGATGCCCCCCGACTGCAGCGGCGCCACGCGCAGCTTCGGCACCGCGCTCGTCGGCGCGCGCTTCTTCGCGGCGACCTACGAGCTGCTGTCGCGCCGCATCTGGGTCGCTGGAGACGTGGTGCAGAACGGCCGGCGCGTGCCGGTGGTCGCGGCGTTCGACGAGTGCGGCGTGCTCGTCCCGTCGAGCGTGCGCATGATCCCGCGAATGGACTGGCGCGCCACCGACATCATCGCCAGCTACCGCGGGCTTCCCACCGGGCTGATCTGCGTCTCGGGCGACAACGGCAGCACGCAGAGCTTCATCGCCTGCCTCGACCGCGACCCGACGGGCCTCCCCAAGGCTGTGCGCTGGCAGAACGACGCCGTCACCCCGCCGCCGCCGCTGGCCATCGCCGACATCAGCGCCTACGTGGTGATGCTCGGCAGCCGCGGCGGCGCCCCAGTGCATCGCGCCTTCGCGCTCGACGGATCCGCCATGGGCAACGAGCTGACGATCACCGAAACGGGCGACGTCGCAGGATTTGCGTCGCGTGCCACGGCGGCGAGCTATGGACTAGCGCGGCTCAGCGGTGGGGCGCTGATGCCGGCGCTCGGCATCGTGACGTTTCAATCGAGCTGTGACTGGATGAGCTGTTCGGCGCAGCCCAAGATCTACACCGCCACCCTGAGCAAGCTCGCGGCCTTCACGCTGACGCCGACGCGCGGCATCTGGTTGAGCTCTTCGGGCGGCCTCAACCAAGGCGTCTCGATCGCGCTGGCCACCGACACGCCCAACAGCGCCACCCTCAGCGCCGGCACCATCCGCGCGGCGACTGCCGTCAAGAACGTCGTGCTCGCGGTGGGAGACGACGGCAACGGCGAGGTCAATATCTGGCGCGTCAACGCCGACATGACCTCGCCCAGCTCGGCCACGCTCGGCGTTGGCGGCACCGCACACGACATCATCGTCATCTCCAACGACCGCGTGGCCTTCGTCGGCGAGACGAACGCGGGCGATGGAGCGCTCGGGATCTGCGTCTACGACAAATGCGTGCCATCGCCGTAACGCGCGCTAGAGCGCGCCGGCGAGAAAGTCTGCGACGTCCGCGATGGAGTCGGGCTTGTCGGAAAACAGCCCGGTACCGTGGGCCGTGCCGGCGTACTGTTTGAACTGCCAGCCCGCGGGTGCGCCCGTCTTGAAGCCATCGTTCCAGCTCGCCTCCGACGCCGGATAAGCAAAAAGCAGCGGCAGCTGCAGCTTGGACAGGTTGGCCGCGAGCGTGTTTTGCGCCTCGGTGTAGGTGCCGCCGCTGAGAAAGACCAACGCCGCGGGCGACGGCTGCTGCGCGTCGCCGTCGGCTGCGACCGTGTAGTCGAGCACGGTGGTGGTGCCGTTGGAGGCGCCCACGAGCGCCAGCTTGTCGAGGTTCATGGCGCAGGCGTGCGCGGCGAGGAAGGCCACCGCGGCCTTGGCGTCGAGCTTGCCCTTGTCGCCGAGGTAGGCGTCCATCGCGTTGCCCGCCGAGTTGCCCGCGCCGCGGCGGTCGACGTTGAGCACGTTGAACCCCTTGGCGCGCAGCGCTTGTACGAAAGCGAGCGGGAAGTTGGCGCGCGAGTTGGCGGGCGGGACCATGTGCAAAAGCACGACGGCCGCTGCGTTGGCCTGTCCGCTCAGGTAGAGGTCCGCCTCGAGCTTGACGTTGTCGTCGGTGGTAAAGGTCACCACCTCGGGATCGGAGCCTTTCATGCACGCGGCGGGATTCGTGTCGGCGCCAGCCTCTGCGGGGCCAACGTCGAGCGCGGCGTCGAGGGTCTTGTTGGTGTCGGGGGTCGAGCCGCCGTCATCACTGCAGCCAGCGCCAACCACCGAGAGCAGCAGGCCCAACGCGATAAGGATAGTCTTGGTCATCGGCCAAGCTTACCGTAGACGACCTTGCCCGCCAGCAGCGTGGCGCTGACACGCGCGTCGAGCAGCGCGCGCGGAGACTTGGCGACGGCGGACCACAGGTCGCGGTCGAAGACGACCAGGTCGGCGTCCATGCCCGGCGCGAGGGTGCCGCGGCGCGCCTCGACGTGCGTCGCGTAGGCTGATCCCGCGCTGTAGGCGCGCAGCGCCTGGCCGAACGCCAGCGCCTGCTCGGCGTGCCAGCCGACGACGGCGGGCGTCTCGACGCGGCGGCGCGTGATCGCGGCAAAGAGGTTTCGCAGCGGATCCACCGGCTCCACCGGCCAGTCGGTGCCGAGCGCGATGCGCGCGCCGGCGCTGGCGAGGGCGCGCCAGCGATAGCCGCGCTCTGCGGCGCGCGCGGCGCCGAGGCGCTTTTCGACCCAGCGCTGATCGGTGGAGAGGTGGCACGGCTGCAGCGAGGCGATCACCGAGAGCTTGGCAAAGCGCGGCACGTCCGCGGGCGCGATGACCTGCACGTGCTCGACGCGGTGGCGCAGGCGAGCGCGCGCGGCGGGCGCGAGCTTGGCGTAGGTGTCGAGGGCGCGTCGCACGGCGCGATCGCCGATGGCGTGAAGCGCGATCTGAAAGCCTGCGCGCGACGCGGCGAGCACCTGCGCCTCGAGCACGCCGGGCGGCTGGCGCAGCGTGCCGCGGCTACCGGGCTTGTCCGCGTAGGGCTCGAGCAGCGCGGCGGTGCGCGAGCCGAGCGTGCCGTCGACGAAACCCTTCAGCGCGCCGAGCCGCACCAACGCGGCGCCGCCGGCACGGGCGCGGGCCTGTGCATGCGCGGCGAGCTTGGCGCGGCGCGCCGTGGCCGCGCTCAGATCGCTGCCGAGGCTCGTCCACAGCGTGACCCGCGCGGTGAGCTTGCCTTCGCGCTCGAGCGCCAGCAGCGCGTCGAGGCTCGAGCCGAGCTCGCACACCGACGTCACGCCGCGCCGGCGTGCCCGCTGCAGCGCGCGCAGCAACGCCTGGCGTGCGGCTGCGACGCCGCCGCCTTCGCCGATGCGCACCAGCGCGGTGGCCTTCTCCTCGAGGATGCCGCTCGGTTGGCGCGACTTGCCTTCGCGCACGATCGTGCCGCCAGATGGGTCGGCGCTCTTCGCGCTGATGCCTGCGCGTGCCAGCGCGGCGCTGTTGAGCCACAGCACGTGGCCGTCGATGCGCGCGAGGGCCACTGGGTGGCGCGGCGCGACGCGGTCGAGATCGGCGCGCGTCGGCCAGCGCGCGTCCTTCTGTGCCGGATGCCAGCCCTTCCACAGCGTCTGGTCCCAGCCGCGACCGACGATCCAGGCACCCGCGGGCCGCTTCGCCACGGCGGCGCGCACCTTGGCCAACACGTCGTCGAGCGAGCGCAGGCCCGACAGGTCGAGGCGTGCGAGCGCGTCGCCAGCGCTCTGCAGATGCATGTGGGCGTCATGAAAGCCGGGCGCGACGAAGCGGCCGCCCAGATCGACGACGCGCGTGCCCGCGCCGATGTGCGCGGCGATGGCGGCGCGCGATCCCACGGCGAGCACGCGCCCGTTGCCGATGGCGAGCGCGGCCACCAGCTCGCTGTCGCTGCGCGCGGTGAAGATGCGCCCGTTGACCAACGCGAGCTCGGCACGCGCCGCGCCGGCGCCGCGCGAGCGCTTGGAGGCCGCGGGTGGAGGGGACGCCGGACAGCCCGCCAGAGCGATCGCCAGCGCCAGTCCGACCGCCAGCGTCGGCGCCACCGCCGCGCGGCGGCCGCTGGTATCATCGAGCATATGCATCGCGGGTGGACTAACACGCTGCGCGTCCCTTGTGCAGTGCCACTGCTGCTGCTGCCCCTGCTGCCGCTGCTGCTGGCCGGCGCGGCCGGCTGCGCCGGCGACGCGACCTTTCAGCGCGACAGCAATCCGGTGGTGCTGCTCGACGGTCCGCCCGGCAGCGACGCGGGCGACGCCACGCCTGCAGACACGCAGCCGCCGCCGCGCGAGGGCGGCTCGACTCCCGACACGCAGCCAGCCGATTCGACGCCGCCCGATCAGCCCGCCGGCTCGCTGGTGCCGCCTGCGGGTGGCTCGTCGAACGGCAGCGGCGGCAGCGCGGCCGATCACGGCAAGACGCGCCAGGCCGGCAGCACGAGCTACATCTTGCTCGTGCCGCAGAGCTACAACGCGAGCAAGGCGAGCCGCGCGATGGTCGTTATCTCGGGTACCGAGGGCATGACCGTGATGGCCAACAACCTCAACGGGCTCGCCGGGCAGCTCGGCCTCGGCGACGTGATCTTCGCCGTCATCGACGGCCCCGCCACCTTCGGCAACGGCCAGGCCTGCGCCGCCGTGCTCGACGACGTGCGCGCGCGCTTCAACGTCGACAACGACCGCACGTACCTGCTCAGCGAGTCTGCTGGCACGCGCGCCGGCCTGTCTCTGGGGCTCTCGCTGCGACAGTCCTACTTCGCCGCCTACTGGGCCAACGACGTCAACGCCTCGGCGACCCCAGCGAAAAGCGCCGCGCAGCTCGGCTTCTCGCCGTGGGGCAACGCCGGCCCTGGCGGGGCGCTAGCGACGGCCACGGCCATCGTCAATGGCATGAAATCAGCCGGCTATCGGTTGCCCGCGGACGCGCCCTACAGCGGCTCGGGCTCGACGCAGCACGGAAACCCGCAGCAGTTCATCGCCGCACTGCAGTTCTTCCGCGACAAATCACGGCAGTGATAACTTGGCTGGGGATTCCGTAGTAAGGGCGTGATCCATGCCATTGCCAGGCGCGGCGGCCGGTGTTCCACTCGGCGTAGCTGCTAGAATTAAGCAGTAGGCATGTTGGAGGTTGGGACGATGACGCGGTCGATGGACTCTAGAGCGGTGCTGACCGCCGCGCTGCTTTCTGGCGCGCTCGCCCTGAGCCTGTCAGCGTGCATCGCCAGCCACCCGATGCAGGTGCTGATGGCGCCGCCCGCCGTCGCCTACCGCACGCTGGGCATGGTCACCGGTCAGGGCCCCAACGAGCAGTCCGCCGTCAATCACGCCATGGCTCAGGCCGAGAACCTCGACGCCGATGCGATCATCATCGTCCACCGCCAGCCTCGGGGCCATCAGATCTGGGTCACCGCGCGCGCGATCAAGTACCACGCCCGCCCAGTCTCCTACTAACACGTCTCCTGCGTTTGTCGCCGCCTGCGCCCTGCAGCTGCTGCTGCTGAGCGTATCCGGCTGCAAGGCGCCGCCGCCGCGCGGGCCCATCGCGCTGCCGCCGCTACGCCCCGTCCACGCGCTGCGCCTGCCGCCGATGACGCGCTTTTCGCTGCCCAACGGCGTGCGCGTGATCGTGCTGCCCGACAAGCGCCTGCCGATCATGACCACGCACCTGATGCTGCGCGTGGGCAGCATCGATGACCCCGCAGACCGCGCCGGGCTCGCCGAGCTCGCCGTCGCGCTGGTCGCGCGCGGCAGCACACGCACCGACGCCGAAAAGCTCGCCGAGCTGGTCGACAGCGCCGGCCTCAAGCTCGCCGCCGCCACCGAGTACGAGCTGTCACATGTCAGCTGTCGCGGCCGCGCGCGCTACGCGGAGCGCTGCCTCGCGCTCGTCGGCGAGCTGGTGCGCACGCCGCGGCTGGCCGAGGGCGAGCTCGAGCGGCTGCGTCGCAAGCTCGGCGCCGAGGCGCGCCAGGCGCGCGACGATCCGGCGACGCTCGCCGAGCTGCACTTCGACAACCAGCTCTTCGGCGAGAAGCACCCGCTCGGCCGCGCCACCACGCTCGCATCGCTGGCTCGCATCTCGCGCGACGACGTCAAGCGCTTCGTCGCGCGCCACGTCATCGCCAAGAACGCCGTGCTCGCCATCAGCGGCGACGTGTCGCCAGAGCGCGTGCGCGCCTGGGTCCGCGAGCACTTCGGCAGCTGGCCGGCCGAGCCCCAACCGCCGCCGCGGCGCGTGCGGCCGCTCGGCGCGACGCCGCGCGGGCTGTCGCTGCTGCTCGTCGACAAGCCAGGTCTCACCCAGAGCTTCATCGCGCTCGGCCACCGAGGCATCTCGCGCCGCCACCCGCTGCGCGACGCGGCCAGGCTGCTCAACCACGTGCTCTCGGGGCTGCGGCTCTCGACAGCGCTGCGCCAGCGCGGCGGCAAGACCTACAGCGTGCGCAGCCGCTTCGACATCGCCACCGACGACGGCTCGTTCATCGTCAAGACGTACACGCGCAACGCCGAGCTGACCGCCACGCTGGCGCTGGTGCGCGCCGAGCTCGAGCGCATCCGCCGCGAGCCTCCCAACGCGGCCGAGCTGCGCGCCGCCCGCGGCCGCCTCGCCGGCGGCTACAACATCCGTTTTCGCACCAACGCCAAGCTCGCCGCCGTGCTCGGCCAGGCCGCGCTGTTCGGGCTCTCCGAGCGCTACGTCAGCGAGCTCGGCCTGCGCCTCTACACCACGAGCCCACACGAGGTCGAGCAAGCCAGCCGACTGGTGGACGCCGGCGCGCTGGTCGGCGTGATCGTCGGCCCGGCCTCGCGCTGCGCGAGCGCCTTGCGCGCGGCGGGGCTTCGCTTCGAAACCGTGAGCTACCTGGCACCGATCAGTGCCGCCGAGCGCGCACGGGCACGAGCGGCCGCCAAGCGACCGGTGAGCTCCGCCGAGCGAGCGCGTGCAAGAGCGCTGGTCGACGCCGCCTGGCGCCACGCCGGCGGCCCACGGCTCGCACGCCTGCGCGCGCTGACCGTCGAGGGCATGCTGCGCGTGGTGCCCGCGGTGTCGTTCAAGAGCCCGCCGCTCAGCGGCCCCTACACGCTGCACATCGAGCGCCCCGGCAAGCTCGACCTGGCGATGACCTTGCGCGCCGAAGGCACCACGCTGTCGGCGAAGAGCCGCCAGCGCCTGCGCGGAAGCAGCGGCACGATCTCCCATGACGGCAAGACACGCGCGCTGTCGGCGCCGCGCGTGCGCGCGCTGCGCTTCGCGCTGTGGCGCCAGCCGATCCTGGTGCTCGACAACGCTCGGCGCCCTGACGTCAAGCTGCGCCCGCTGGCGCCGAGCGAGCTCGCCAGCGGACAGCGCGGCGTCGAGGCGCGCGCCGCCGAGCATCCTGCGGTGCAGCTGATCTTTAGCGGCCCCCAGTCGGCGCCGCGCCTCGTCGCGCTGCGCTATCGCGACCGCGCGCAGCGCCTGCGCAGCAGCCAGCTGTCGCGCCATCGTCGCGTCGACGGCGTTCTCGTCGCCCACGGCGTCGTCACAACCGTCGGACGCCGCGAGCAAACGCTTAGCATCGGCAAGCTGCGTTTCGTCTTCGCTCCGAGGTAAACTCGGCGCTGTCGACATGGTTCTCCCCTGCTCCACGCGCTCGCGCGGCCAGCTCGCCGCGCTGCTCTGCATCATGGCCACCGCGCTGCTCGGCGGCTGCCCCGCCACCTCGGGCACCAAACGCGAGCGCTCCAAGCGCCCGCACGTGCACGCCGTGGTGGCGTGGTCGATCGGCGGCGCGCAGAGCCACAGCGCCTACAAAGACAACATCGACGCCATCACCGTGGCGAGCCCCGCCTACTACCGCGTGACCTTCGGCCAGGCCGGAGACACGGCGCTCGTCGACTGGGACGTGACCAACCCCGTCGATCGCGACCAGGCGCGCGAGGTGGCGCGCGCGGGAGGCGCCAAGCTGGTGCCGCTCGTCGCCTGTCTCGACAGCTGCGCGCGTCGCATCTCGACGCTGCTGGCCAAGCCCGAGGCGCGCAAGAAGCACATCGCCGTGCTGCTCGACGCCATCAAACGCGACAAGACCGACGGCATCTTCGTCGACTACGAGGGGCTCAACTGCGCGGCGAAGGACTTCACGGCGCTGATCCAAGAGCTCTCCGCTGCGCTGCGCGCCGACAACAAGAAGCTCGGCATCGCCATCACCGAGCCGTGCGGCGTCGATCCGAGCTGCAAACGCCCCGGCTACCCGTTCGACATCGCCGCGCTAGCGAGCAGCGTCGACTACCTGGCGGTGATGGAATACGACTACGCCATCGACGGCAGCGACGCCGTCGCGCCGCGCGACTGGGTGCGACGCGGGCTCTTGCGCGTCAAGCGCGAGGTCGGCGGCAACATCGACAAGGTCTTCGTCGGCGTGCCGTTCTACGGCCGCATCACGCGCGGCCTGACGAGCGACACGGGCGTGGTGTGGAGCGAGATCCACGCGCGCAAGATCCAGGGCAAGCCGATCACGCTCAGCGACAAGAGCTACGTCGCCTCGAAGCTTTCGTACAAGGCGACCGTCGAGGTCGGCGGCAGCCGCGGCAAGCTCTACTGGGATGACCACGCCACGTTGGCGAGCCGCATCCGCCTGCTCGAGTCGGTGGGCATGCGGCACATCGCGGTCTGGCGACTCGGCGGCGAAGACCCCTGCGCCTGGTCGGTGATCCGCGCCTGGCAAGCCAAGCGGCTCGACGCCGAGGTCAAGTGCCAGCGCTGAGCTAGCGCTCAGTCCACGCCGGCGTCGAACGCTGGGCACTCGGGATTGCTGCGGTGCGCCTGCGCGTTCGACCAGCAGAAGGCGACGCCGTCCTTCTGGTCGACTAGGCAGGTCTGATCGGCTTCGGGGCAGTTGCCGCGCGGGTTGCCCGCGGCCGGCACACACAACGGGCCAGAGCAGAGGTTGGTGCACTTGGGGTAGCCCGCGACGCCGAGGACGCACACGCCGACGCATTGCTCGTCGCGCTCGCATGGATCGCCGGCCGCGCCGTCACGGCTCGCGAAACTCGCATCGTCGGTGCCGCAGGCGGTGGCGAGCGCGAGAGCCCACAGCAGCGTGATCGCTAGTCGCATCGGATGACCTACTTGCCGCGGCCGAGCCACAGCAGCAGCTCGGGGACTGTGACGAAGCGGATGTTGGCGCCGTCGTCGATGAGCTGACGGATGCGGTCGAGTAGAAGCTCGATCGTGCGCCGCTTGCAGGCGCGGCTCTCGAGGTAGTTGCCCGGGCGCAGGCCGATGGAAAACGGCGCGCGATTGCCGCGCAGGTGCGCGCGCAGGTTGCGCATCACCGCCTTGACGGCGTCGGTGTTCGGCCCCGAGCCCGCACAGCCGTAGAGCGCCCACAGGCGATCGTCCATCGGCGGCTGCCAGCTGGCTTTCGATGCCGCCGAGCCCGAGCCCGAGCCCGCGCTGCCGCGCAGCCGCCAGGCGGCGAGCGGAACCTCGATGATCGCGGGCTTGCCGATAGCGACGGCCGTCTGCGAGCCCGGTGCCGCGGGGAGCATCAGCTCGCGCGGCTGCGGCGTCTTGAGCGAGAACGGCCACGGCAGGTCGCGAGGCGGCGCGAGCGCGCCAACGACGGGCGCGCGTCCGCGACGGCGGCGCCGCAAGCGCGGTCGTGCAGGCGAGTCGAGCGGCTGCAGCACCAGCGAGCTGTCGTAGCGGATCGGCGGCTTGGTGGCGAGCAGCGCCTCGAAGTAGGTCTTGGAGACGGCGAGCTTGGCGGCGCGCGCGCCCCAGGCGTGGGCCATCCAGCGCCACGCGCGCGGTGCGCGCAGCGTCGAGAGCCGCCCGATGGCGCGCGTGAACGCGCTCGCCCAGTCGCCAACCTTGGCCTTCGCGCCGCGCGGCGCGACGCAGACGCCGAGATCTCCGCTGTCCGCGGCGTGCTGCCAGGCGCCCGCCAGCGTGACGTCCTTGGTCAGGCGTTCGCCCGACAGAAAGAACGTCGTGTGGCGCCACACGTCCTGTCGCTCGAGCGCTTTGCGCAGGAACGAGAAGCCCTCGAGCGCCATACCGTCGTTGATGCTGAGCAGCACGAACTGCGGCACGCGGCGCTGGATCAGCAGCCGCTCGCGGCGACCGATCTTGCCGTCGCCGTCGAGATCGTGGGCCGCACGCGCGAACAGCGACGCCGCGCGCTCGGTGAGGTCGGGCACGTTGGGCTGTGGGCCGCGCTCCATCGGCTTGCGCGCCGCCGCCACCGCCGCCGCCGCGTTGATCGCCGCGCCACCGCCACCGCTGCCGCTGCCGCCCGCGGCGCGGCCACTGCCCGCCGTGTCCTTGCCCGTCGTGGCGCCGCCTTGGCCCCCGCGACGCGCGTCGCGCTGACCGGGATCGAGCACGTAGTAGTAGATCCACACGCCGCCGGCCGCACCGGCGACGAGCACCAGCCACGTCAGCAGCGCCGCCCAAAACGAGCGTCCGCCGCGAACGGTGTGCGAGAGGCGATCGTGCGCCACGCCGCCGGCGCTGGGCAGCTGATACTCGACGAAGAACTCGAGCACCATCGGGCCCTCGCCGCGGCTCTTGGCGCGCGTACGCTCGCGGGCGCGAAAGATCGCGTACGAGATCAGCGCGCCGACCACGGTCAAGCCGGTCAGGATGAACAGCGTGGCCGCGACAGGGCCGGCGATATTCATATCTTGCCCTTGCGCTCGAGCTTGCCCCAGCCCATGCGGATGCCGAGCAGCTCTTCGACCGTGGCGAGCAGCTTGCCGATGTCGAGCATGATCTGAAAGACGATGCGGTCTACCGGCGTGTAGAGCACGAGGTCGAGGTCTTGCTCCTCGACGCCGACGCAGAACAGCGCCACCGCGAGGTCGAGCAACATCAGCTGCAGCCACAGGTAGGCCACCGCCGGGCGCAACGTCGCGTCGAAACCGGAGAAGGCGAGAAACGCCACCGACAGCATGGTCAGCACTGGCCAGCAGAAGGCTTCGAAGGCCTGATACCAGAGCACCATCGCGCCGGTGAGCGACTTGCTCGGCGTGAGCATGAAGCGCCAGTGCTTCTTGATCGATTGCAGGATGCCGCGCGTCCAGCGGTAGCGCTGCTTGGTGAGCGAGAGGATGTCTTCGGGCGCTTCGGTGTGCGAGACGGCGCGCGGCTCGTAGGCGATCTTCCAGCCGTCACACAGCAGCTTGAGCGTCAGGTCGCAGTCTTCGGCGAAGGTGTCGGTCTCGTAGCCGCCGACCGCGCGCAGCGCCGACTTGCGAAACATGCCGATCGGACCGGGCACGATGCTGACGGCGCGCACGAAGCTCTGCGCCTTGCGCACCAGGTTGAGGCCCTTGAGGTACTCGAGCGCCTGCAGGCGCGTCCACAGGTTGACCGTGTTGGCGACGACGACCTTGCCCGCCACGGCGCCGACGATCGGGTCCTGCATGTGCCTGACGGCTTCTTTGAGCGTCTGCGGCTCGAGCACCGAGTCGCTGTCGACGGTGACGCAGAACTCGCCGGCGGCGCGCTCGATGCCGTAGTTGAGCGCCGAGGCCTTGCCGCCGTTGGGCTTCCAGAAGACCTGCACGTTGGCCGGCCCATGCTGGCCCTCGAGCGTCTGGGCGCGCGTCAGCGTGTCGTCCGACGAGCCGTCGTCGATGACGATCACCTCGTAGGCCGGGTAGTCGAGCGCGAGCAGCGACCGGATCGACGCCTCGATGACGATGCCCTCGTTGTAGGCGGGCACGATGATGCTCACCAGCGGCTGAAAGGGCTCCACATCGAGCTTGCGCAGGCGCCGCTCGAAGCTGCTGCGCTCGACCTCGTCGGCGGTGGCGCACACGACGAGCACCACGTGGCGGATGATGAACAGCAGCGTGAACGTCAGCATGCCGATGCTGACGATGGAGCGCAGCACGTGATAGGGCGTGTCCCACGCGATAGGCAGCCACAGCGCGTCGCTGCCACCGGCCTGCTGTGCGAAGTAGGCGACGAACAGGATCGCCACCATGATCTGCACGTAGAAGATCGGGTAGAAGAAGCGCGTGACGCGGTCGCTGCCGCCGCGCCTCATCAACGCCCCTTCTTGCGCGAGCTGGGGTGCTGTCCCGTGCGCCGCGAGTCGGAGTCGTCGAAGACCGGCGTGGTGCCGGCGCTGATGTGCGTGCTCTCGCCGAGGCTCACGCCGGCGGTGGGTAGTGCATCGAGGCCGCTGCTGGCCGCCGCGGCGCCGATGCCACCGCGGCGCGGCACGGGCAGCGGATTGGCGCCGCCACCACCGCCGCCGCCGCCG
>JAGQIK010000561.1 GCA_020431405.1 Myxococcales bacterium
AAGGGCAAGGTGTTCGCGCAGCGCTACCACGCGCACATCCTTCGCACGCCAACGCAGGTACGAAACGCGCTGCGCTACGTGCTGAACAACCGGCGCAGGCACCAAGGGCAGCGCCAGGCGCACCCCGGCTGGGTCGACCCGCTCTCCACCGCGTGCTGGTTCGACGGCTATCGCGACCGCGAGCCCAACGAGGCCAACCCTTGGCCCACAGCACGCACCTTCTTACTCACTACCGGCTGGCGTCGCGGCCGAGGTGGCCGCTTCAGCGTCAACGACATCCCAGGCAAGCGCCGCTAGTCCTCACGCAGTCCCCCGACGCTTCGAACCCTGCAACTCGGCCCTCCGCGCCAAGACGAGCCCAGCCGAGCCCGAACGCGCCCTGGCCACCAACGCAGGAGGCGTCCTCCCACGCTCGCGCCCGCGCCCCCCGGCGTTCAGTGCCGTAGAAGAAGACACAGGCGCTCGCGCACAGAATGGGGTGTTAGTTGGCGACGAGCGTCTGCGAAGGAACGGCGTCGAGCAGCCACACCAGATCGCCGCCGCGGCGGTAGCGCAGCTGGTAGGTGCCTTTGTCGAGCTTCAGCGGCGCGCTGATGCGCTACATCGACGGCGAATCGATCTTACATGTGGTCGGCGGCGCGGGCGGCGAGCCAGCGGCGCGGCAGCACCATGACGGGCTTGTGCGAGAGCTTGATCAGCGTCTCGGTGGTGCTGCCGAGGAAGGTCGCTGCGACGGCGCCTTTGCCGTGGGAGGGGATGAGCAGCATGTCGGCGTCGGCGGCTTGGTCGAGCAGGCCCTCGGCGACGCCGGCGTTGATGGCGACCGCGGGCTCGACGAGCTCGCTGCCGAGGTCTTCGCAGGTCTGCTGCAGGCGCCCGAGCAGCTCGGCTTCGAGCTCGCCGCGGAAGGCGTCGGGCAGCATCAGCGCGGTCTCGCCGGGCAGCACGGGGACGAGCACGGGCAGGCGCAGCACGTGCGTGAGCACGACGCGCGCGTCGAGCAGCTTGCCCAGCGCGGCGGCGTGGCGCGCGCCGCGCACGCTGTCGAGGCTGAAGTCGGTGGCGGCGACGATGCGCTGATAGCCGCCGGCGTCGTCATCGACGTCGGGCGGGTCGGCGCCCTCGTCGGTGCCGTCGACGACCAGCAGCGGCCGACTGAGGTGGCGCAGCACGCGCCGCGTGGTCGAGCCGAGCAGCAGCCGCGAGAGCCCGCGCAGGCCCTGCTTGGCCATCACGATGAGGTCCATCTCGCGCGTCTCTGCGACCTCGCAGATCACCTCGGAGGCGGCGCCTGTGCGCGTCATGACCTCGACGTCGACGCCGAACTCGGTGAGCGTGCCGCGCCCGTCTTCGATGAGCTGATCGCGCCGGTCGCGCGCGTTCTGCAGGTACTGCTCGAGCTCCGAGGCGTCGTGCACGCCGAGCTCGAGCAGCTCGTCAACGTGCAAGAGCAGCAGGCGTGCGCCCAGCGTGCGCGCTAGCCGACCGGCGTGGGCGTAGGCCGCCGCCGACGCGTCGGACAGATCCGTCGTGACAAGGATTCGCTTGATTCTCATGGGAGCTACCTCAACCGCGGTCGACGGTGATGTCGTACTTCTTGACCAAGCGGTGGATGTAGTTGCGGTCGATGCCAGCCTCGATGGCGGCACGCGAGATGTTGCCGTTGTGGCGGTCGAGCAGCTGCGTGAGGTACTCGCGCTCGAAGGCCTCGACGAGCATGCCCTTGGCCTCCTTGAACGGCATGTCCATCATCTCGGAGGAGATCGGCGCGCCGCCTTCGGCCTGCTGCTGATCGGTGTGCAGGTAGCCGTCGTCGGTGTCGGGCATGATGCGCGCCGTCGCCAGCGACATGCCGCGCTCGACGACGTTGCGCAGCTCGCGCACGTTGCCCGGCCACTCGTGCTCCATCAGCTGCCGCATGATCGCGTCGGGGATCTCGAAGTCGCCGCGGCCCATGTCCTTGAGGAACAGGCGCACCAGCCCCGGCAGATCGTCGATGCGCTTCTTCAGCGGCGGGATGACGACCTTGACCACGGCGAGGCGGAAATAGAGGTCTTCACGAAACTCGCCCGCCTTGACCATCTTGTGCAGGTCGCGATTGGTCGCCGCCACCACGCGCACGTCGACCACGTGCGACTTGGTCTCGCCGATGGGCCGCACCTCGCGCCGCTCGAGCAGGCGCAGAAGCTGCGGCTGCAGGTCGAGCGGCAGCTCGCCGATCTCGTCGAAGAACAGCGTGCCGCCGTCGGCCTCGTCGGCGAGGCCGCGCTTGGCGTCGGTCGCGCCAGTAAACGCGCCGCGCACGTGCCCGAAGAGCTCTGCGCCCATCAGCTCGCGCGGCATGGCGCCGCAGTCCACCACGACGTAGTTCTTGCTGGCGCGCCGGCTCGCCTGATGGACGGCCTCGGCGAGCAGCTCCTTGCCGGTGCCGGTCTGGCCTTCGAGCAGGATCGTCGTGTCCGTCGTCGCCACCTGCGAGAGCAGGTTGAAGACGTCGAGCATCGCCGGGCTCTGGCCGTAGACGCGGCCGAAGAAGTCTTTGCCGAAAGGCGTGAGCGCTACGGCCTCGTCGGCGAGCACGATCTCGGCCTCGGTTTCGCCGCCGATCTTGAGGTGCGCACGATTTCGCACCACGACGCTGCCGAGGCGCGTCTTGCCGAGGTAGGTGCCGTTGGTGCTGTCCTGGTCGGTGATGCGCACGCCCTCGGCGCGCACCTGCAGCTCGAGGTGGTAGCGCGAGATCGTCGTGTCCTTGAGCACGATGTCGTTGTTCTCGTGCGTGCCGATCAGATAGGTGCCCGAGTCGAGCCGCTTCTCGAGGCCGGCGTCGGGCCCCTCGAGGATGCGCAGCAGGTAGCGACGGACCTTGAGCTTTCCGCCCTCGCCGCTGTTGGTGTAGAGGACCGCTTCGGTATGGGGCTGCTGATCGGCCATGGTGCGTTACCTGATCGTGCTTTACCTGCCGCGGCTATCCCGCGGGATACATGCCGTCCCAGTAATAGTTCCAGTAGCGGCCGAAGGTGATGGCTCCGAAGGTGTTCACTCCGATGCCGAAGACGATCAGCGCTTGGGCAAATATGCCGATCTTTCGACCGCCTACCGCCAAGATTGCCACCAGATAGACCATGTAGTCCAGGCTGAAGCGGAAGCCGAACTGCACCCATCCCGAGTTCTGATAGAACAGGTGCAAGATCATCGGGCCGAGCACCGCCAGGTACAGCCACGGCTGCACCGGCGAGCGCCGCCGCGGCCAGATCGCGTAGGCCAGAAGCGGCGTCGTGACGAACATCGACATGCCGTGCCAGCTGACCTTGACGAACGGCGGCCGCGCCATGATGCGCGGCAGCAGCGTCAGCATCGCGCTCAGGTTGCGCGCCACGAAGTGGTAGTTGAAGAGGCCCCAGCGCTGGATGCGCTCCTTCCAGCGCACGTTGAGGTAGTAGTGGCCGAACTCGAAGAAGCGATCGAAGCGCAGGTAGTTGAGCACGAAGGCCACGCCGGCGACGGCGATAGCCGGCAGCGCGGCGAGGCTTAGCTCGCGCAGCGCCGGCTTCTTGTCGACCTTGGCCCAGCCGGCTTTGATCCACGGCCACAGCGCGGGCCGGCGCGTGGGTGCGAGCGGATCGACGAGCCCCGCCGACGCGCTCTCGGCCATGTGCTTGCGCAGCACCTCGCCGAGCAGCAGCGCGAATGAAAACGGGATCGGCGTGCGCGTGACGAAGCCCAGGCCGAGCATCAGCCCGGCGAGATACGGCCGCCGCCCGCCGAGCGCGCACAGCGCGTACACCGCAGTGATCGTCACGCCGACCACGTGCGCCGTGTACCAGACCTGGCCGATCACCGAGCTGTAGAAGTTGACCGTGCCGAAGGCGAACATCGCCACCAGCCACAAGTCCTCGCGCAGCGAGCGCTGGCTCAGCTTGAGCTCGACCAGCTTTCGCAGCACCAGAAACACCAGCACCGCGTTGAACGACCCCAGCACGCAGGTGAAGATCACGTCGTTGAACTTGAGCCCCCAGATCGCCACGAACGGCAGCATCAGCAGCGCGGGGAACCACGGGAACGAGACGTAGTAGCGGTAGCGCCGCCGCTTGATGTCCTTGGGCTCGATGAGGCGCTTCTCGCCGCGCGTGGTGCGAAAGACGTTGGGGCCGCCCGTCTTCATGAACGTGCCGCGCACCTTCTCGCCGTTCCTCAGCTCGAGCTCGATGACCAGCGCCCAGTCATTCTGGTGCGGCGGCGAGCCTTTGAGCGAGAGCCGCCCTTCGAGCAGGCACTGCGCCAAATAGACGTAGTGGATGTCGGCGGTGGGCTTCTTCAGACGTCCGCCGCTGGCGCCCAAGTAGCCGCCGAGCACGATGATGTAGATCAGCAGCGGCAGCTTCACGCGCTGGGTGAAGCTCTTCTCCGCGACGGGATCCTCGATCTTGGGCGGGTCGCCGAGCGGCTTTTCGTCGTCGTCGCGCGGCAGCGGCTGCTGTGGACCCGTGATCTTCTTTCTGCTCACGGTTTGCGATCTCTCTGCGATAGCGGGCGGCGCAGCGTGGCGGCGCGCTTGCGGTCGTAGACCGAGACGAGCGGCACCCCGTCGAGGCTCAGTACCTTGACGGGCGCCGGGTGTCCATAGGTGCGCCAGATCATGTAGTCGTACTTATTGAAGTGCAGCTCGTGGATCACCATCGCGAAATTCGATGCGTTGATCGCGGGCTGCTCGGCGCCTGCGTTGTGGATGTCGGGGCGCAGCAGGCCATCGTTGATGTAGGCGCGATAGGCGTCGTACGACACGTCGTGCCAGTAGACGTTGGCGCTCTTGGGCAGGGTCTTGTTGATCCACGGCAGCAGCTGGCGCGGCGAGTAGCCCCAGAACTGCCGGTTGAGGCCGAGGTCGGCGGCGCCCGCGACGCCGCCGGCGAGCGCGTTGTACTGCGAGAGGCCGAAGGGGTGCGTGAGCCAGGTGTTGACCGCGCCCGGCGCGGCGATGGCGATCGGCAGCAGCACGGCCATGACACGCACCCAGCCCTTCACCGGACGCGCCGACGCGCCGGCGCGCGAGCTCTGCGGGCTCGCGTTGGCTTCGGCGCGCGCGCGGCCGATGGCGCGCAGCCGCTCGAGCAGCCGCGCCACGGCGACGCCGCCGAGCAGCGCGATGAACGGGTAGGCCGGCATCCAGTGCTTGGTGCCGCCGAAGATCGGCGTCCAGGGCAGGGCGATCAGCAGCAGCGGGAACGACGCGTTGATCACGAGCAGCAGCCCGATGCGCGGGTTGAGCCCTTGCGCCGGGCGCACCCAGCTGCGCTTGGCCGGGTAGCGCCACGGATCGTCGTGGCGCTTGGGCGCGACGATGCCGGTCCAGCGCGAGAGCACCGTGAGCACCGTCGCCGAGATGTAGTGCCAAAGGCCCGCCAGCGAGAGCAGCACGGTGATGGTCGGCACCGTGAAGAGCGTCATCACGAACGGGTAGCTCAGCGGCAGCGGCGGATAGCCCCAGTTAACGCCGAGGTACTCCATGTTGTAGAACGAGTGGCGCGCGTGAAAGCCGAAGTACCAGCGCAAGTGCTTGATCGGGTCGGTCCACAGCATCGGCCAGTGCGCCCAGAAGACCAGCACGCCGAGCACGGCCATGGCGATGAAGACCAGCGCGACGCGCGGCAGCCGCAGCGGTCGCAGCGACAGGTCGGGCCACACCACAGCGAGGTAGTGGATCAGCAGCAGCGGCGGCAAAAACCACGCGTTGTGCTTGGTCGCCAGCGCGAGGCCGAAGAACACGCCGGTGTAGATCGCCCAGCGCTTCTTCTCGCCGCTGAGGCTGCGGAAGTAGCCGTAGCAGACGAGCAGCCACATGGTGGTGATCGGCGAGTCGAAGCAGGCCAGCTGCCCGTGGAAGAACACGCGCGGGATCGTGATGTAGAGCAGCGCCGCCGACAGACCGCAGGCGCGCCCGCCGATGCGCAGGCCGAACAGGTAGAGCAGCGCCACGGCGAGGCCGGTGAAGAGCCAGCCGGGCACGCGGAAGGCGCTGATCTCGGACATCAGCGCGGCGCTTTCGAAGCCGCGCTTGTTGCGCGCGCGCTCGTGCAAGAAGCGCCACGACAGCGCACTGAGCGTCTTGACCAGCACGGGGTGCTCGCCGTTGTTGCGCCAGTAGCGATGGATCTCCTTGCGGTCGAAAGACTTGCCTGTCTTGCCGTCGGAGATGTTGTCGGCGAGGTGCGCGAACCAGCCCCAGTAACTCTCCGAGGCGCGGAAGTAGGTGCCCTCGTCGCGCATCACGCCCTGGTCGCGCTGCGCGAGGCCGAGCGCAGCGACGCTCAGCGCGAAGAGCAGCAGCGCCAGCAGGTAGTCGCGGCGCATTGGCTCGCAGGGGCGCATCAGCGCTGGCTCTCCGCGTAGAAGCAGAGCTCGCGCCCGAAGGCCTTGCGCGTTGTGATCTCGAAGCGCACCGGCGCGCGTTTGCCGGCGTGCGCCTTGGTCGACACCACCGTGCGGTGCCATGGCCAGTCGTTTTGGTGCTCGACCTGGCCGAGGCGCTGGCTGCCCGCGTAGACGGCGACCGTCACCGGCGCGCCGGCGTTCTTGAGCTTGCGCTTTTCGAAGTCGTTGATGCCGGTGTAGAGCACGATGCGCGCGCCGAGCGGCACGTCGGGGAAGGTGATGCGCTTGACCTTGCGGTCGACGGCGTGCGCGTAGATGCAGCGGTACGGCTTGTGATCGACCTCGGCGAGGTATTGCGCCACGCGATTCCAGCTCCGCCCGCAGTCGAAGCGCACGCTCGGCATCCCGCCGAGCCGGTCAGCGCGCTTGCCGCAGTTGTGGATGCGTCCGCTGACCAGCTGCACGCTGGCGTCGCCGAGGTGGTCGAAGAAGTCGTAGAGCACGTCGGCGGGCTTCTGGTCGTAGCGCGCCACGGTCACGCCGCCAAAGCGCCGCGTGACCTTGGGCGACTTGCCACGCAGCCACGGGTGGCGCTCGCCGCGCACCGAGACCACCCAGACGCGCGCGAAGGCGTCCACGTCGGAGAGGCTCGACAGCCGCAGCGAGAGCATCTGGGCGAAGTGCTGGCGGCCGATGGGCGCCATCCAGTAGGGCGCGAAGAGCACCGGCTCGCCTGCCTTGCGCTTGGCGCTGACGAACACGCGCGCCGACTCGAAGTCGCGCTCGGTCGCCGGCGTGCTGTGCTGGATCATCGAGGCGGCGACCTCGAGGCCGACGAGCACGAACACGCCGACCAGCGCGAGCATCACCAAGAGCCGCGCGCGCGCGCTTGGCGGGTCGATCTCGCCGCTGAGGCGCGGCCTGCGCGTGGCGAGCTCCAGCTCGGCGCTGGTGTCGGCGCCGCGCAGCTCGAGGTCGATCCCGGGGGCGCTCTCGCGCGGCATCGGACCGGTGGCCATCGGACGGATAGGGCCGGTGGCCAGCGGCTGGATCGGCGCCTCGCCCGTCACGCCGGTGGCGTGCTTGGGCGCCTCGTGACCGGCGCGCGGATCGAAGGCCAGCTCGAGCGCCTCGTCTTCACCCGCTGGCCCGAACGGATTGAACGGGTCGCCCTCGCCGCCGCCGCCGCCGCCGCCCGCGACCTTGCCGCCGCCCGCGACCTCGGGCGCCTCGAGCTCGAGCTCGATGTCGTCGGTGGGTTTGCGCGGCGGGTCAGCCATCGGTGGCGGTCTCGTTGTTGACGCGTCGCTGGCGCGAAAGCGCGCCGAGCCAGATCCAGCCGACGAGCCCGAAGAGGGCCGCGTAGACCAAAGTGACGATGGAAAAGCCGAAGGCCGTCGCGACAGCGATGGGTGTCTCGAGGCCGACGAGCACGAAGCCAAGCGCCCAGCCCGCCTCGAGCGCGCCGAAGCTGCCGATACCGCTGACCGGCAAAAAGCCCGAGACCACCGACGCCGTGCCGCCGAGCACCGACTGCGCCACGCTGACCTTGACTGAAAACGCCCGCATGATTGCGAAAACGAAGGCGAAATTCAACAGCCAGACGACGAGCGTGGCCAGCACGAGGCGAATCAGGATCGGCCACGGAACGCGCTCGTAAGACGCGATCTCGGCGTGCACGCGGCTGAGCGCTGGACCCACGCGGGCCGAGCGATCGAGACGCAGAAGGCGGATGCTGGCGGCCAGCACGCGACCGCCGAGGCGCAGCAGCCCGTGGAAGTAGATCACGCCCGCGACCCCGACCACGCCGATGCCGCCGGCGACGATGAAGCCGACGTAGGCGTCGCCCTTGTAGAGGCTCTGGTTGAGCGCGAGCGTGATCGCGAAGATCAGCACCACGCCGCCCACGTCGAGGATGCGCACCAACAGCAGCGACATCACGCCGCGCGTGATGCCCGACTCGCCGCCGGCGCGCTTGAGCAGGATCGCGTAGGAGAGCTCGCCGGTGCGCAGCGGCAGCAGGCGCAGCAGCACGTTGTGCACGCAGACGATCGCGAGCACCGGGCCGTAGCCGAGGCGCGGCGCGAGCAGCTGGAAGCGATAGGCGCGCAGCAGGTAGATCGGGACGTACACCACGCCGCAGTAAAGGATCCAGTCCCACTGTGTGGCGGCGAACAGCGTGCGCAGGCGCGGCCAGTCGATGTAGCGCGTGAGCGTGTAGAGAAACGCGCCCGTGATCAGCACGCCGATGACGACGCGCAGCGCGAGCCCGCGTGTGCTTGTCGCGCGGCCCGCGGGGCTGTCGCTCATGTGGTGAGCTTGCTGGGCGGCTCCACGCGCTCGTCGGCTGCGGGCGCGTTGGCGCTGGTGCCAGCCGCCGCCGTCGTCGCCGACGACGCTGTCGCGTCGCGGTCACGCTGCGGGACACCGTCGTACTCGAGCCGACGCAATCGGATGATCGCGTCCTGCAGCAGCTTGCGATTGGCTGCCACCAGATCGGCGATCAGCCCGCTGAGCAGCACGATGAAGGCCACGATGGTGAGCACCGCGGCGAGGATCAGCGACTGGATGTGGCCCGCGCCCTGCGGCCCCGAGGTGAGGTGGAAATACAGAAAGCGAACGCCGAGCACCAGGCCGCCGAGAAACAGCAGCGACGCCAGGTAGATAAACGCCTTGAGCGGCTTGTACATCGTGTAGATGCGCACGATGGTGGCCATCGAACGCCGGATGTACTGCGGGATGCTCTTGAACAGGCGCGAGTCGCGCGTCTTGGGGTTGGTGCGGATCGGCACCGCGTCGACGGCGAGGTTGGCGTGGCCGGCCTGGATGATCGTCTCGAGCGTGTAGGTGAACTCCGAGGTGACGAACATGCGCAGCGCCGCCTCGCGGCTGATGGCGCGAAAGCCGCTCGTCGTGTCGGGCACGCGCGTATTGGAGGCGAGGCGCACGACCCAGCTGCCGAAGCGCTGCAGTCGCTTCTTGGTCTCCGAGAACTCGTCGACCGCTTCGATCTGCCGGTCGCCGACAACGAAGTCAGCGCGATGCTCGACGATCGGTCGCACCAGCGCGGGGATGTCCGCCCCCGAGTACTGATTGTCAGCGTCGGTGTTGACGATGATGTCGGCGCCGAGGCGCAGACAGGCGTCGATGCCGGCCATGAACGCGCGCGCCAGCCCGCGGTTCTGCGGGAAGCGCACCACGTGATGTACGCCGACCTCGCGCGCGATCTCGCTGGTGCGATCGACCGAGCCGTCGTCGATGATCAGGTACTCGATCGTATCGACGCCGTCGATGTGGCGCGGCAGATCGGCGATGGTCTCCGGGAGCGTCTTCTCCTCGTTGAGACACGGGATCTGGATGATCAGCTTCATCAGCGCGTTCAGCGCACGATGCGCGCCTTTTTGATGATGACGTCCGTTTGCGGCGCGTTCTTGCCGAACGGCCCCTTGGCGCCGGTTTCGACGTCTTTGATCTTGTCGACTACGTCCATGCCGGCCGTGACCTTACCGAAGACGGTGTAGCCCCAGCCGCGCATCGACTTGTCGCGGTGGTCGAGAAAGCCGTTGTCGACGACGTTGATGAAGAACTGCGCGGTGGCGCTGTGCGGGTTGCTGGTGCGCGCCATCGCCACCGTGCCGCGCACGTTCTTGAGGCCGTTGTCTGCTTCGTTTCTGATCGGCGCGCGCGTGGGCTTCTTCTGGAAGTCCGGCGTGAAGCCGCCGCCCTGGATCATGAAGGTCTTGATCACGCGGTGAAAGATCGTGCCGTCGTAGTGGCCGCTCTTGACGTAGCGCAGGAAGTTTTGTGCGCTGAGCGGCGCCTTGGCGGCGTCGAGCTCGATGGTGATGTTGCCCATGGAGGTCTCGAGCTGCACCACCGACCCGCTGACCTTGTCGTCTGCGCCGCCGCCGCCGCTGGTCGAGGCGCTGCTCGCGCTGCCGGCGGACGACGAGGTCGACGATGACTTCTTGGTGCAGCCGCCCAGCGGCGCGAGACACAGGCTCAGCGCGGCGAGCAGCAGCAGTGACGAACGCATGGTTAGTTGCCCTTCTTTCTGTACTTGCGCAGCATCGAGCCGCCCTTACCGACGTAGGCTTTGCGGATCACCACGGTGTCGAGCGGGACGTTCTTCTGGAACGGTCCGGCTGCGCCCGTGCGCGAGTTAACGATCGCCATCACCACGTTCATTCCCCGCTTGACCTTGCCGAAGACGGCGTAGCCCCAGCCGCGGCGGGTCTTGCTCTTGTGGTCGAGAAAACCGTTGTCGGCGACGTTGATGAAGAACTGCGCCGAGGCGCTGTGCGGGTCGCTGGTGCGCGCCATGGCGAGGCTGCCTTTGACGTTGCGCAGCCCGTTGTCGGCTTCGTTGTGGATCGGGGCGCGCGTGGGCTTTTTGCGATACTGCGCGGTGAAGCCGCCGCCCTGGACCATGAAGTTGGGGATCACGCGGTGAAAGACCGTGCCGTTGTAGTGGCCCGAGCGCACGTACTTGAGGAAGTTGGCCACGCTCTTGGGCGCCTTGCGCTGGTTTAGCGTGATCACGATGTTGCCCTTGTTGGTCACCAGCGTGACCTCGGGGGCGGCGCTGGCCGCTTTGGCGCCGAGCGCGAGCGCGAGGCATAGAGCGATGCCCGCGGATGCGAGGCGGAAAAGACGAGCTCGCACGTTAGCTCCTTCTGAGGGTGTTGGGTGAGGCGCGCGCTACCGACGCTACCTGCTACTTGACGATGACGACGTTGGGGCCCTTGGCCGAGCCGTTGTGCGCGGTGAGGCGGCCGCGCTGGTCGAGCGCCTGGATGTAGTAGTGAACGTAGCGGCCCTTGGTCAGCGCCGCCGGGATCTTGCCGCGGAAGACGTTGGCGCCGCGCTTCATGGTCGACTTCTGGAACTTGACCTTGCCCGCCGCGCGATAGAACAGCATCACGCGCGCCACGCGCAGGTCATCGCCGACGGTGACCTTGATGGTGATCGGGAAGCCGCGTTTGACCTCGTCGACGGGGTCGTGCGCCAGACCGCGCGCGCCCTTGACCTTCTTGATCGCGAGGGCCTCTGCGCGGCGGCGGCGGCCGAGGCGCAGGCGCGGCGGCGGGCCGAGCGCCTTGAGCGCGCGACCGGCGGCGCGCCAGGCGACCACCAGCTCCGGAGTCATCAGGTTCTTGGGCACCTTGACGCGCTGGTCGATGCGCCGTGCCGTGACGAAGTAGTGCAGCCCGCGGTAGGTGTCGGTGCGGCCGGCGATGGCCGCCACGCCGAGCAGGGCAAACGTCTTGGCGAGCACGGGGGACTTGGTCTTGCCGGCAAGCTCTGCGATATCGAGTGCTTCGCGCAGCTTGCGCGCGCCGCCGCGGTAGCTATAGCGCAGGAACGCCGAGACCGCTTCGTTGTTGAGCGCCTCGACCTTGGCCTGCGTGTCGTCGGTCTTGTCCTTGCCCTGCGCCGCGGCCGGCGAAGCGACAGCGAGCGTGGCGAGGATGATGGCGATGCGGGTGGGCATGGGCCGCGGTACCTCCAAGGTTGCGAAACCTAGCCTGCCCACCCCGTGTTGTGCAAGCCCGCCACCACCCGCGTTCCCATGCCACGCAGGCGTACCTAATACACGACGAGCTTGTCGCCAGGGCCACGCCCGAAGGTCTCGGGGTGGTACATCTCCTCGGCCTTGGGCGGCGGCACGACGAACTCGCCAGGGGTCGTCGCGCGCGCGGTGTAGCTAAAGGTGTGAACGCCGCCCCACAGCAGCGAGGTGAACGCCTCGACGCGCTCGTCGCGCATGTTCTTGTGCTCGTACCAGGGGCCCCAGTTGTAGCGCCAGCGCCCGTAGCCGCGCCCGAAGCTGCCGCGGCCGAGGTAGCGCGAGAGGCCGCGGTTGAGCGTCGAGGTGCCGAGCACGCTGGCCAGCTTGCTGCGCAGACCGGGCGCGAGCAGCGCGAGGCGATTGATGGTCGTGTCGGCGCCGCGTAGCGCGACGTTGATCGCCTCGAGCCCGGCGGGCAGCGGATCGACGAGCGCCACGTGGTAGCGGCGCGCGTGGGCGACCATCGTCACGACCACGCGCACGCGGGCGCCGGCCTTGACGCGCCAGGTGCCGTCCTTGTCGCGCTTGACGTCGTCGGGCGAGTCCACCGGCTCGTATCGGCGCCGCACGGTGAAGCCGTGGTCGGCCGGCGGCGGGCGCAGGTTGCTCGGCGCGTAGCGCATGCCGACGCGGTAGTAGAGGCGCCCGGCGCCGGCCTTGGAGATGGTCAGGTCGGCGGCGCCGACCTTGGCGATGATCTTCATCGGGATGTCGACGGCGAAGCGCTTGGTACTGCGGCCGCGGAACGCCTGCTCGCCGGCGTATTGATCGCCGAGCCAGGCGCGCGCGACGAAGTTGGGCGTGACCTTTTCGAACTTGTTGAAGTAGCGGTCGAGCGCGAGCAGCACCCAAGCGTTCTCCTGCGTGCTCTCCCAGCGGCCGCGCGTGCGGTGCGCCAGCAGGCCGCGCACGATCTTGACGATCAGATCGCTCTTGGGCTGGTCCTGGATCAGGCCTTCGAGCAGCAGCCCGTCGAGGCGGCGGCTGGAGTGCATGATGTAGTGCGCGCCGTCGGTGTAGTTGCTGACGAAGTGCGCCGCGGCGGCCGTCTCGGTGACGCGGTTGCGCAACAGCGTGCGGATCTGGCTCAGCTCGGCGGCAGCCGCCTTCGAGCCGGCGAGCACCGAGTAGACCCAGGCCACGCCTTCGAGCTCGGGCGCGTGCTTTTTGCGCGTCAGCTCGGCGAGCAGCGCCTTGGCGCGCGCGATGTCCTTTTCGCCGCCGATGGCGCGCACGAACAGCGCGTAGGCGCGGATCGCGCGCTTGGTCTCGGGCGAATAGTAGTAGGGGATGTGGCTGCGGATGCTGCGCAGGTAGGCCAGCGAGCGCGAGATCATCGCCGGCGGAATGTTGTACTTCTTGGCCTTGGCGCGCATCAGCGCGTGGGCCACGTGGATCGAGTTGAACGGCCACGAGGGGTAGCCGCGGATCCACATCGGGAAGCCGCCGTCGCTGTTCTGCATGCCGGAGAGGCGGCGCACGTCGCGCGCCACGGCGGCGTTGATCGCCGCCGGCGAGGGCAGGCCCTTGGCCTTGAAGGCGCTCAGCACGTCGCGCAGCGCGGCGACGGCGAGCACGCGCGACGAGAGCTGCTCGGAGCACTCGTAGGGATAGGAGACGAGGTAGACGAGCGCGTCGGTGAGCGCCTGCAGCTGCGTCGACGAGAGCGAGATCTCGAGCCCGCCGAACTGCGTCACCACGTTGCTCGGCATCTTGACCGGCTGCACCATGGCGCCCTTGTCGATGGTGCCGTAGGTGGCGAAGGCCTCGGTGGTGGCCGGCGTCCAGACCGGCAGCTTGACCTCGGCGGCGTCGGCGAACTTGCCCGACGTGACGCCGATCTGGAAGCGTGCGATGCCGGGCTCGACCGCGGCGGCGGCGAAGCGCACCTCGAGCCGGTCGTTGGGCGGCACGGTGACGACGCGCCCTTGGCCGGAAAGCAGCTGCACGTTGGTGCCGCGCACGGCGACCTTGATCTGGCGCGGCGTGTCGCTCTGGTTCTGCAGCACGATGGGCAGCTCGAACTTGTCACCGTAGTTGAGGAAGCGTGGCGGCGAGGTGCGGATCGCCACCGGCAGCTGCGCCACGACCTGGCTCTCGCCGAGGCCGTAGAGCTTGCCGCCCGAGACGGCGACGGCCATCAGGCGGTAGCGCGTGAGGCTGTCGGGCAGCTTGAAGGTCTTTTCGATCTTGCCGCTGGCGTCGCTGACGAGCGCCGGCGCGAAGAGCGCCAGCGCGCGGAAGTCTTTGCGCACCTTGATCTTGGGCGCGTTGGGGCCGCGGTTCTTCGTCGTCGCGCTGGTGGTGGGTGCGTCGCGGCTCTCCTCGTCGCCAGCCCGCGCGCCCGACTTGTCCTTGCTCTTCTCGGCGCGTCGCGAGCGCCGCGGCGCGCCGGGTTTCTTGGCGAGCAGCGCTGGCGCCGGCTGAGCTGCGGAGGCGCGGCCGTAGCCGACGGCGCCGCCCGAGCGTGACTCGCTCTTGAGGCGCGCCTGCTTGGCGTCTTCGAGGTCGGCGCCGGTGCGCTTGTTGCCGCTCGCTCCCGTGACGACGAGGTTGCGCAGCCGCGCCAGGCGCACCAGCGAGCGGATGCGGTGATCGCGCACGCCGCCGTAGCGGTGCGGGTAGAAGAAGCCGATCGGGTCGGAGAGCTTGTAGCCGGTGAGCGCCAGCACGGCCTCGTCGACGGCGAGCAGCGCCACCTGCGCGTCTTTGACCGGGCGGCCGGCAGCGTCTTTGACCAGCACGGAGATCGATACTTCCTCGCCGGGGCCGAGCTTCTTCTTGGCCGGTGTGACCTCGATGGCAAGCTTGCGCGACAACGGCGGGATGCTCAGCGAGGTCGAGCCGCGCGCGAAGGCGGGTCGCGGCGGCAGCTTGTCGTTGGCCTTGCCGTCGGCGCCCACGCGCGCGCTCTTGCCGACGATGTCGACCTGGACCGAGAGCGCGGGCATGTGCTGCTCGCCGAGCTTGATCGAGAGCGTGGTGCTCGTGCCGGAGAGCTTGAACGGGCGGCTCTCGGCGATGCCCGCGCGGCGGATCGTCATCAGGCCCGAGCCGTCGGCGAACGGCGCGAGCACCAGGATCTGCGCCGTGTCGCCGGGCTTGTACTTCTTCTTGTCGGTGATCAGCCGCACCTGCTCGAGCGAGACGTTGCGCGCCGGCTTGGCTTTGCCGCCGGCGACCCAGCGCGTCATCTGCGTGCGGTTCTTGCGGCCCTTCTTGTCGCTGACCAGCGCGGTGAGCAGATAGGTGCCGCCGACCTTGGTGCTGAAGGTGCACTTGGCGGGGCCGCTCTTGGAGACCAGCGCGCAGGTCTGCGGGTCCTTCTGCTGCGGCTCGTAGTGGTCGACCTTCCAGACGTTCTCGACGCGCACGGCTTTGACGCTGACCTTGCTGCCGGCGACGAGCTTGCCCTCGAGGTCGCTGACGATCACGTCGACCTCGAGCGGCTGGCCCTGCTTGACGAAGTAGCGCTTGGTCTTGAGGCCGACGTAGAGGCGCGCCGGGTGCACGAGCATGCGCGTGCCGCTGGCCCAGGTCTGGCGGTTGACGTCCTGCACCACGCCGGAGAGCGATAGCGCGAAGGGGCGCGGAGGATTGACCGCGTCGAAGTCGACGCGCAGCTTGTGCGTGCCGCGCGAGTCGGTGTAGCCGTCGAAGGTGGTGGTGTGCGTGAGGCTCGGACTGCCGCCGCCGTAGGAGCGACGCTGGTAGTAGCCCTTGCCGTAGTAGCGGCGACGGCGGCTGTAGCGGCGCGACGAGGGGAAGCTGTTCATCCAGTACGGCTTCCAGCCGACGAACGTGTACTCGGCGCGGTTTGGCGGCGTGAAGCTCGCCGGCGACGAGGTGACCGTCCACTTGACCTCGGCGTTGGGCAAGCCGCCGCCCGAGAAGTACTTCGCCTTGATGAACGCTTCGCCGGCGCCGCCGATGACAAACGGGCCGCCGGTGACGCCGCTTTGGACCTCGAACTGCGGGCGGCGGAACTCCTGGATGCGGAAGTAGTGGTTGTGAACGTGGCTGTTGGTGACCGGCGTCTTGAGGCCCTGCAGCGTCATGTAGACGTAGGCCTGGCCGAGGTTGACGTTGTCGGGCAGCTTGAACTCGAAGTTGAAGCCGCCGAGGCCGCCGACCTTGGCGGTGCCGGCGCCGACCTTGTTGCCGCGCGGTCCTTTGACCTCGTACTTGATCGTCATGTCGCCTTCGGGCAGCGACACGTCGGAGCTGCGGCCCATGTCGACCACGCGCACCCAGCCCTTGAGGTTGACCTTCTGCTTGGGCTTGTAGAGCTTGCGGTCGTCGAAGACGTACCAGCGCAGGCTCTTGCCGGGCGGCGGGCGCTTGTACCAGGAGCTCGACGAGTAGCTCCACATGTACGTGCGCTCGGGCAGCAGGGCGGTGTCCTTGCCGCGGCGCGCGACGAGCACGCGCTCGACCTTGCCAGAGTTGTCGGCGAGCGGCATACGCGCCGTGCCGCTTTTGTCGACGCCGACGGTCTGGCCGTCGGGCCAGATCGAGACCTTGGCGCTGGTCGCCGGCGTGCCGTCCTTGAGGTTGGTGGCCCAGGCGAGCATCTGCGCGTGGTCGACGAAGCCGTCGATAGCGAGGTCGGTGACCTGCAGCCAGCCGGTGTAGAACTGGCGGTTCCACGGCTTTTGCGGGAACGGCACCTGCTTGACCACCACGACCACTTGGCCGTAGCCGCCGTCGAGGGCAGGGCGCAGATCGACGGTCGTCTCGGCGGGCGCGTCGGGCTCGTAGTTCGTGACGCGCACCTGGCGGCTCCAGCGCAGCCGTCCGGGCGCGCGCTTGGGGGGCGTCTCGCGCAGGCCGCGCCGCGCGAACTTCTTGAACGCCGCGAGGTGCTCGGGGCCCACCGAGTAGAGCTTCACGTCGAAGACCGTGTGATTGATCGTGTGCACGGTGATCGTCTTTTTGCCCGACGGGTCGAGCACGCGAAACTGTCCGCCGGTGACGTAGAGGCGCGGGTAGGCCTTGCCGACGTGCATGCGCAGCGTCTTGTCGCCGAGCTTCTGGCCGTAGATGTCGCTGATGGCGCCAGGCAGGCGCACGGTGTAGACGCGGCGGCCCTTGAACTGGCCGTAGAGATAGAACGACGAGCCGTACTGGCGCACGCTGAGGCCCTTGACCTTGGGCGTGACGCTGATGTCTTCGACCTTGACCGTGCCGCGCGCGAGCTGGTTGTTGAAGCTCACCGACAGCGGGTTCTGCGGGCGGCACTTGCTGGTCGCCTTGCAGTTGCGCCAGGTGATCTTGAGCGGCGCGTAGGTGCGGAACGTGAAGGACTGGTCCTTCTCGGTGGTCAGCGGCCCTTCGGCCGAGGGCGTGCCCTTGGCGACCACGACGCGGTACTGCGTGTCGGCGTCGAGACGGCGCGTGGCGACGAGCGCCAGCGAGCGGGTGCCATTCTTGAGCGCGGCGGCGCCGGTGACCATGCGCGCGACGTCTTCCTGCTCGGCGAGCTCGGACGTCTTGGCGACGCGCAGGGTGATCGTCTTCTTGTCTTTGACCTGCTCGAGCTTGACCTTCTCGAGGACGGCCTTGGGATCGATGCGCTGGTCGAAGGTCAGGAAGATGATCGGATCGAGGCGTTGCCCGCTGCTCTGCGGGTAGCGCACGAGCAGGCGCGGCGCCGGCGTGCTGAACGTCCAGGTCTTGGCCTTGGCCAGCGCGCCGCCGATGGTCGAGCGCGTGCCCACCGGCACGGTCATCTCGAAGGTGGTCGCCATCGGTACGCGGCCTTTGGGCTCGAAGAGCAGCGTGCGCGTGCCGACCCAGCGATAGACGCCGTCGACCTTGGGTTTGATCTGGATCGGCACGCCGCCCTTGATGGTGTCGTCGTGCGAGGTGACGGCGACCATCGGCTGCGAGAAGGTCACCGAGATGTTCTTGGCGATCGTGATCTTGCCCGTGGGATAGCCGCGCAGGACCTCGAGCGCGCCGCCCTTCTTGGCGTCGGGGCGCGTGCGTGGCTTCTGCGGCGGCGGAAAGGTGCCGACGACGCGCTTGCCGGTGCGCGGCGGCTTGAGCGAGCGCGCGCGGAAGGCGAAGGCCTTCTTGTCGCTGGCCTTGGCGCCGATGGCCTTGAGGCGCGCCAGGATCGCGTCGACGTCGGCCTTGCCGAGGGGCTGGCCCTTGTCGTAGCGCGCGCGCTCGACGCGCTTTTTCAGATCGCCGCCGGGCGAGAGGCGAAAGCTGAGGCCGTGTTTGACCTTGTTGGCGATGCTCTTCAGCTTGGCGGCGGCGGTGGTGGTGCTGCCGGCGTCGGGCTTCTTTTTCGGCTTCTTGCCGCAAGTGCACGAAATGGGGCACAGCAGCAGCGTGGCGCTAATGGCCAGCGCGCGCGCGGCGCGGCGAGTGGTCGCTTTCATGGGCGCTCCGTGTCGGTCGATGCGGGATGCTAACGCACGGAGCTGCGCTTGGGTCTGTCGCGATCGGCTAGCCGCTACACCAACTTATCTGCTTGGGCAGCGGGAAGATGAAGCCGGCCTGACAACCCGCATAGCTGTTGGGGTTGAGGCAGCAGGTGTTTTCCTTGTAGTCGCACTTGCACGAGGGAGGAGGCGACTGGTGCGTGACGTAGTAGTGCATGTGCGGCAGCCCGCATGGCCAGTGGCATGCGCCCGTGGTGTCGATGCGCGGCGGCTTGGCCGGACAGGGCTTGCACTGCGCTTGCGACTTCTTCGCCGATGTCGCGGTGTGAGGCAGCGCCGCGGGTTTCTTGCAGCGGTCTAGGTAGCTCGCGAAGCTCTTGACGACGTGGGTGCCGACGGCGGCGAGGGCCACCGCGGCGGCGGCGACGAGCACCACCTCGCCGAAAGCGAGGGTCAGGCCGGCGCCGGTGCCGATGGTGGTGACGCTCAGCGCGCCCGACGGCAGCCGCACGAGCAGGCCGAGGATCATCGCCTCGCTGACGATCTTGCTGCGATAGCCGGCGTCGGTGAGGTTGCGGCCGAGGCAGTCGAGCTCGTCTTTGCTGTACTTGGCGAGCTCGGATTTGACCCACGCGCCGATGTTGCTGCCAGGGGCGCCGCTGCTGCCCGGGCTGCCGCTGTTGCCGCCGCTGCTGCTGCCGCCGCCGCCGGAGGTTGGACCGGGCAGCGGCGGGAGCGACGAGGGTTTGGGCGGCGTGCCGGCGGTGGTGCCGCCGAGCGTCTGACAGAGCGGATAGGCGTTGCAGACGTCATAGCAGCCGTCGAGGCCGGGGTCGCCGGCGAGGGCGTCGTCACAGGCGCTGGTGCACTCGTCGTAGTTCTTTTCGAAGCAGGCGACGTTGCCGAGCAGGCGCTGCCGCGTGCTCGAGATGTCGAGGGCGGGTTCGAGATCGCAGGCACAGAGAGAGGCTGCGAGGGCAGCGACGACGAGCGCTGCGGCGAGACGCGCGGAGCGAGCACACACGAAGGGCCTCCTTGTTTTGCCGCGGCGCGTCCCGGCTCGCATCGCGTGCGGTGCGCGAGGCGTTGCAGCTCTCGTACCGAGCGCGTCCGAGCGCGGCGTGGCGCGCGCCGGCGGCAAGTGCTCGGACTTCGAGGTGGTGTGGTGCGCGGCGCTACGCCGTGTTGCGCCGGTGTCGCGTCCGACGCGAGGCCACAGTGTTGGGGGCGTCGAGCTACGACCGCGTGGCGGTGGCGTCGGCGGTGGCGGCCGCGACGAAGCGCACGAGCAGATCGCCCCAGTAGAGACCGACCATCGACGAGAACGCCTCGCCGGAGAGATCGCGGCGCGCCGGGTGGTCCGCGGCGAGGGCCGACCAGCCGCGGTGCTCGATGGTCACGCGTGTGCAGCCTTCGCCTTCGGCGGCGAAGCGTACGACGACCTCGGTGGTCTCGGGAAACTCGGCAAGGTCGGGGGCGTGCCACTCGAAGGCGAGCAGCTCGCCAGGCTGCCAGCGGGTCACGCGTCCGACGAGGGCGATCGTCTCGCCCGAGCGCTCGACCAGCCTGCGCGTGTCGTCGCCGCTGTCGTGCTCGAAGGCGAGGGTGCCGCTGCGCGTCAGCCCGTGGCGATAGCGTGGTCCGCGGCGCCACCAGCGGTCGATGGCCTCGGTGAAGATGCGGAAGGCCTTGTCGGCGGCGACGCGCACCAGCGTGGTGGCGGTGGCGCTGTCGGGGGTCGTCATCGGTGGTCTTCCTGCTGTTCGGCGTAGTCGCGAAAGGCGTCGAGCTGCTCGTGCCAGAAGCTGCCGACCTCGGCGAGCCAGCTGGCCAGCGCGTCGAAGGGCTCGCGTCTGAGCGCGTAGACGCGCACGCGCGCGTCGTGCTCGACGCGTTGCTCTTCGATCAGGCCGCCGCGGCGCAGCACCCGCAGGTGGCGGCTGGTGGCCGGCGGCGACATCTCGAGCGCGGCGGCGAGCTCGCCGGCGCGACGCGGGCGCGCGCGCAGCAAGTCGACCACGCGGCGGCGAGTGGGATCGGCGAGGGCGGCGAGCGTGCTGTCCACTGCGGCGCTGGCGCTGTGCATATCAGGCGCCCTGCGTGTCGCGCTCGTCGAGCGGGTGGAGCTGCTGGGCGAAGATCCAGCGCTGGCCCTCGCAGTCGAGGGCGCGATAGGTGCGCATGCCGTGTTGATTCTCGGGCTGCGTGATCACCGTGGCGCCGGCGGCGCGTGCTCGCGCGTAGTGCGCTTCGACGTCGTCGACGAAGCACATCAGCTGGCAGTGCAGCGCCTCGAGCTCGCACGCGGAGGCGAGGCCGCCGGCGTCCCAGACGGTGGCGAGCGAGATGACGGCGTCTCCGCGCGTCAGCTCGGCGTGGCCGATGCTGCCGTCAGGCATCTCGTAGCGCATGCGCTCCTCGAAACCGAAGGCGTCGCAGAGGAAGCGGATGGCGGCAGGGGCGTCGCGGTAGGGCAGCATCGGCATCAGGGTCGAACGAAAGTCGTTGCTCATATAGTTAATTATTAACGAGGTCGTTAATAGATGTCAAGGGGCCCGCGAGCCGGTCCATAATGGGCTTGATGCGAACGCTCTTCGGCGCGCTGCTCGTCGTGCTGGCCCTTGGCGATGTCGCCGCGGCGCGGCTGCCGCGCGGCCGACGCATCAGCATCGACGTGGTCAACGCCGACATCCGCAATGTGGTGCGCCTGTTCTCCGACGTGGCGGGCATCAACTTCGTCATCGCCGACGACGTGCGCGGCCGCGTGACGGCGCGCCTGCGACGGGTGCCGTGGCGGCGAGCGCTGCGCGCGCTGCTCGCCAGCAAGGGGCTCGAGATGCACGAGCAGGGCAACATCGTGCGCATCGCGCGCGGCGCCGTGTTCGTGGCCGAACGCCGCGCGCAGCTCAGCGCGCGCGAGCATTGCGAGCGGCACGGGCCGCTGCGCACCTGGATGATCAAGATCGCCTACGCGCGCGCCGCCGACGTGGCCAAGCTGGTGCGCACGACGCTGACCAAGCGCGGCCGCGTCAGCGTCGACGCGCGCACCAACACGCTGATCGTGCGCGACGTGATGTGCGGCGGCGGCAGGGGCGGTCTCCGCTGAAGCTGCTGCTCTTCGACCTCGACGGCACGTTGCTCGACCGGCAGCGTCGCGTGCGATCGAGCAGCGTCGCGGCGCTGCAGATGGCCAAGGGCCGCGGCCTGCGCGTCAGCATCGCCACCGGGCGTCCGCCCGCCAGCGCAGCCGCTTACGCCGAGCTGCTCGCACCCAACGCGCCGCTGATCCACTTCAACGGCGCCATGGTGCGTGACTTCGGAAGCGGCGAGGTCCTGTTTCACCGCCGTCTGGCGCGCGACATCGCGCTGCGCGCCATCGAGGCAGGCACCAGCGCTGGCGCGCACGTCAACATGTACCTCGACGAGACGCTCTGCATCGCGCGGCGCAACGAGACCTCGCGCGCCTCGGAGCTCAAGGATCGTATGCCGCACACGGTGGTTGGCGATCTGGCCGAGCACCTCGCCGCGGCGCCGGCCGGCAGCGAGGCGACCAAGCTGCTCGTCATCGCCGCGCCCGAACGTATCCCCGCGCTCGCCGCGCAGCTTCGCGCCGTGCTGCCCGCCGACATCGGGTTGGTCAACTCGGAGCCCGAGTACCTCGAGGTGCTGCCGCCCGGCGTCAACAAGGGCAACGCGGCGCGCGCGCTGTGCGCCGAGCTCGGCATCGACGCCGCAGACGTGGCGGCCGTCGGCGACAGCTTCAACGACATCGAGCTGCTCGAGTGGGCCGGCCTCGGCGTGGCGATGGGCAACGCCCCCGCCGAAGTCGCCGCGCGCGCCGACGTGGTCATCGGCGACAACGACAGCGACGCCATCGGCGACTTCGTGCGCGGTTTGTTGGCGGGGGAGTAGGCGTCTTCGGATTCGGATTCGGATTCGGCCGGTAGGTTTCAAGGTAGTTGGCGCCTTTTGACTATCGCGTGGTCGTCGAGGTCTCCTCGTTGAGCTTGACGAGGCCCAGAGGCGTCCAGTCTCTCGTCTGGTTTTGCCAGCGTTCAGGGCGACGAT
>JAGQIK010000562.1 GCA_020431405.1 Myxococcales bacterium
GCACGCTCTCGCCGCAGCGCAACAACGCGCGCCGCGCGCAGCTGCCTGCACCGGGGCGCGCGCCGACGCCGCCAGCGCACGCCGCTCCGTACCACCGCACGGCGCGTGTCACGGCGCCGGTGCCGCGCGCCAACCGGCGTCGCAACGCGATGCTCTTCGCCGCGGGCTTTCTGATGCTCGCCGCCATCGCCATCGTCGTCATCGTCGGCCTCTCGGGGCCGGAGATCGATCGGCGCGGCAAAGGCGGAAGCGGCGGCAGCGGCGGCAGCGCCGGCGCGATCAGCAGCAACGGATCGGGCGGCGGCTCGACCACCACCGTGCACGCGCCGGTCACCGCGCAAGCCGACGCGGCGAGCGCCGCAGCGGGAGACACGGGCACCGCCGGAGACGCGGGCACGCGCAGCGCGACGCGCGCCGACGCCAGCCGCTCGGGCACCAGCGTGACGGTGGAGTCATCGCCGAAGAAGGCCACCGTCTATCTCGACGGCGTCAAGCAGTGCCCTGCCAAGTGCACCGTCGAAGGGCTCGATCCCAACCACACCTACCTGCTCAGCGTGCGTCTGCGCAACTACGTGCCGTGGTCGCAGCTGCTGCGTCTCGGCGAGCGTCGCCACGTCTCGGTCAAGGCGTACCTCTCGGAAGAGCCCGACCCGCGCAACACCGGCTACCTGCTGGTGCACGTCACGCCGGCGGCGGACGTGACGGTCGACGGCACGCGCATCGGCCGCGTGACTGGCGACGGGCGCATCCCGCTGTCGCCCGGCTCGCACGAGATCATGCTTACCCGCGGCGAGCGCAAGCTGCGCTTTTTGGTCGACATCAAGAAGGGGCAGATCACGTCGACGGAGAAGCTGGTGCTCAAGTAGGGGGCTACTTCTCGAGAAGCACGTACAGCGCCGACCCCTGCCGAAACACCAGCATCAGCACCTTGCGCTTCGCCGCCGCGAACTCGCGCGAGAAGTCGCTCGGCGATGCGATCGCCTTGCGGTTGACCTCGCCGATGAGATCGCCGGCGCGGATGCCCGCGGCGGCCGCCGGCGAGCCGGGATCGACCTTCGTCACGATCACGCCCGTGGCGCCGCCGGGAAGCCCGAGCTGGCGGCGCGTCTGCGCGGCGAGCTTTTCGACGGTGAGGCCGCCGAGCGCCGACGGCTTGGCCACCGGCGTGGGCGCCGAGCCCGGCAGCACGCCGAGCGTCGCCTCGATGTCCTTGCTCTTGCCTTTGCGCAGCAGCGTGAGCTTGACCTTGGCCTTGTCGCCCTTGATCGCGATCTCGTTGCGCAGGTGCGAGACCGACTTGACCGCCTGACCGTCGAGCTTGACGATCACGTCGGCGCGCTCGAGGCCCGCCTTCTCGGCCGGGCTGCCCGGCTGCACGGCGGTGACGAGCACGCCGCGGTGCGTGGGCAGCTTGAGCGCCTGCGCCATGTCCTTGGTCAGCTCCTGGATCGCCACGCCGAGCCAGCCGCGGATCACGCGCCCGTGCTTGAGCAGGCTCTGCAGGATCGGCTTGCCCATCTTCGAAGGGATGGCGAAGCCGATGCCCTGGTTACCGCCGCTCTTGGAGAGGATCGCCGTGTTGATGCCGATCAGCTCGCCGCGCATGTTGACCAGCGCGCCGCCCGAGTTGCCGGGGTTGATCGCCGCGTCGGTCTGGATGAAGTCCTCGTACTCGACGATGCCAACCTTGGCGCGCCCTTTGGCCGAGACGATGCCCATGGTGACGGTCTGCCCGACGCCGAAGGGGTTGCCGATGGCGAGCACCACTTCGCCTAGCCGCAGCGCGCTCGAGTTGCCGAAGGGGAGCGCTTCGAGGTTCTTGGGGTTGCCCTGGATACGCAGCACGGCGAGGTCGCTCTTGGGATCGCTGCCGACGATCTTGGCCTCGAACTCGCGCCCGTCGGAGAGCGTGACGCGGATCTTCGAGGCGCGCTTGATCACGTGGTGGTTGGTGAGCACCACGCCATCGGTGGTGACGATCACGCCCGAGCCGCGCGCGCCCGGCGCTTGTCGCCGTCGCGGTCGGCGGCGCTGGTAGCCGCGCGGCGGACCGAAGGGGTTCATGCCGCCGCCGCCGCCGCCGTGCGGACCGTAGGGGTTGTATCCGGGCGGTCCACCGCCGCCGAAGGGGCTGCCGCCGCCCCAGCCGCCGCCCCAGGTCGGTCGCGGCAACTGCCGCGTGGTGCGCACGTTGACCACGCTCTTGACCGCGCGCTCGGCGATGTCGGAGATGGAGACCGACTTGGGTCCCTTGGCGACCTGGGCGAAGGCGGGCTTGGCGAGGATGTTGAACGAGGGCGCCGCGTTCTTGAGCGGCTTTTCGAGGTAGCCGCTGAAGCCGGCGGCGCTGCCCTTCTTCGCGCTGCCGCTGCCCGCCTTGGGCCCCTTCTTGGTGTTGTTGTCCTTGCAGCCGCTGGCGAGGAGGGCGAGGCCGAGGCCGATGGCGAGCGCGCAGCTGCGCGCGTTGGTTGCTGTCTTCATAGCGAAAGCTCCCCTGAGGAGGCCCAACCACCGTCGGGCCGCCGTTGTTCCCGTCAGCGAACGATACTCGCCAGACGGGCGAAGTCGAGCTGCTCGAGGCTGTCGACGATCAGGTCGGCGCCTTGCACTCTGTCGCGCGGCGTCTCGGGTCCCGGCACGGCCACGCAGCGCGCGCCGGAGGCCAGCGCCGCCTCGACGCCGAGGGCAGAGTCTTCGAGCACGACGCAGCGCTCGATGGGAACATCGAGTCGTCGCGCGGCGAGAAAAAAGATGTCAGGCGCCGGCTTGCCGCGCTCGACGAGATCGGAGCCGACGTACTGCGCGATGGCGAGCGAGAGCGCGCCGAGCACCTCGCCGACGAGCGACGTGGGCGAGCCCGACGCCACGATCATCGGCGCGCCCGCGCGCGCGACGTCGGCGCACAGCGCGTGCGCGCCCGGTTTGGGATCGACGCGCCCGCGCGCGTAGAGCGAGCGCACGATCTCGAGCCGCTCGGCGGCGAGCGCCTCGGCGCTGTCGTCGAGACCGAAGTGCTCGATGTAGATCTGCGCCACGGCGATGGGGTGGCGCCCCATCACGCGCGGGCGCAGCGACTCGTCGACCTGGTGGCCGCGGCGCCCGAGCAGCTCGATGGCGGAGGCGCGCCACACCGGCTCGGTATCGGCGAGCAGACCATCGAGATCGAAGATCACCGCGCAGCTCACGCGGCGGGCTCCGCCGTGGCTGCTGCGGCCGTCGCTGCCGCACGCGAGCGCCACGTGCCGGCCTTCGAGGTCGCGGCGAGCGCTGCGCCGAGCACCGCCAGCGCGGCGCCCGCGATGCACAGCGCGCTGGTGGATTCGAGCAGCAGCGTGAGCGCGAAGGCGATCACGCCGATGGCCGAGAGCGCGACGACCAGCGCGCGCTTGCGCCCGAGCAGCGACATGATGCCCGAGACCAGCAGCGTCAGCGCGGCGGCAAACAGCCCGTAGGCGAGCACGCGCTGCTGCGTACCGCGCTTGGCCGCGTGCGTCTTCTTCTTGCGCTTGGCCGCGGCGGCGCGCTGCTTGGCGAGCTCTTTGGGGTCCATTAGATCGCTGGCCACCGAGGTCAGGTCGTTGGCTTCGATCTCGGCCATCACCTTCTGATGCTGCGAGCTGAAAAGCAGCAGCACGCCGAGCACGGCGGCGATCGGAACGGCGACGATCAGGAATACACCCGCTAGCTTGCGCATCGTGGGCATCACCGTGTCACGCGCCAAATACCTAGGTCAAGACGACGGGAAGGCACAGCCGCGCGCTTCGTATCAAGGGGTCGCTAACGCCTGTGGAACGGCGGCTTTTTGGTTGCTGCCGGCGCCAGGGCTGGTCTAGTCTGGCGCCACTTTCAAGCCAGAGTAATAAGCCCGCTCACGCGGGATTGAACGCTATTCCCCTGAAGGAGGAAGAACAATGCGTATCGCGGGTGGTGTAATTCTACTCATCGTCGGCCTTTGGAGCCTGGTCGGCGGCGGCTGCTCGGTCATCGGTGGTAAGGCTGTTGGCGACGCCCAGAAGCTGGGCAGCGCCATGAGCAGGCTCGCCAAGAGCTCGGGCGCCAAGGTGCGCATGAGCCGTCAGGCGCGTAGGGCGCTCGCCAAGGCGAGCAACATGGGTCAGGGCCTGTTCATCTCGGGCATCGTGATCCTCGCCGGCGGTATCCTTTGCATCATCGCAGGCATCATGTTCTTCGTGAACAAGGGCAAGATGTTCGGCTTCCTGGCCCCGGGCGTGGGTATCATCGGAGAAGTCGTATTCTTCGCCATGGTCGTCTTCAATATAGGAGGCCTGATCAAGATCATCTTGCTCGGGTTCTCAGCATTCGCGGCGACAAAGATCGGCGAGCAATCTTAGTCTCTGGCAGTCCTAGCTAGGCTGCAGCCAAGTCGTCGTGCAGGGGGCGTCGCCGAAAGGCGGCGCCCTTTCTTTTTGTGCGGAGCGGAGCGCCGCTCAGGCGGCGAGGAGATCTCGGATCAGCTCGGCGTAGCGCGCCGGCTGCTCCATCACGCCGTAGTGCGTGGCGTCCGGGATCTCGACGTAGCGCGCCCCCGGGATAGCCCGAGCGATGGCGCGCGACAGCGCGGGACGGGTGATCGCGTCGCGACCGCCGCCGACCACGAGCGTCGGTACGGTGATGTGACCGAGCAAGTCCTGCGTATCGTGCTCGTTGGCGAGCTTGACCATGCGCGCGAAGCGCCCCGCGTCGAGGGCGAAGAAGGCGCGCATGGCCTCGCGCATGTTGCCCGACTCGACACCCACGGCGCCGATGCTGCGCATCAGCCGGTTGACCTGCGGCATGTTGCCCAGCCGCGACAGCAGCGGCATCAGCGCCACGCCGAGCAGCGGCGCACCCGCCTGCGCCGCGCGGATCAGCGGCCGCAGCGCGGGGCCGAGCCGCCCGCCCATCGAGCGGTCGAGCACGCGCCCGTGTGCGCCATTGACCAGCGCCAGCGCCTCGATGCGTGCGCGCTGGCGACGGTACTGCTCGAGCGCGACCTGCACGCCGACGCTCCAGGCCGCCAGCGTGTAGCGCTCGATGCCGAGCTTCGCCGTGAGCGCGTCGAGGTCGAGGCAGTTGTCGACGATCGAGAGGCGCTTGCCGTCGGCCGGCGCCGCCGAGCGATGCAGCCCGCGATAGTCCCAGATCAGCGTGCGCACCTCGTCGTGCAGGTGCGCGAAGATCTCGTCCCAAGCGCAGAACGTGCCGCCGTATCCGTTGGCCACCACGAGCCAGCGCTCGCCGCGCCCACCGACGCGGTAGGCGATCTCGGTGCCATCGAAGCTGTTCAGGGTCAACCAGTCGGGCATCGCCAAGAGGCTAGAATAAAGAGCGATTTCCGCCAAGCCCTCGCCGCCCGTGGCGGCCCTGCTATCATCCCGCGCGAGAAGTCAAAGAGCGCGACCTCTAGCAAAGAGTCGCACGTCAAAAGGAGACGCGATGAAGTTCGGAAAGGCTAGGCTCGTTCGTCAGGGCGCGGCCCACCAGGCGCAGGTGGCAGACCGCGTCTCGTTCATCCGACGTACGTACGCGCATCTCGCCGGCGCCATCTTCCTGTTCGTCGGGCTCACCGCGCTGATCCAGCAGCTGCCCGCCGCCCGACAGATGACGCGCACCATGCTCGCCAGCCGCGGCGCCTGGATCGTCGTGCTGCTGCTCTTCATCGTCGTCAGCTGGGTCGCCGACTTCTGGGCCCGTCGCTCCGAGTCGAAGACGATGCAGTACATCGGGCTCGGCTTATACGTCGTCGCCGAGGTCGTGATCTTCACGCCGCTGATCTACATCGCCGAGAACTTCCCGCAGTACAAGGGCGCGGTGCCGACAGCGGGCCTGTTGACGCTGCTGATCTTCACCGGGCTGACGCTGACGGTGTTCATCACCAAGAAGGACTTCTCCTTCTTGCGCGGCTTCCTCGGCATCGCCGTCTTCGCCGCTCTCGGCATCATCCTCGGCGGGCTGCTGTTCGGCTTCGGCCTCGGCCTGTGGTTCGCCGTGGCGATGACGGCCATCGCCTCGCTCTACATCCTCTACTACACGTCGGCCGTGCTGAAGTACTACCGCACCGACCAACACGTCGCGGCCTCGCTCGCCCTCTTCGCCTGCGTAGCGCTGCTGTTCTGGTACATCCTGCAGATCGTGATGTCGATGATGGGCGATGACTAGCTATTCGACGCGCACAAGCACCGTGCGCGCCGCCTCGGCCCCCACCATGCGTTCGGTGCCTTCCACCTGAAGCGCGATCGGTCCGCCGAAGGGCGCGCGCTCGCCCACCTGCACGCGCGCGCCCGGCACGAGCCCCACCGACTTGAGGTAGCGCATCAGCTCGTCGTTCTCGTCACCGGTGCACTGCGTGATCACCGCGGTGCTGCCGGCGTCGAGCGTGCTCAGCCGCACGCGCTTGCTCTCGGTGACCGAGCCCTCGCGCGTGGGGATCGGATGGCCATGGGGATCGACGGTGGGGTTGCCGAGGTAGTCGTCGAGGTAGTTGGCGAGCTTGTCGCTGGTGGCGTGCTCGAGGCGCTCGGCGTGCTCGTGAAGCTCGGCCCAGGGCACGGCGAGCACGCGATAGAGGAACACCTCCCAGAGGCGGTGACGCCGCACGATCCGTAGCGCGCGCTTGCGGCCCTGCGCGGTCAGCGTGACGCCGCGGTAGGGCCGATAGCGCACCAGCTTCTGCTCGTCGAGACGCTTGAGCATCTCGGTGACGGCCGCGGGGCTCAGCCCCAGCGCCGTGGCGAGCCGCGAGGTCTTCACCTGCTCGTGGTCGAGCGAGAGCGTGTAGATCTGCTTGAGGTAGTTCTCGGCGGCCTCCGCCGAAAGCTCCGCCATCTCGGGCTCCTGGTCGACTTGACGGATACCTTAAAACGCCATATCTGTCGACCTGAGACCGGCATTTCAGCTTCCCTCGCATGCTCTTTTAGGTCACCCTAAATTTTATGTGCGGCTGCATCGACAGAAGACAGGCGCTCGCGATGCTGGGCGCGGGCTGTGGCGCCACCATGCTGGCCGGCTGCCTGCCTAGCTCGACCTACCGGACGACGCTCCAGCCGGGCGGGCGCATCGTCGTCCCGCCCGAGCAGCTGGCGCGCGTCAGCAGCCCCGACGGCGCGCTTCAGGTCCGCACACCCGGCATGCGCATGGCCGTCGTGCTGCGCCAACCGAGCCCGGACCGCTGGGTCGTGCTGCTGCCCGTCTGCACGCACCGCGGCTGCCAGCTCGTCGTGCGCCCCGCCGGCCTCGACTGCCCCTGCCACGGCTCGACCTTCGATCGCGAGGGCAAGGTCCTCACCGGCCCCGCCACCGAGCCACTCCTCACGCTTCGTACCCATAAGGAAGGGAGCTCGCTCGTCATCAAGGTGCCCGCATGATCGCCCCACGGTCACGGTCACGGTCACGGCCCACGGTCACGGCCCTCGCCCTAGCGCTCGCCCTGCTCACCCCCACCGCGCACGGCGCACCCACGTCGCAACCCACGTCCAAGCCCACGACCAACACCACCAACACCGACGACGACGACGACACCGAGCGCGCACGCCGCGGCCTCATCGGGCGCCTGCTTTTCGGCAAGGGCGGCGCGCCGAGCACGCAACAGCAACCCGCGCGCGGCGGCAAGAGCTGGCTCGGCCCCTCGCTGGTGCGCCGCGGCATCTTCGATCGCCCCTACCTCACGCGCGTCGGCCAGGCCGTCGCCATCGGCGGCTACATCGACATGCTCGGCGCCTACCAGCGCGAGCAGGGCATCGACAGCTTCGGCTTCGAAGCGCGCCGCTTCAACATCTTCGTCTCGTCGGCCATCGCCGACTTCATCCGCCTCACGTCGGAGCTCGAGTTCGAGCACGGCACCGAGGAGATCGCCCTCGAGACGGCGCTCGTCGACATTCGCTTTCACCACGTGATCAACCTGCGCGCCGGCGTGCTGCTGGTTCCTCTCGGCCGCTTCAACGTCGCGCACGACTCGCCGATCTACGATCTCGTCGACCGCCCGCTGGTCTCCACGCGCATCATCCCGGCCACGTTCTCCGAGATCGGCGTCGGCTTGTTCGGCTTCCTCTACCCCGGGCGCCACACGCTCACCTACGAGGCCTACCTGGTAAACGGCCTCGGCGCCGGCCTGCTGTCGGCCGACGGCACGCGCATCTCCGCCGGCCGCTCGCCCGAGCGCTTCGCATTCGACGAGAACAGCAGCCCTGCGGTCACCGGGCGCATCGGCTGGTCGTCGCCGTTCGGGCTCGACCTCGGCGTCTCGATGTACGCCGGCGTGTACAACAAGCTCAGCGAAGGCGGCGAGCGCGTCGCGTCGCGCCACGTGATCACGATCCTCGCGCTGGACTACGAGCTTCGCTGGCGCCGCCTGACGATTCGCGGCGAGGCCGCGCTGGCGTTGATAGACGTGCCGCCCACGCTGGCGCCCGAGTTCGCCGAGGTGCAGTGGGGCTTCTACAGCGAAGCCGTCGTCAAGCTGCTGCAGCGCCCTGTGCTCGTCTTTCCCAAGCTGGGGCTCTTCGCCGTGGCGCGCGTCGACTTCGTCGACCTCAACGTCGGCACCCAGGAGCAGAGCGACCGCGCGCTGGGAGAAGAGACCACGCGCCTGTCGCTCGGCATCTCGCTGCGGCCGGCGCCGCCCACGTCGCTGCGCCTGGTCTACTACCACGAGTGGAGCACCGACGCGCTGGGCAACCGCGCGCGCGCCGGCGCGATCCAGCTCGGGCTAGCGAGCTACTTCTGATGGGCCGACGTTTCACACTGCCGATGATGCTGCTCGCACTGGCGGCGCCGCTGGCGTTGGCGCTAGCTGGCTGCGGCACGCTCTTTTCCGACGCGCCCGACGAAGACGCGATCCTCGACGGCCCTATCGCCGGCCTCTCGCGCACGCAGCTCGAGACGTTCTTCGCCGGCGACGACCGCTTCAGCGAGCGCTTCACGGCGGCCACCGGGCTCGGCCCGGTGTTCAACGAGCGCTCGTGCGCGTCGTGTCACCCCGGCGACGGCCGCGGCCATCCGTCGACGAACCTGACGCGCTTCGGGCGCGGCGACCCCGACGACCCGCCGCGCTTCGACAACCTGCTCGCGCTCGGCGGTCCGCAGCTGCAGGACCGCGCCGTGCCGGGCTACGTACCCGAGGTGCTTCCGCGCGAAGCCACCGGCATCTCGGTGCGCGGCGGACCGATCGTCGTCGGGCTGGGCCTCATCGAGGCGATCCCCGACACGGCGATCCTCGCCAACGCCGACCCCGACGACCGCGACGGCGACGGCATCAGCGGCCGTGCGAACTATGTCGCCGTGCCCGAGTTCTTCACGCCGCTCTACGACCACCACGAGATCATCGGCGGCAAGGCGCTGGGACGCTTCGGCCGCAAGGCGACGGCGATCACCCTCTTCGACCAGACCGTCGGCGCGTACCACGCCGACATGGGCCTCACCACCGACGCCATCTCGCGAGACGTCTATAACCCGCTGGTCGGCGGCCCGAGCGGCGACGCCGCACCCGACCCCGAGGTCTCGAGCGACGTGGTCGCCAGCGTGGTGTTCTACCTGCGTACGCTGCGCCCGCCCGAGCAACAGAACAGCGGCGATGCCGAGGTGCAGCGCGGCGCGACGCTCTTCACGCAGGTCGGCTGCGCCAAGTGCCACGTGCCCGAGCTGCGCAGCGGTTCGTCGCCCATCGCCGCGCTGAGCGACAAGCCGGTGCGCCTCTATTCGGACCTGCTGCTGCACGACATGGGCCCTGCCCTCGCCGACAACTACCCCGAGGGTGACGCCAACGGGCGCGAGTGGCGCACCACGCCGCTGTGGGGGCTCGGCCGCGTGCCCAACGTGCTCGGCGGCCAGGCGTTCTATCTTCACGACGGGCGCGCGCGCACGCTGGTCGAGGCGATCGAGGCGCACGGCGGCGAGGCCGAGTCGGCCAAGCGCGCGGCCTTCGCGCTCGGCGCCGACGATCGCGAGGCGCTGCTTTCGTTCCTGCGCTCGCTTTAGCGCGCCCGCGCCGATAGACTGTGGGCCGTTGGCGCCGCATGGCCTCTCGCAAAAAGAAAAAGAAGAAGAAGCCGCAGCGCGCGCAGCAAGTTTCGACCGCGCCCGAGCCCGCAGCGTCGGCCAACAGGTCGGCCGAAAGTGACGCCGAGGCGCCCAAGAAGCGCCGTAGCAGCACGCTCGCGACGATCATCATCGTGCTCGTGGTTGGCGGCGCCTCGACGGCCTATCTGCTGACCCGCGGACCCGCGCTGGTCGAGGTCAAAAACGCCGCCGGTGGCACCGATCGCTGCCCCACCTGTCACCGCTTCGAAAAGCGAAAGCACCCCGCCATCGCCGGGCACGAAGACGGCAAGAAGCTCGCGCTGGCCGCCATCGGCTGCACGCCGTGTCACGGCGGCGACGGCAGCGCCAAGCTCAAGCGCCCAGCGCACGAGCCGCCCGCCGCCTCGAGCGCGCGCGCGCTGCTGCCGCGCGCCTTCGCCACGTCGGGATGCGCCAGCTGTCACATCATCGGCGACCGCGCCACCACCGCGCTCGTTGCCGGACAGAAGCTCTTTCTCGAGACCAACTGCGTCGGCTGCCACTACCCTGGCCGCCGCACGCCGGGCGTCGGCCCCGACCTGCGCAAGGCCACCATGCCCAGCGCGGCCAAGCTGCAGCGCCTGCTGCTCGAGCCGCCGGCCGACAAGACCATGTGGAGCCTCAACGACCGCACCTATCGCGGCCGCTTCAGCGAATCAAAGCCCCTCGCCGATCTGATGCGCTACGTGCTGTCCATCGCCGCCACGCCCGCGCCGCTGCGCGCGCACTGGGCCCAACCGAAGGTCAGCGCCAAGCTCGCGCCCTGCGACAGCTGCCACGCCAAACAACCCGGCGCCGCCGCCAAGGGCGCCAAGCACCGCTGCCCGGAGCTGCGAGCCAAGTCACCGCTGCTGGCCTGCGTGCGCTGTCACGACGCGAAGCAGGACGCGCGCGCCGGCGCCAAGATCGCGCGCTGTCCCTCCGTGCGCGCGGCGGCGCCGCAGTGCGCCACCTGTCACCTGCGCGATGAGTGACGAGGTCCGCGCCTACGAAGCGGCCAACGCCTATCTCAACGAAGGGCTGATCCGGCTCGCCGCCTCGCTCGCGCCGCGCGACAGCGACGCCCTCGACGGGCCGCATGGCGCCGCGCGCCTGGTCGGACCGCAGCTTTCGCGGCGCCTGCGCATGCTGCGCTTCCTGCCACGCCTCGGCCACCCCGAGCGCACGTTCCCCGCCGTTCACGTGGGAGGCACCTCGGGCAAGGGCTCCACCGCCACGCTGATCGCCGAGCTGCTTCACGCCCACGGCGTCGGCACCGGGCTGCACGTCACGCCGTACCTGCAGGTCTGTACCGAGAAGCTGTGGGCGCGCGGGCGCTACGCCAGCGGGCGCGAGCTGGCGTCGCTCGTCGAGTGGGTGCGCCCCCACGCCGAGGCCTGTCGCGGCGCTGACGTGCCGATGCACGGCATGGCGTCGGTGGCGATCACGCTCGAGCACTACCGACGCGAGGCCGTCGCCGTCGGCGTGGTCGAGGTCGGCGTGGGCGGCCACAACGACATCACGAACGTGCTCGACACGCGCGTAGCAGTGATCGGTGCGGTCGGGCTCGATCACCTCAAGACCCTCGGACCGGGCATCGACGACATCGCCTGGCACAAGGCCGGCA
>JAGQIK010000563.1 GCA_020431405.1 Myxococcales bacterium
CCTTTCAAGCCGGAGACCTACTTCGCCTTTTCGCCCGGGCTGGTCGCCGCGGCGTTGGGCTTCGGCGTCGCCTTCTGCGTGCTGGGGGCGCTCGTGCCGGCGGGTAGGGCCGCGCGTATGCAGCCTGCCGAGGCGCTCTCGATGCGCTGAAAAAGGGCGCTGCGAGCTCCCTCGCGGAGCGGCAAAAGATCAATGTTATTGACGGCCGGGGCCGACTGCTATACTGCTTTGTTGCCGGCCGCCGAGTGGCGGATCCGGAGGGTACCGTAGTGCGTGCGCGGCCGAGTCAGTGCCGGCCCAGTGACCGTCGAAACGTAGGGCACTGACGTAGAGGACCTTGGGTGTGAAGCGGCCGATCCCATTCGGCAAATACTACCTGCTCGAACGTATCAACGTCGGCGGCATGGCGGAGGTGTTTCGCGCCAAAGCGTATGGCGTGGAGGGATTCGAGCGGCTTCTCGCCGTCAAGCGCATTCTGCCCAACATCGCGGAGGACGAAGAATTCATCGAGATGTTCATCGATGAAGCGAAGATCGCCGTCCAGCTCAACCACGCCAACATCGCCCAGATCTTCGACCTCGGCAAAGTCGACGACAGCTACTTCATCGCGCTGGAGTACATCCACGGCAAGGACCTGCGCGCGATCTTCGATCGCTGCCGCTCGCTCAGCCAGCCGATGCCGATCCCGCAGGCCTGCTTCATCATCATGAAGGTCTGCGAGGGTCTCGACTACGCGCACAACAAGCGCGACTCGTCGGGATCCGAGATGCACCTGGTGCACCGCGACGTCTCGCCGCAGAACGTGCTGATCAGCTACGAGGGCGAGGTCAAGCTAGTCGACTTCGGCATCGCCAAGGCCGCCGGCAAGGCGTCCAAGACGCAGGCCGGCATCCTCAAGGGCAAGTTCGGCTACATGTCGCCGGAGCAGGTGCGCGGCCTGCCGCTCGATCGCCGCTCCGACATCTTCTCGGTGGGCATCGTGCTCTACGAGCTGCTCACCGGCGAGCGGCTATTCCTCGGCGAGAGCGACTTCTCGACGCTCGAGAAGGTGCGCAACGTCGAGATCCTGCCGCCCAGCACATACAACCGAAAGATCGGCGAGGAGCTCGAGCAGATCGTGCTCAAGGCGCTCGCCAAGGACGTCGAGGACCGCTACCAGAACGCCATCGACCTGCACGACGATCTGCAGGCCTATATGTACTCGTCCGGCGAGTTCTACTCGCGCAAGGACCTGGCGAGCTGGCAGAAGCAGACCTTCGCGCGCGAGATCGAGGACGAGAGCAAAAAGCTCGAGGCCTATCGCCAGATGCCGGTGCCCGAGCCGGTGGAGGCCGAAAACAGCGGTCCCGTGCAGGCGGCCGTCACCGCGTCGGTGCAGACGTCGCCACCTCCGCCGCCGGTGCCCGGCACGGCGAGCCACGCGACGTACACGCCGCCGCCCCCGCCGCAGCCCATGGGCGGGAACGGCCACACGGGTGGCCACAGTGACGAGCTGTCGCTGCCGCGCCAAGCGCGCTCGGTCGACTTTCCCGACGGCAGCGATCCGTCGATCGTCCCGACGGCGTCGCAACGTCCCGCCGGCGGCGGCCTAAGCTGGGACGACGAAGAGGTCGAGACCCAGATCTACGACAAGCCAGGGCCCAACGCCGACGACGTAGTCCCGATGCCGATGGAGGTCGCGTCGGCGGGCGGCGCGTCGATGGGAGGTGGGGGGCTCGCGACGGTCAGCACCGGCGGCGGTGGCGGCGGGCTGATGGCCCGCGGCGATCCGTCCAACGCGGCGCTGACGTCACCTGCGCTCGGCCAGACCGCAGACTACACGCCGGGCATGTCGATGCCGCGGATGCCGGCGCTGGCGCCCGCGCCCAGCGGCGAAGCGCTCGTCGCGCCGCCCACGCGCACCGCGCCGCCGCGCCGCAAGTCGCGCGCGCCACTGTTCATCATCGTCTCGCTGCTCGTGCTGGGCATCTGCGGCGCCGCGCTCTGGTACTTCTTCATCTTCAGCAATCAGCCGGGCGCGATCGCGATCAGCGCCGTGCCGAGCGGCGCGTCGGTCTACGTCGACGGCAAGCTCCAGGCCGGCGAAACGCCGCTGACGGTCAAGGACCTGCACCCGGCCTACTACATCATCTCGGTGCGCAAGAAGGGCTACGAGAACTGGGAGAAGACCATCGAGGTCAAACCCGGCGTCACGACCAGCCTCACACCGCAGCTCGACATCCTCGCCACCGCGAGCATCGAGCTTCGCACCAAGCCAGGCGGCGGCGTGGCCTCGCTCGATGGGCGCTCGCTCAAGGGCAAGACGCCGATGAAGATCACGCAGATCGCGCCGGGCCGGCATCGGCTCGAGGTGCGGCGCGGCGACAAGTACCACCCGCTGATCCACGAGTTCGACATCAAGCCCGACCAGACGCTCAAGCTGTCGTTCAAGCTGCTGCCGCTCGAGGTCGCGGTGAAGATCACCAGCGAGCCCAACGGCGAGGCCTACGTCGTGCGCGACGGCAACCGCGAGCGCCTCGGCCGTACGCCCATCGACGTCAAGCTCAACCCGAAGAACAGCTACCAGGTGGTCGTCAAGCGCGACGGCTACGACGAGTGGCAGACCGACGTGCGCTTCGACGGCGATCAGCCCGTCGAGATCAAGGCCAAGCTGGAGCGCAAAGGCCGCAGCAGCAAGCCGCCGATCAACAAACCGCCGACCAAGACGACGATCAAGAAGCCGCCGGTGATCGTCAAGAAGCCGCCGATCAAAAAGCCGCCGGTGATCGTCAAGAAGCCGCCGATCAAGAAGCCGCCGGCCAAGAAGTTGATCACCGGCATCGGCACGCTGCGCATCGCCTCGCGGCCCTCGACGTCGATCTCCATCGACGGGCGCGACACCGGCCTCTTCACGCCGCAGCTGCGCATCCCGCTGCCCTCGGGCAAGCACCGCGTGCGGTTGCGCAACGCGAAGTTCAACGTCGACAAGACGTTCACAGTCTTCATCCGCCCCAAACAGGCGACGAAGCTGATCAAGAACTTCCTCCCGTAACTACTCGCCGCGGACGGCTGCTCCGCGGCCAGCGAGTTGGCGCCGCTTCGCGGCGCGGTTCGGCTTCGCTAGCGTCTATTCCTTGAGTAAGTCGGCGCGCTGCCCGCTGCCGCTGTCGGCTGGCAGCGTGTCCGACACCGCCATGCTCATGGTGTCGGCCTCTGCGGCGTGCTCGCTCTCGCCGCGCTCGTGGCGCTGCAGCGCCGTGGCGAGCTCGACGAGCTCGTCGAGGATCTCGTCGGCGCTGGTGCCGGCGGTCTCGCGCGGGGGCAGGCCGGCTTCGGCGGTGCGCCGCAGCAGATAGGGGCGCAGCCGCGCGCGCAGCTCGAGGGCGCGGCGCAGCTTCTCGCGGCGCTGGCGCTGCGAGCTGACCGCGAAGCCGATCAGCGCGATGGCCCAGCCGCTCGCGCCCAGCGCGATGAGCAGCCAGTCGTTCATGACCACGCCCCGAGCACCACGCTCGTGTTGGTGCCGCCGAAGGCAAAAGAGTTCGACAGCGCTACGCGCGGCGCACCCTCGCGGGCGGCGCCACGCACGATGTCGAGCCCATCGGCGCACGCATCGAGCGACTCGAGCCCGACCGTCGGCGGAAAGAAGCCCTCGCGCAGAGCAACCGCACAGATGCTGCACTCGAGCGCGCCGGCGGCGCCGAGCGTGTGCCCCGTGGCACCCTTGGTCGAGCTCACGACCACTGGGTGATCACCGAAGACCGTGCGCAGCGCGGCGGCTTCGGCAGCGTCGCCGCGCTGCGTGGCGGTGCCATGTGCGTTGACGTAGTCGACCTGCGCGGGGGCGAGGCCCGCGTCGCGCAGCGCAGCGCTCATCGCGGCCGCTGCGCCGCGACCTTCAGGATGCGGCGCGGTCATGTGATGTGCGTCGGCGCTGGTGCCGTAGCCGAGCAGCGCGAGATCGTCGGGCGCCAAGACGTCGGCGCGCTCGAGCAGCATCATCGCCGCGGCCTCGCCGAGGTTGAGCCCCGCGCGCGTGCGGTCGAAGGGCCGACAGGGAGCTGGGTCGAGCGCGCGCAGCGCCGAGAACCCGCCATAGGTCAGGCGCGAGAGCGGCTCCACGCCGCCGGCCAGCGCCCAGCGCGCGCGGCCGCTGCGCAACAGATCGAGGGCCACACCGAGGGCCGTCGCGCTCGACGAGCACGCCGTCATCAACGAGAGGCGCGGGCCGTCGAAGCCGAGCTCGTCGGCCACGATGTCGGTGACGCGCGCCGGTCGCTCGCCGAGAAGCCGCGCGCCCACCGGCGGATCGCGCAGCTCGATCGGCTCGCCGCCGCCGCCGGCGCCCACGCCGAGCACCACCGCGACGTCACGCAGCGCGGTGTGCTCGACGCCCGCGTCAGCGATGCAGCGCGCTGCCGCCTCTCGCGCCAGCTGCACGTCGCGCGCGACGTCCTCGCGCGGCGTGATGCCCGCTGCGCCGGCAAAGGCCGAGGTGAAGGGCGCGCCGGCGAAGCGCTCGTGTCGCGTGACGCCGCAGCTCGCCGAGCGCAGCGCGTGCGAGAGCGCCTCGCGGCCTTCGCCGAGCGCGCTGACAACTCCGATGCCTCTGATCGCCACCTGCACCCCTACGTCTATACACCAAAGGGCCCGCGAAGGTGGCGGCCCGCGAAGGTGGCGGCTAGCGGGAGCTCGGCAGAGGGCTCAGCGCCGGCGGCGCCGACGGCTCCACAGCAGCGCGAGCAGCGGCAGCAGCATCAGCACCAGCGCCAGCGTGGCGTCGGCCCGTGCACCGCGCGCCATCGCGCAGCCGGACGTGCCGTAGATCGTCGTCGTGCCGCCGGTGTTGGCGCCGGGGTTGTTGTTCTGCGGCGTGTTGGCGCCGGGCGTGCACATTCCGAGGCGGCACTCTCCGCTCGGGCACTGCGCCGCCGTGCTGCAGAAGTTGGTGCAGATGCGTCCGAGGCCCTGCACCTCGCGGCACGTCTTGCTGTTGCACTGCGCGTCGATCGAGCAGGACGCGCCGAACTGCAGCCCGGTGCCTCCCGGCTGCTGGTTGCCCGACGGGTTGTGCGCGTTGCCCACCGCGGCGTCCGCGCGCAACATGCCCGCGCCGCACCCTTGCGGGCACGTCGCCGTGGAGTCGGCCGTGCCGCGCAGCACGCCGAGCGTCTGCGTCGCCGTCAGCGACGGGTTGCGCGCGAGCATCAAAGCTACGACGCCCGCCACCAGCGGCGCCGCCTGCGACGTGCCCTCGAGCAGGTGATAGCCCCACGTCTGGCCGTTGTTGGTGCCCGGCGAGTAGTACATCGTCGAGACGATGCCGGCCTCCCAGTTGCTCTTGCCCTGGTGTGTGATCGGCAGCTGCTGCGAGAGCGCTCCGCCGGGTGCCATGATGTCGACCGCGCCGCCGTAGTTGGAGTAGCTCGCACGCTGGCCTTGGTAGTCGAGCGCGCCGACGGTGATCACGCCAGGCGTCGCCGCGGGGTAGACGTTGTCGACGCTGCCGCCCTGATTGCCGGCCGCCGCCACGACGATCACGCCCTTTTGCAGCGCCGCTTTGATCGCGTCGGTGAGCACGGGCCCTTCGCCCGGACCGCCGAAGCTGAGGTTGATGATGCGCGCCGGGTTGGGATTGGCTGGCGCGCCTTGCACGGTCAGGCCAGCGGCCCAGCGGATCGCCGCGGCGATGTCGGCGTCGGCGCCGGTGCCGCCGTCGACGCCCAGCGCGCGCACCGGCAGCAGCCTGCAGGCCCAGTCGGCGCCCGCGACGCCGGTCCCGTTGTCGCCGCGCGCGCCGATGATGCCGGCGACGTGGGTGCCGTGAAACGCCGAGCTCGATCCGGTGTTGTTGCCCGCGTCATCGGGATCCGGATCCCAGCCGTTGCCGTCGCCCGAGCGCGTCGTGTCCTGGATGAAGTCGTAGCCTGGCAGCAGGCGGCCAGCGAGGTCGGGATGGTCCTTCTTGATGCCCGTGTCGACGATCGCGACGACGATGGCGGCGTTGCCCGTCGTGTGCTCCCAGGCGCCTTCCATCTGGACCTTCTGCATGCCCCACTGCAGCGGCCAGTGCTCGTCGTTGGGCTTGCGGAACATCTTGCGCAGGTAGTTGGGCTGCGCGTAGAGCACGTCGCCGCGCTTGGTCAGCTCGGCGATGGCGCGCTGGGTCGCCGCCGTCGTGCGCTCGGCCAGCCGCAGCACGCGCGTGTCTTTGGTGATGGCGTGGCCGCCGATGACGCGCATGCCGGGCGTCTTGAAGAAGGTCGGGTCCGCCAGGGTTGCCTCTTTCGGAACGCTACCCTCGCGGAATCGCACGACGATCTCGCCCGGCACGTACTGGATGTTGGCCGGAACCCTCAGCTTGGGGGCTACGTTGGGGGAGATGGCCTCTGGGGCTTTGGTTTGAGCGAAGGCGACACTGCTCCAACTCATGAAAATCATGAGCAAAGTAAGCAGGCGCCTCCAGGCGCGCGGATGCACGAACCCCACGGTCCAAAACAGAGCAACGTTCATGCCGCCCTGAGTGGATCTAACCGTCTGGAAACTGTTGGGTTTCTGGCGGGATCTGCCCCCGCGCGTGGGGTGCTTTGTCGCCAGCGTGGTGTGACACTTCGTTTGCGCTGATGGCTCAGCCGGCGTGCGGCTCAGCGCTTCTCGGCCGCGGCCAGGCGCTTGTACCAGGCCTCGATGACCTTGGCCGCGGGCTTGCCACGCGGCGTGTAGCTCTTGTCCTTGGGTCCGCCGCCGCCGTACCAGTCCCAGAAGAACACGCCCTGCAGCTCCGGCACCTTGTCCCACGCCTTGACGAAGGCCTGGAACGCGCGCCGCTGCTCGTCGAGGTCTACGCTGGTGCCCTGCGTGTAGTCCCACGGGCTTACCGCGCCCCCGTCGAGGCTGGGGTAGCCGACCTCGGTGAACACGAGGCGCCGCTTCTTGCGTCGCGCCCAGCTGACCAACTTCTTCTTGGCGCGCCCCCAGGCCTGCACCATCTCGGGCACCTTGGCGTCGCGGCGCTGCGCGAGGCTGTAGTACGCCGTGAGTCCCACCAGGTCGATGAGATCCCAGAACGACACTGGGTCGTAGTGGTCCCAGTTGGCCGAGTAGAGCAGCTTGCCACGATAGACGCGTCGGATCTGTTTGATCAGCTTAGCCCATCGACCGCGCATTTTCTCGGTGGTGACGAGCTCTGATCCGATGCACAGGATCTCGGCGCGTGCGCGCTGAGCGAGCCGCGCGTGGTGCAGGATGAAGCGCTGGTAGCTCTTCCACCACGCGGTCCAGCTGGTGGGCTTGATCGTGCCGCGCCACTCGAGCGGGCGCCGCCGCCGCACGTCGATGATCGGAAAGAGCATCACCTTGATGCCATGGCCGCGCGCCTGGCGGATCATGCGCGAAAGCGTGGCGTCGCTCGGCGTATGGCCGGCGCGGCGCTGGATCGTCGTCGAGCGAACGTCCGCTGACGACCACGACGTGACGATCGAGACGAAGCCCACGCCGAGCGCCTTGAGCTCGCGCAGCGCGCGATCGACGTCGCTGGCGCGCGGCGCGGTGTGGTGGCCGAGGGCCATGCCGCGAATGAAGCGCGGGAACTTGCCGCGCGCGCGCGCCACCCGCGGCGCGACGAGGCTCGCGGACAGCAGCGTCAGCAGCAGCAGCAGCGTCAGCAGCAGCGAGGCGAGCGGTGCGCGCGGGGCGCGCGGAGCAGGGCAGGGCGAGCGCATCGGACGAGCTGCTTACTTGCGCCGGCGCTTGCGCCGGCGGCGCCGGCGCTTCTTGGTCTTGCCTCCCAGCAGCGTCGCGATCGACTTGCCGACCGCTTGCTTCGTCGCGGCGACCATCGCTTCGCCGAGCAGCTGGCGCTTCTCTTTTTCCTTCACGGTCGATATCTCGGTCCCCACCGAGGCGCTGCCCTGACCGGCGAGGGCCATCTGATCGCTTGGCAGCTTTTCGGCGTCCACCGCCACCGATACGCTCGCCATCAGCACGCGGTAGACCTTGCCCTTGGGCGGCGGGTGCACCTCGGTGCCGCACTTGGTGATGCGCAGCTGCACGCGGTAGCCCTTGAGGCGCCGCTTCTTGAGCACCTTTGCGAGCGCCTTGCCCTTGGGGGCAGGCTTGCCGATATCGAGCGTGACCTTGTTGCTGGCGCTGAACTCCTTGGTCAGCGTCTCGAGCGCCTTCTTGCGCAGGCCGCACTTGGCGGCCGCCTTGACGCCCCCGATCTCGACGTACAGCTTGGGGCGCGCCCGCGCTGCGGGGCTAGCCAATAGCGTTAGAATAAGAGCACTTGCGGTGTATTTGTTCATGTTGTTTCTACGCTTGCTTCGACCGCGGCCTGCACGCCCAGCGCTTTTAACAACGCACTCGCAGCAGCGTCAACGAGGCCTATCCGCCCGTTGACCGATAGTGACGTGGTTCCCACGTCGTATAATCAGTACACGCCCAAGGAGCACGAATGCGAGCCCTTCTTAAGCGCCTGCGCCGCGACGAGAGCGGTCAGGGCATGACGGAGTACATCATCATCGTCGCGCTCATCGCCATCGCCGCCATCGGCGTGGTGACGATTTTCGGCGACAACATCCGCGACCTCTTCGCGGGAGCCACCAACGCCCTCGCCGGCGAGACCAAGGTCAAGGTGGGCACCGAGAAGGCGCGTACGTCGCACACCAAGAGCAAGACCCTCAAGTCGTTTGCCGAGGACAACAAGGGCTCCAACCAGTAGGCACGCTCTATCCCGTCCTGATCCCCGACGTGACCTGCGTGGTGATGTGCGCCATCGCAGCCGTCACCGATGTTCGCGCCTTCCGCATCCCCAACTGGCTCACCTTTAGCGGCATCGTCGCGGGCCTCGTGCTCAACCCGCTGCTGCTCGGCATCGCGCGCGGCGGCGCCGGCTTCAAGATCGGCCTCGTCTCTGCCATCGCCGGCGCCCTCCTGTTGCTCGTCGTGTTCGGCATCCTCGGCGCCGTGCGCTTCGTCGGCATGGGTGACGTCAAGCTGATGACCGCCGTCGGCGCGCTGCTCGGCTTCCCGTGGGCGATGTGGGCACTGGCCTACGTCGCGATCGCCGGCGGCGTGCTCGCCGTGATCTATGCGCTCGTTCGGGGCAGCCTGGGCAAGGTGCTGGGCAACATCGGACGCGTCACGCGCGGCGTGGTCAAGCGCGAGAAGCGTGACGTAGAGCTGCACCGCATTCCCTACGCGCTGGCGATCCTGGTCGGCGCGAGCTGGGCCGCCGCGATCAAGTACTTCCCGGCCCTGCGGATCCCCTGACGCGCATCCCCTCAAATCTTGACCGAACTTTAAGTTTTCTGTAGGTTTTTCGTCGCATGCGGACAAGGTCACTACACCTTCTGACGGCGTTGATCGCGCTGCTGTGCAGCGCTGCGCCAGCCCACGCACAACGGCGCACGATCCGACTTACCGTTGGACAGTCAGAGGCCGTGCGGGTGCGCGGCACGATCACCAAGGTGCAGGTGCTCAACCCGAGCGTCGCCGACGTCGCCAACTACTCGACGCGCGGCGCGACGATCGTGGGCGTTGGCGCGGGCAGCACCGAGCTGCTCGTGACGACGTCGCGCCGGCGCTACAAGTTCACCGTCATCGTTAGCAAGGTCGAGGTGGGCCGCGTCTTCAAGCAGGTGCGCGCGTTCCTCGGGCGCATCGAAGGCATCTATCCGCGCTTGATCGGCGACACGATCGTGCTCAGCGGCTCGGCGCTGACCGCCGACGACTACGGCCGCGCGCAGCGCGCAGTGCGTCTGTTCGGCAACAAGGTGCGCAACCTCGTGCGCTTCAAACCGTCCGCGGTGGAGCAGGTCAACCAGATCTTCCAGCGCAGCGGCCTGTCGCAAGTGCGCGCGCGGCTGGTGGGCGGCACGATCTTCCTCGAAGGCTCGGTCGACTCCAAGGCCGAGGACGCCAAGGTCAAAGCGCTTCTGCGCAGCTACGGCCTCAACGTCGAGAACCTGGTCAAGATCGGCGGCGGCAAGCAGATCCTGATCGACGTGCAGTTCGTCGAGATGCGCAAGCGCGGTCTCAAGCGCATCGGGATCCAGTGGCCATCGACGTTCGCCGTCGACGGTCAGGGGCAGTTCACCGGCCAGATCCCGATCAGCCCGCCCGGTGGCCAGCAGATTCAGATCCAGCTCGCCTCGCCGATCACCGTCAGCCAGGCGGCCGTCAATCTGCTCTTCTCCACCGGCTCCGCTCGTCTGCTCGCGCAACCCAAGCTGGTGTGCGGATCGGGCAAGAAGGCCGAGTTTCTAGTCGGTGGCGAGGTGCCGATCGTCGTCATCAACAACAACGCGGTGAACATCGACTTCAAGCCGTTCGGCATCAAGCTCAAGGTCGCGCCGGTCGCCGACAGCCTCGGCAACGTGCAGACCGACATATTCGCCGAGGTCAGCGAGCCCGATCGCAGCCTCGCCGTGCTCAACGTGCCGGGCTTCCGCACGCGTCGCTTCAAGACGTCGGTCTCGGTCAAGGACGGCGCGTCGATCGTGCTCAGCGGCTTGTTCACCAACACCGAAGAGAAGTCGGTGGCGAAGTGGCCGTTCCTCGGCCACATCCCGATCATCGGCGAATTGTTCAAATCACGTGAGTTTCAGGAGCAGAAGACGACGCTCGTCGTCTTCGTAACGCCGAAGGTCGTCTCGCCCAAGCATCCGTGGGTGCAGAAGACCATTCGCAACATCCAGAAGCTCTACCGGGCCTACGAAGACGAAGTTGGCTGGCAAGTTTTTGACTAGCCACACGTGGCGAGAGACGATCGCTGCGCACGCGACGCGGTGCGAAGGCAGGCTGGGAGTCGTCGGGCTGCCTAATACAGACCTGAGCGTGAAGCGGCGAAGATCGCGGCGCACGCTGGAGGCGCAATGTTCACGGTAGTGATCACCGAAAAGGGCGGCGAGCAGCGGCGCCTCGAGTTCGACAAGTCCGAGGTCAACATCGGACGCGTCCAGGGCAACGACATCATCCTGCCCAAGGGCAACGTCTCCAAGCGTCACTCGCGCGTGGTGCGCAAGGACGGCAAGTTCATCATCGTCGACCTCAAGAGCACCAACGGCACGTACGTCAACGGTCGCAAGATCACCAGCCCGCTGGTCATCAAGAGCACCGACAAGATCTACATCGGCGACTTCATCCTGCACGTGGAGGACGGACCGGGCGCCGAGATGAGTGCGCCCGGTGCCGAGGCGCCGTCTGCGAGCGGAGGCCGCCGGCCGCCGCCGCCGCCGCCGCGACACCCGGCAACATCGAGAACCTCCGCAATCGTCGCCCGACCGAGGCCGACGCCGCGCCCGGACCCCGCTTTCCGCGCACGTCGGTGCGCGCCGATCGCGCTGGCGATCCGCCGCCTCCCGCGAACGGATACGCCCGCAAGGGTGGTGCGCCGAAGCCGCCCGCCGAACCTGCCGCCCCGGCCGCCGGTGGCGCGAACCTGAAGGCCGGCGCCGTGCCGGGCGCGAAGCTCCCCAACGGCAACGCCGCGTCTGACAGCGTGCTCGTGAATCCGCGTCGACCCGCGCCGCCGATCCCCGCCAAGCCCGCCGAGGCCACGCCCCAGAAGCCCGCCGCGGAGAAAGTTGCGCCGACAACCAACGCCGCGCCATCCTCCGCGAGCAACCTCGCGCGCCCCGCTTCCGCCTCCGCCAGCAACCCGATCGCCTGCGCCTTCGACGCGCTGAAGCGTGAGCTGGAGCAGATGGCGAGCGAGCGCGACTCCTCCAAGAAGACCGACGAC